>JBGALW010000247.1:0-4764 GCA_044223585.1 Amaricoccus sp.
TGCTCCTCGAAATAGGTCGCATCATCGCGGCCCTGCAGTTCCTGCTGGCGCTTCCGGTCAGCGCGGTAGGCGGCGAGTTTCTCGTCCTCGATCGCGCGGCGGCGCTTCCGCTCCTCTGCGGCGGCCGTGCGGTCTTCCTCGGCCCACTTCTGCTTCCGGGCCCGATCGTTGGCCGCGACGTTGCGGTCCTCGATCTCCCAGAGGCGATCCTGTTCGCGCTGCTTGCGCTCGTCCTCACGATCGCGGAGCCGGTTGCGGAACTCCATCCCCTGCGTCAGGCCGGTGATGAACCCGCCGAGTGCTGCGCCACCTGCCATCTCATGCGACTCCCGTGATGCCCTGCCGCGCGGCGAAGGCGATGTCTGATCCGAGATCCCGGCCCGTGACGGCGCCGTAACGCGACGAGGCGAGCGCCGCCGCCTGCTGGTCAACCTGCCGGTAGCGCGCCTGCCGGGCGGCGAGGTGCGATTCCGCCGGCCGGAGAAACTTCGCCGCGATGACCGAGGCCGCCTCGCCCGCGCTCTTCGTCTGCATGATCGCATCATAGGCGCCGCGCTCCGGCCCCTTGAGCTCTGCCATCTGGAAGTCGAGTTGCGCGTCTATGTCGACCGGCGCGACGCCGCGCTCCTTGGCGTAGGCCTCATAGGCTACCCGCCGCGGTCCGGTCCACTGGTTCAGGCCAAAGCCTCCGCGCGAGCCGGCGACGACCGGACTCGCCTCGTTGACGCCGGGGTTCAGGCCACTCTCGTCCTGATAGTTCATGACCCAGCCGTCGGCGACGTGCGCCGGCAGGCCTCGGTCGATAAGCCCCTGCCGGAGGCGCGACGCCATGCCGGCGTCGGAGAGCTTGAAGTCACCGATAGCCGGAGCTGACCCGGGCGCCCCGGTAAGCCCGTCTTCGGCCGCTGCGCCGGCCCGCGCCTCGCGCGCCGCCTTCCGGTCCTCGCGCTCCTCGCGCGCATCCCTCAAGTCCTGCTGCATCTGCAGGCCGCCCGTCATGCCGGAGATGAAGCCGCCGAGCGCCGCGCTCATGCCTGACCCTCGACGAGCGCGGCCGTCAGGATGTGCTGCCGCCGCGCCAGCGAGCCAAGTAGCGCGTTACCCTGCCAGCCGACGCCGAAGCTGCAGGCGGTGCCATCGCGATATAGGAAGGCCCCGACGATGCCCTGCATCTCGCCGCTCCGGGCCGCCGCCAGAAGCCATTCCAGTTGCTCGATGACCGCGGCGTCCGCCTCAGCGGCGGCCATCGCCGGGCCGCGGTGGTGGATGTCGATGACGTTGCTCTCGCTCATCTTCTTAGCGGATCCCCGCGATGCCGCCCATGGCGGCGCTGAGCCACGGCGAGCCGATCGCCATGCCTGCCGCGGTTCCCAGCGCGCCGAAGAGTTGGCCGCTCGACTCCTGGTCCGCCTGATAGCCGGCAATCTGGTTCCGGTACTGCTGGTTGAGGATGTCCGCCTGCTGGCCGTAGCCCTGCATCGCTCCCTCGAACCCGCGGGAGGCCGCCGCTGTCCCCGCGCTGAACGAGGAGAGCGGGTTCACGGCCATGCCGGAGCCGAGGTTGATGGCGTCGCCCATCATCTGCACGCCCTCGGTGCGGCGCTGGCGGCGGGCCATGTTCGCCGCGCCGGCCTTGGCGAGGCCGGTGTCGATCGCGATGCCGCGCCGGCCCGCGGCGAAGCGCCCGCTGTTCGGGTCGATGCCCATGGCGGCCATGCTGCGATCGTTCGCGGCCTGCGCCACCTTGGTCTGCTGCGCGACGTCGGCGACCGCCTCCCGTGCCGCGGCCCGCTGTGCCTGCGGGGAGTCCCATGTCTTCGCGGTCTGGATGAAATCGTCCTGCAGCGGGACGAAGGTGTTCTCGTACCGGGCCCGGTCCTCGGCCGACCACGCATCGGTGATGGTCGCCCGATCCTTCATCCAGCCGAGATACTGCTTCCCGAGGCGCGCACTCATGAGCGCGGCCTTGCCGATGTTCGGATCCTGGTCCGGTGCGTCGCCCTTCACTCAGAGGCCTCCTCGTCATCCAGCCACGCGGCGTCCTCGGCCAGCATTGCCAGTATAGCAAGATCCTGCCCCTTGAAGCCAGCGCGCTCGCGCCCTTCCACGGTGAAACCCAGCCGGAGCGCAAGCATTTGCGCGGCGACGTTCCGAACAGGGATCCGGGCCGTGATGCGCCGGAGCTTTCTGACCCGGAAAGCGTAGTGGAAGAAGGGGCCCAAGCACGTCAGGAGAGGGCGCGGGGCGGCGCCGCTGCTGGCGATGTGGCACCAAGCCCCTTCATCATGGTAGCAGTTCAGGAGCCCAACGAGGCGGACCGGGCCGTTCCTGCCATCCGTGACCCCCATGCATTCGGTGTCCGGGATCCAGCCGCGTTCGATGCCGCAGCGCGGCGCGGCCCACCGGAGGAGCGCCGCCTGATCGGCGACTGTCGTCCAGTAGCGATCGGTCATCTGCACCGGCTCGTCGAGGTAGACGGGTCTCGGAACGCCTGGGGTCATGGCTGGTCCCACCAGAGGCCGATGGCGAGCGCCATGAGGCCAGTCAGGGTGTCTCCGCTCACGAAGTCGGACGCTCCGGTGTCGCGGCGGACGGCGATGTAGGCGGCGGTCTCGATCGGGTGAACGCCGATATTGCCGACGTCGGTGGTGGCGAAGCCAGAGTAGGCGCCGTTCGTGGTCCGCGGCAGGATCGGGATGACGATCGGCGGGGCCCCGAACGGCTCGGGATAGGTCCATGTGCAGAGGAGCGAGGCAGCGCTGTCGAAATCCGCAGTGAGGTCGTGGCGCCAGCATATCTGCAAGCCGGACCCGGAGCGTAGGATCGTCCCGGCCGGGTTGCTGCGGAAAGCCCACCTCGGCCCGGTCGGCTGCTTCGTTTCCTGCTTGCGGAGGTCGCCAAACCCAGCGCCGTCATAGGACGGCCCGCTGACGGTATTGCCTTCATGGTAGAGCTCGGTCCACCGGCCCCAATCGTTCGGTCGGCCCGAGGTCGCAAGGGCGAAGAGCGCAGGCACGTTCTGGCCGACGGTGCCGGACATGACTGCGGCCAGCCACATGGCGACCTCATCGCTTCGCTTGAGCAGGAGCGCGCCACCCCCGGCGCCCGCCGGCGGGATGTTCCGGCTCAGGCCCTGCTGCCAGGTATAGAAGCCCGGCGGCAGGCTCGTCTCTCCGAGGTTCGTCTGGAAGTCGGCGATGCGCTCACCGTTCGCCGGGGTGTCGGTGCGCTGCTCCCGCTCCCGGTCCTCGATGATCTTCAGCACGCGCCCCTTGAGGTCGCGGATGCGCACGGCCTGGTCAAGCGGGTTGCCCTTCGTGCCGGCGAGGGTGCTCAGCCGCTCAAGCTGGGCGCCGACGCCATCTGGATCGTCGCGGCGCGTCATACCTGGGCCACCTGGGCGATCTCCTCGGGCGTGAACGCCATGTAGACCGCATGGACCTTGTACGTTCCGGTGATGACCACCTGCCACTTCCGTGCCGAGAAGCCGGATGGCAGGGCGATGACCCGGTTCGGGAGACCGATCGTGTCGATCTGCTCGCCGTCGGCGAAGATGCGCACGGCCAGCGTGCTCGGGGCGCCGCTGTTGCGGAAGGCTACCTTCTCGGCGCTGATGAGGATCCGCGCATAGCAGACCGGCTCGGGATGCACGAAGAGCTTGCTCTTCCAGAGCAGGCGCGCGTGCTGACCCTGCAGGCTGTCGAACTCGCGGATCGTCTGCCGGTCGCTGTCGAGGAAGTAGAGCCGGCCCCGGCCGGTCTCGTAGTGGAAGGTGCGCGGCTTCCAACTCGTGCGGACGACGAAGGGATCCTTGCCCGTGAGGTCGATGATGGTGCAGCGTCGGGCGTCATCGCCTTTCGGGTCATGGCTGATGATGTAGCGACCCGCGTACTGCCCGCAGCGGAAGGTGTCGACGTTGAGGTCGAGCCAGTCCTCCCGGGTGAACAGATCCTCGGTGACGAGCCGGGCCCCGCTCGCGTCCAGCACGACGAGGCCGCGGTGCGACGCATAGGCGACGTAGTAGCCGAAGTCGACGATCGACCGGGCGGAGAGGCACGGGAGGTCGACCTCCAGCTTCCTGGAGCGCATGTTCTCAGGATGCGTCCCCTCGGCGATGGTCGGCTGCCCGGTTGTCAGGATCGCCAGGGCGGCCCCCAGCGAGGCGAGGCCGACGATCGGCCAGCCCACGGTGAAGGAATACTTCCGCGGCCAGGCGTGCGGCTTGTAGGGCTCGCAGAAGAACACCTCCTTTCCCCGGAAAGCCGCCATCATGCCGTTCGGCATTGCGACCAGCCCCTCGAGGCTGTCGAAGGGCTGATCGAAGTCGATCGTGTCGATCGGTTCGCCCGGCGTGATGTCGTCGAGGTTGTCGTCGAAGAACGTTGTGCCGATGGGGATCTCGCCGACGAAATAGAGGTCGGTCTGGCCGCTGTCTCCGGTCTGGGACCGATAGATGCGGATCCGGTTGATCCCCCGGCCGGACGGCGGGGAGGCGAAGCCGTTGACGCGCGCCACCTGCCCGGGCGACCAGCGCAGCGGGCGCGACAGCCGCGACGGGGCCGACTCCTCATCGAGGAGCGTCACGTAGGTGTAGGCGTGGTGGTAGGTCTCCAGCGTGTTCTGGTCGACGGCGCCATTCGTGAGGCCCTGCACCTCGATCTCGACGAGGATGATCGCCTGCCCGGATTCGATCGTGTTGACCGCTGTCCCGCTGAACAGGCTGACCGCAGGGTCTCCAGCGGCGGCATAGACCGGGCCCAGGCC
>JBGALW010000021.1:0-35954 GCA_044223585.1 Amaricoccus sp.
GCACCCTTCAGCAGGCCGACGATCTCGTCGTATCGGGCGAGCCCCTCACCCGCGACCAGCGCGAGGGCCGCCCCGACGGACCCGCCGGCGAGCGCCGCCCGCGCCGCCGCCTCGTCCGGGTCCGCCGCCGCCCCCGCCGCCGCAAGTGCCGCTTCCAGCGCCGGCGCGCCGAGCGGCCGGCAGCGGAGCTCGCGGCAGCGCGACCGCAGCGTCGGCAGGAGCCCCGCAGGCCGGTGGCAGACGAGGAGCAGCACGGCACCCGCCGGCGGCTCCTCGAGGATCTTGAGGAGCGCGTTGGCCGCCGCACCGTTCAATTCGTCGGCCGCGTCGATGATGGCGACCCGCCGGCCGCCGTCGGCGGCGGAAAGCTGGAAGAAGGCCTTGAGCGCCCGCACCTCGTCGACGGTGATCGCGGTCCGGAGCCTCTCCGCCTTGTCGTCCCACGGCCGCCGGCAGAGAAAGAGCTGCGGCGCGCCCAGCGCCGCGACCTGGCGGAAGACCGGGTCGCCGGGGTCCATCGCCAGCGGCCCGCGCTCGCCGGCCAGCAGCCAGCGGGCGATCCGCCAGGCGAGCGTCGCCTTGCCGACGCCCTTCGGCCCGGTGAGCAGCCAAGCGTGGTGCATTCGGCCCGCCGCGGCAAGGAACGACGCCTCCGCCGTCTCCTGCCCGAAGAGGACGGCGGTCTCACGCGGATGCGGCGCGCCGGGCTGGTGGTCGGGCTCCTCAACGTCGGTCACGGCGCGCTCCCCGTCCCGGCGACCGCGGCGACCCGCGCCGCCACCTCCGCCGCGGTGCCGGCGGCGGAGATCACGCGGCAGCGCCCGGGGAACTCCGCGGCGAGGGCGAGGAAGCCGTCGCGGAGGCGGGCGTGGAAGTCCGCGCCGAACCGCTCGAACCGGTCTTCCGGCCCGCCGCGCGCCAGACCGCGGCCGAGCGCCACCTCCGGCGGCAGATCGAGGATCAGGGTGAGGTCGGGCTCCACACCGATCGTCAGCGCATGCAGCCGGTCGACGACATCGCGAAGCGCGGCGCGGGCGACGCCCTGATAGACCCGTGTCGAGTCGGCGAAACGGTCCGAGATCACCGTGGCGCCACGCGCCAGCGCCGGGCCGACCGTGCGCTCCAGATGGTCGCGGCGCGCGGCGGTGAAGAGCAGGATCTCGGTCTCGGGCGACCAGCGGCCGGTGGCACCCTCGACCAGCAGGCGCCGGATCAGCTCCGCCCCCGGCGCGCCGCCCGGCTCCCGCGTCTCGACGACCTCGCCGCCGCCCTCGCGCAGCCGGGCCGCGAGCAGCCGTACCTGCGTCGACTTTCCCGACCCGTCGATCCCCTCGAAGCTGATGAAGCGCCCTGCGGGCATGTCGCCTGATGCCGCCTTGTCTTTCCCGCCAGCGCGGCGCGTCACGGGGCCGGTGTCCCCACCGATGCCCAGTATCAACGTCGCACCGCCGCGCGCAACCGCTGACGCGCGCGGTTGGGGCCGTGCTACCGCCTCTGAACCCTCAGTGCCCCAGCACCAGACCGACGGCCCTGTCCCGCGTCAGCCGCGCGGCAGCGTTGATCCGCGTCAGGATGCCGCCGCGCGCCACGTCCTGCCCGGCCACGAGATCGAAGTCGACCGGGTCGTGCCCCGGCACGTCGACCTTCAGCAGCCCGAGCTTCTGGCCCTTGGCGATCGGCGCCTCGATCGGGCCGTTGTAGATCACCCGCGCGTGCACGTTGGCCCGCTCCTCGCGCGGTACCAGCATCTGCAGGTCCGCCGGCGCCACCAGCGGCACCGTCGGCGCCGCACCCAGCCAGACGTCGGCCTGCGTCACCTCGGCCCCCCCGGCGAAGAACTCCACCGGATCGTAGGCGCCGAAGGCCCACTTCACCACCGCCTCGGTTTCGTCGGCCCGCTCCCTGTCGCTCCCGAGCCCGCCCATCATGAAGACGATCCGCTGGCCGTTCTGCACCGCCGACCCGACGAGGCCGTAGCCGGCTTCCGAGGTGTGCCCGGTCTTCAGGCCGTCCGCGCCGATTCCCTGCGTCAGCAGCGGATTGCGGTTCGGCTGCCTGATGCCGTTCCAGGTGAATTCCGTCTCCTGGAAGTACTTATAGTATTCGGGGAACTCGTCGATGATGTGGCGCGCCAGCGTGACGAGGTCGCGCGCGCTCATGACGTGGCCGTCCTCCGGCCAGCCGGACGCGTTCCGGAAGCTCGAGGAATTCATCCCGAGCTGCTGCGCCCGCTTGGTCATCTGCTGGGCAAAGGTTTCCTCGCTGCCGGCGAGCCCCTCGGCCACCACCACGCAGGCGTCGTTGCCCGACTGGACGACGATGCCCTGGATCAGCGCCTCGACCGGGACCTGGGTTCCGGCCTCGACGAACATGCGCGAGCCGCCCATGCCCTGCGCCCGCGGGCTGACGTTGAACAGGGTCTGCATCGTCACCCTGCCGTCCCGCAGCGCCTCGAACAGCAGTTCCAGCGTCATCAGCTTGGACATCGACGCCGGCGGCATCGGCATGTCCGGGTTCTTGGCAAAGAGTTCCATGCCCGTGGCGTCATCCACCACCAGCGCCTCGCGGGCCTTGGTCTCGAAGGCGAGCGCAGCGCACGGCACGGCCGCCAGCACGAAGGCGGCGAGGCAGGGTTTCAGGAACATGCGGATCTCCGGGTGCTGTCCGCGGCGGGACGGCTCGCCCGAGGGTAGACGAACCGCCCGCAGCTGTCAAAATCCACCTGTGGTTGTATCAAGTCGCGGCGCCTGCCGCAACGCCGTCACGCGCACCCGGACCTGCCTGTCGCCGATCCCGAGGCTGTCGGCCGCCTGCCAGGAAAGCCCCACGGTCCCGGTCCTGCCGCCGGAGAAGAGCGCGACGACCACCGACCGGCCGTTCGCGAGGTTCTCGACCTCGGCCCGTTCCGGCCGCTTCAGCCCCGGCACCGTCGCCCAGAGACCGGCCGCGCCGTCCCGTCGCCCGGGCACCGCCGTGCCCTCGAACGAGAAGGCGCCGGGTGCCGGGCGATCCTCGAACGCGAGCCGGAGCCCGCCCCCGGCCTGCGGCGCCGTCTGCGCGCAGCCCGCAAGCAGCGCCAGCCCGAGGGCCAGCACGCCGGGTCCGAGGGGCCGTCTCCGCCGCATGGTGCTCCCGCCTTTTGCCTCGATCTAGTCGAGGCAGCCCGCCGCGAAAAGCCCCGCCACCCGGCCGGGCGGCCGCGAGATCCTCTCACGGCCGAGTCTGGACGTGTCCGGCGCCAGCCGCTATTGACGCCCACCTCGGGAGGAGTGGCCGAGCGGTTTAAGGCACCGGTCTTGAAAACCGGCGACGGAAGGGTGGCAGAGTGGTCGATTGCAGCGGTCTTGAAAACCGCCGATGTGCAAGCATCCGTGGGTTCGAATCCCACCCCTTCCGCCAATAAAAACAATAGGTTGGCTTCGATCAGTCCACCGGAAAAATCCCGCTACAAGTGCGCTATAAGCTGGCGGCGCGGGGGTGACGCAATTCGGTCATAGGGCGCAACTTGTAGCAACTTTGCAGCACGCTCACGAAAGCGCCCGGGAACCCGCCTCGTAGGCGCAGATCATCCCTCCATTCGCAACGTGATGCAGTTCAACGCCCGCGCTTCGAGGGCGACAATGCGTTCCTCGAGGTTCTCGGTCGCCCGCACGTTGCTCAGCGCGGCGATGCCGTCATGATCTGCTTGCCAATGTCAGGGGGCACCTGACCGGCAGCGATTGCAGCCAGCACCTGCTCGACTTGGTTGCTGATGGGCAGTTCCGGGTCGAAGGCGAACGACACTCGTTCGGTTTGAAACCTGAGCGGGGGCAGCACACGGCTGAGAACTGGCGCTGCCGCCCGTATGTCACCCGCTCGGCTTCCGCTCTAGGCGAGGGTTGACTCGATCCCCAGAGCTGCTGCCGCGAAGGGGCTCGATCCAAGAAGGGAAATGGCCGGCGAAAGCCGCAAGCGAGAGAGTGGGGACGGGGACGGGTCCTCGCGCCGCCACGGTCGTGTCGGCGATGCCGATTTCCGACGGTGCTGCCAGCCGCGGCGAGTTGCCGTGACAGTGCCTTTCGGCACAGTTGAGGCCGGCGGCCAGCGCCGGAGCCTGTCGCTGAGCGTGCGCCGAGTAAAGGTCACCGCCAGGGATGCGACGCGGATCGGCGCCGAGGACGATGCGGTAGGCAAACGGACCGACCTCGGCACCATCTACTAAAAGCGCGGGCGAAGGGTCGCCCGCGCTCTTCCTTCTCTTTTTCCGCACCAAAGGTTCAGTCGTGGCTGTGGTTGTGGTCGTGATGGGGGTCGCGGATCGTCAGCGCGGGATTGTGCGCGAAGAAGTTGAAGGGCTGGATGTGGATCGACTTCCAGTGCGTCGACATCACCGGCCAATCCTCCATCCGCGGCACGTGATGGAAGCCCGCGGTCACCCAGGTCACGACATCGGTATCATCCAGCGGCCGGTCCTGCTTGACCCATTGCGCCAGCGTGTCGGAACCGTCGCTCTGCATCGCATACTTCCCGCCCGCATAGCGCTGCGACGGATCGTAGGCGGTCGCCCAGTTCGAGAACTGGATCCAGCCGTTGCGCACAAAGGGCGGATCGTTTTCGAAGTCGAAGGGGAAATAGGCGACATCGGCATCGTCGATCATCCAGCCCGACTCATGGCCGAGCGGGCCCTTGCTCGTCGGGTCGGTCACCAGCGTGTAGCGCGGTTGGTTCGGGTCCAGCTTGTAGTGCCCGTCCTTTTCGGATGCGATCGGCCGGTTCTCGGCCTTCCACATCGACCGGCGCGGCAGGCCCTCAGGCACGGTCGCAGGCACGATGTCGATGGTCGAAACGTCGTTGACCGGCTGGTCGATGTCGAAGTCGACCTTGAAGTTGAAGTAATGGTCGTGGTTTGCCGCGACGAGGTTGGGCTGGATCAGCGTACCGTACTGCGTCTCCGCCGCTGCCGTCGGATCGTCCATCGAGGTCGAGGCTGCGCCCTTCACCGCGTCTAGCCCGGTAGCACCAATCATGAGATGCATCTCGCCGTGCTGGTGGAAGCGGTAGTCGATCAGATAGTCGTAGTTCCCCACCTCGGATGCCGTGCGGACGACCAGCTCCGTCTCCGGCCTGCCTTCGGCCGGAACGGGGGCCTCGGGCGTCTGGGCGAAGACCTCGAAATGCCGCCAGGCAGGATCGCCGATGGAGCGTTCGAAGATGCAGATCGCGTCCGGGATTTCCAGCGGGTTGCCGAAGTCGTCGGCAATCATCGCGGGCAGGAACGTCGCGTATTCGGGGCAATCCACACCGGGCCGCAGCGGGCTGAGGAACAGGCCGAATCCATATTCACCCGAGTCCATGTAGGTCCGCCAATACCACGCCTCGGACGGATCCATGTAGGGGACGAAGACTTCGGACAGGTGCATCTGGTAGATGACCGAACGCCAGTCATCGCCGTCCTTGACGTCGATATTCGACAGCACAAGGCCCGGACGCTTGTCGACACGGAAATTGAAGCGCCACATGTCCCAGTTCACTTCACTGCCGTTTATCGTGAAGTTCGGTCCGCCCGGCTGCGAGAGTGTGGCAGGGTTGGACTCCGGGCGCAGCGGCAAGCGCGCCTCGACCTCGTCCTGTGTGTAGCCCCACGGGTCTGTGGGGATTGGGATGACACCGCTGTCCTCGATGCCGCGAACCTCTTTCTTCGCGACGTCATAGACGGCGAAAAGCCCCTCGATGGGCTTGGCATAGAAGTTCGACCCTTCGGGCACCTGATAGCACGGCACTTTCATCAGCCGCGCGCCGTTGGTGTATTCCTCGGTAAAGAAATTGCCGGCCGTCAGCGGAAGGCAGAAGGCCTGGTCCGGCGACAGTCCGCGCTTTTCGAGTGCCGCCACCATGTCGGGATGCTGAAGCACGCCTTCGATCGCCCCGATGAATTCGGTGAAGAGGATCATCGGCTGGCCCGCATCGCCCGGGATCGCCGCGTCGCTTTCCACCGTGCCCTTGGTGATGTTCACCACCGCCTCGCGGAATCCTTCGGCCGAGGTGTATTGCACCATCGCCTTGCGGTCGGGCATCGCGCCTTCGGTCGCGGCAAGCACCTCGGCCTTTGGCGGTTCCTGCAACTCGATCAGCGGATAGAGCGTTTCGTCGTCCACGGTGCCCGCATCGCGCAGGATCTTGTTGACCGCCTTGTATTCCTCGCCGGAAAGGCCGTCGAGCGGATGGGCCTGGGCGGAAAGGGCAGGCAGAAGCAGGGCAAGCGCCAGCGCCCCGAGTGTGTAGGGTTTCCTCATGTCTGTTTCCTTGAAACCGGATTGAAGGGGATTTTTGTGAAGGCGCTCAGCTGAAGACAGCCTGCAGATCGGTGTATTCGGCGAGACCTTCGTCGCTGAACTCCACGCCGATGCCCGAGGATTTCACCCCGCCGAAGGGAACGTTGGGCTGGATCGCGCCGTGCCTGTTGATCCAGACCGAGCCGCATTCCATCCGCAGCGCAAGCTTGCGGCCCGCCTCCAGGTCGCTTGTCCAGATCGACCCGCCGAGCCCGTTGGGGCTGTCGTTGGCGGCGGCGATCACCTCGTCGAGGTCGGTGTACCGGATGACCGGCAGTGCGGGGCCGAACTGCTCTTCGTCCACCAGCGGATCGCCGTTCCTCAGACCCGCGATGATGGTCGGCGGGAAGAAGAGGCCCTCGCCCGGCGCACCGCCCAACAGGACCTTGCCGCGGGATTTGCCGTCGGCCACGAGGCGGGCGACCTTGTCGAACTGCATCCCGTTCTGGATCGGACCGAGGACCGAGCCTTCCTCTGCCCCGTTGCCGACGGGGATCTTTGCCGCGTAGGCGACAAGCGCGTCGCAGACCGCGTCATGGATACTGTCATGGACATACAAGCGCTTCATTGCCGCGCAGGTCTGGCCGTTGTTGAGGAAGGCCCCCCAGAAGAGCCCTTCGGCGATGGCCGCCGGATCGGCATCGGGCAGCACGATGCCCGCATCGTTGCCGCCCAGTTCCAGCGTCAGGCGCTTCATCGTGGCCGCGGCCGATTGCATGACCTTCTGCCCCGTTGCGCAGGACCCCGTGAAGACGATCTTGCGGATATCGGGCAGGACCGTGTTCATCAACTCCACCGCCCGCAGCGTGGCCAGAGGCGTCAGCGGCGAGGGCTTGATGACGACCGTATTGCCGGTGCGCAGTGCGGGAAGGATGTGCCAGACCGCAATCATCACGGGGAAGTTCCAGGGGGTGATCGACCCGACCACGCCCAGCGGCTTGCGGTGCAGTTCCACTCGCCCGGCGTTGTCATCCTGAAGCACCTTGACGGGCAGCGACAGTCCCGCGGTGTAGCCCGCCCAAGCCTGCGCCCCGCCCATCTCCCAGCGCGAGCCCAGACCGTTCAGCGGTTTGCCCTGTTCGGCGGTGATGAGCGCGGCAAGCTCCTCGGCATGTTCGCCCAGCAGCGCCGCCACCGCACCGCAGGCGGCCTGACGATCCGCATCGCTGGTTTGCGACCATGTGGCAAAGGCGGCCTGCGCTGCGGCGACCGCCGCGTCGAGATCCGCGGTCGTGGCATTCGGGGCGGTTCCGGCTGGTTTGCCGGTGGCAGGATTGATGACATCGAACCGCTTGGCGGTCTTGTAGGCTTTGCCATCAATCGTCAGGTCGAAATCGTGCATGTGTCTCTCCTCCCTTGGACGCAATTCGCGTCATGCTGGAGAAGATCGTCCCAGGCGTCTTGGCGGTTGGCGTCAGCAGGATTTGCGGATTGTGCCACGCGGGTCGTGGCGCGCCGTCAGGAGGCGCGCGGCGTGACCTGACCTGGCCCGGAGCAACCCCTGAAGCGGTCGCGGAACAGTCGGTAGAAATTCGACAGGTCGTTGAAGCCGCAATCATAGGCACACCGATGATGTTGCGCTCGCCGGCCATCAGCCGCGCCCGCGCAAGGTCGAGCCGGAAGGTTTGAAGGCGGCTGGTGAAGCTGTCGTCGTGCTCGGCGAAGACCCGCTGCAAGGTCCGGCGCGACACGCCGCATTCCGCGGCAAGCGCATCGATACCGAAGCTGCTGTCGCGCGCTTGAGCTTCCAGACGCTGCACCGCGCGACGGTAGAGGCGGGCCGAGACGCTTTCGGCGCCCTGCGCGCGAGCGTGGAAATAGGCGCTCAGGATGTTGATCAGCGCCTCGCCCAAAGCGGCAGAGCCGGCATCGGTTTCCACCATCCGGTCCAGCACGCCGCGCATCGCCAGGGTCAGCGTGTCGCCCCGTTCGATTCCCGTGCCGCCGACGCAATCTTTGCCCAACCGCGCGACCATCTCGCCGCGCGGCAAATGCAGCGAAATCTGCGTGGAATGGCGGCCCTCATAGATGAATTCTGACGGAACCGAGGAATCGGCGATGAAGAAATCACCCCGATACAGGTGGCACAGTCGGTCGTTCTGCACGATCGCGCTCTGCCCTTCGGCCTGATATATCAGAAACAGAAGCTCGCCCGGATCATTGCGGATCATGGTTCTGTCGCGCAGGACGCGGTCTGCATCGAGCGTAACTGTCGCCGTCTCGAAGCGTGAAAGCGTCCGACTTTGGACTCCACCACGCACTTCGGAGCGTTGCGTGGGCTTTGCCTCAACCCGGAAGCGCCCGCAGACGCGCAAGAGCTGGTCCGTGTATTCGTCGACATGGAAGGGTCGCGGGTCCGCCAAAGGGCGCAAGCAACTGGCCGCGGCGTGGCTGGCATTGCTGGCAAGCATCCGACACTCCCTTGCAGAAGGCCCCCAACTCGATTGACTGACCGATTGGTCGATTATATGTGATTTGGGAAGCCAATCAATGACAATCTGGTGACCTGGTGTCGATCACGATGCGGCGGCCAGCCACCAGATCGTCGAGCACGACGTCTGTCCGAGTTCTCGCCAGGCTCGCCTGCGGACCGTCGGTGCCCCAGTCGATCGAAAGTTCTGACGACGGACAGTCACGTCGGCCATTCCATGCGACTTAGGTCGAATGGACTCCGATGCGTCGTCGATACAGGCTGGCGAACCGTTCGCACACATCTGGAGGACCGAAACGTGACCTGGAAGAAGCCCAGAATTCGGGAGATCACCTGCGGCATGGAGATCAACATGTACGGGCCGGCGGAGGAGGACGGCGTCCTGTTCTGAGCTGGCGAGGGGGCGTCCGATGCGCGCGATCGTGTTGGGCGCTGCCGCCGGGGGCGGCGTGCCCCAGTGGAACTGCGGCTGCGAGAACTGCCGGCTGGCGCGTCAGGGGCTGATCCCTGCGGCAAGCCAGTCGTCGCTCGCGGTGAGCGGAGACGGCCGGCACTGGGCGATCCTGAACGCCTCCCCCGACATTCGAAGCCAGCTCGCCGCGACGCCGGCACTTCATCCGCGTGCCCCGCGCACGAGCCCGCTTTCCGCGGTGCTGCTGACGAACGGCGACATCGACCATGTGGCGGGGCTTCTTGGCCTGCGCGAGAAGCAGGCGTTCGACATCTTCGCCACCTCCGAGATACTGGGCATTCTGGCGGCCAATCCGGTCTTCGGCGTGCTTGACCCGGTTCTCGTCCAACGGCGGCCGGTGGCGATGGGTCAGCGGTTCGAGCTCGTGCCGGGGCTCACGGCAGAACTCTTTGCCGTGCCGGGGAAGGTGCCGCTCTATCTCGAGGCCGAGGATGTGAAGTCGGACCTCGAGGGCGAGCAGACCGTCGGCGTGGCGCTGGAGAGCGACTTGGGAAGGGCTGTCTATGTGCCGGGTTGCGCGTCGGTGACGCCGGCTGTCGCCGACCGGGTGACGGGGGCGGCCCTGCTGTTCTTCGACGGCACGCTTTGGCGCGATGACGAGATGATCCGCGCGGGGCTTGGGCAGAAGACGGGGCGGCGCATGGGGCATCTGTCGATGAGCGGCGCAGACGGGGCCATCGCCTCCTTCAGCCGGCTTGGAACAACGCGGAAGATCTTCGTTCACATGAACAACACCAACCCGGTCCTGCGCCCCGGCTCGGAGGAGCGGGCCGAGGCGGAAGCCGCGGGCTGGGAGATCGCCTACGACGGGATGGAGGTGGCACTGTGACGGCATCGCGAGCAGCCTTCGAAGCGTCGCTCCGCACGATCGGGGCGGAGCGGTATCACGACCGCCATCCGTTCCATGAGCGGCTGCATTCGGGCGGCTGCACGCCCGACCAGGTGCGGGCCTGGGTGATCAACCGATTTTACTACCAGTCGCGCATTCCGATGAAGGATGCGGCGTTCCTGAGCCGGGTCGAGGATCCGGACCTGCGGCGGGCCTGGCGAAGCCGGATCGAGGACCACGACGGGACGGCGGAGAACGAGGGCGGGATCCGGCGCTGGCTGTGCCTGGCCGCGGCCGTTGGCCTCAATCCGGACTATGTGGCAGGCACGGCCGGCGTGCTTCCTGCGACCCGGTTCGCCGTCGACGCCTATGTGCGTTTCGTGCGGGACCGAACCCTGCTCGAGGCGGTGGCGGCGTCGCTGACCGAACTCTTCGCCCCGGCGATCCACGCGCGCCGGATCGAGGGCCTGCTGCAGCACTACGCCTTCGCCAACGATGCGACGCTGTCCTACTTCAGCAACAGGCTGCGTGAGGCGCCAAAGGACGTCGCCTTCGGACTCGCGTGGGTGCTCGACAACGCCGACACCGCCGAGAAGCAGGATGCGGCCATCGCTGCGCTGAAGTTCAAGACCGACGTGCTTTGGGCGCAGCTCGACGCGCTCGAGCACGCCTATGTCGAGCCGGGCCGCATCCCGCCGGGCGCCTGGGTCCCCGGCGAGGGTCTGGCGCTCGAGGCGGCGGAATGACGACGGTGGAAGCCCGACCGGTCCTGCCGCGCGGCGTGCGGCTGCACCAAGACCGCGTGCGCGGCGGGTGGGTGCTGCTCGCGCCGGAACGGGCGATCCGACTCGACGAAATCGGCCACGCAATTCTTGCCGAGGTCGACGGCGCACGCGACGTGGCCAGCATCGCGACACACCTGGCCACCCTTTATGACGCCCCGGTCGACGAGGTCGTCGGCGACATCCGGGAGTTCCTCGGGAACCTGGCCGAACGACGCCTGGTGGACTTCGCGTGACCGCGCCCCCGCCCATCGCGATGCTTGCGGAGCTGACGCATCGCTGCCCGCTGTCCTGCCCATACTGCTCGAATCCGCTTGAGCTGACCCGAAAGGAGCGGGAGCTCGACACCGCGGCCTGACTCGGCGTGTTCGGCCAGGCCGCCGAGCTGGGGGTGCTGCACGTCCACCTTTCCGGTGGCGAGCCGCTCTCGCGCCGCGACCTGGAGCCGCTGGTTGCGGGGGCGCGGGCCGCGGGTCTTTACACCAACCTCATCACCTCGGGGATCGGCCTCACCGAGCAGCGAACCACCGCGCTGGCCGAGGCCGGTCTCGATCATGTCCAGCTCTCGCTGCAGGGCACCGACCCGGCGATGGCCGACCGGATCGGGGGCTATCGCGGCGGGTTCGAGCGCAAGCTGCAGGCGGCGCGCTGGATCGGCGCTGCCGGACTTCCGCTAACGCTCAACTTCGTGATGCATCGCCTGAACATGCACCAACTCGGCGACGCAATCGCGATGGCCGAGGCGATGGGTGCGCGGCGGCTTGAGATAGCGACGGTACAGTTCCACGGCTGGGCATTCGCCAACCGCGCGGCGCTGATGCCGACGCGGGACCAGGCGCACACCGCCAGCGAGATTGTGCGGGCGGCGCGCGAGCAGATGCGCGGGCGGCTCGTCATCGACTACGTCCCGGCCGACTACCACGCCCGCTATCCCAAGCCATGCATGGGCGGCTGGGGAACGACCGGGATCAATGTGAACCCCGAAGGACGGGTCCTGCCGTGTCATGCCGCGGAGACAATTCCCGGCCTTGCATTCGAGACGGTCCGGGACCGGCCGCTCGCGGCGATCTGGGCGGAGGGGGCCGCGTTCGAGGCCTTCCGCGGGACCGCCTGGATGCGGGAGCCTTGCCGGAGCTGCGAACGCCGCGAGCTCGACTTCGGCGGCTGCCGATGCCAGGCAATGGCGCTCGCCGGGGATCCGACGGCGACCGACCCGGTCTGCGTTAAGTCCCCGCACCACGCGCGGGTGGTTGAGCTTGCCGAGCAACCCGGGGCGAACGACGACGCCGCGATCGTGTGGCGGAAGTTTCGCGAGTTGGAGACGCAAATCCCATAGATCGGGCTCCACGGCTCGATACCCGTCGAGCGGGCGTCGGGCGACCGTCAGAGCGTCGCGACGTCACCGCCGGTCGTTACAGCCGTCACTCGTGAAACCGGTGGAGAGAGCGTCGGCCAAGGCCGCGCTTTGCGCCTCCACGGAGATTGTGGACCAGCAAGGGGACTCGCCTCTCGGCCCGAGGATGTGGGGTGTGCCTCCGACCAGCATTGCGGCCGGGCTCGAGGTGGCGATGGCGCCGCCGGTGATCCGCCGGACCGCGACGAGACCGAGGGCCGAGTCCTCGACGCCGAGGGAGAACGGGCCTGACAGCGCGGCGAACTCGCCCATGTCCACAAGCGCATGACCGTAGCCGGCGCCAAGGAGCAACGACCGAACGCGATCGGCAGCATAGCCCTGCGCGACCCCGTTCATCGTGAGCGCCTGGCCAGGGTCGAGACGGAGCGTCGGGCGAAGACGCACTTTCTCCCAACCGATCGTCCTCCGGGCGGGGGTCGGGTCGGCCCCCTCGGCCAGCGCCCGCCACAGCGGCTGCACCGTCGGATCGAAGGTGCCGCGGGTCGCGGCGTGAACGCGATCCGCAACAGCCAGCAGATCCAGGAGGGCGCGCGGTGGACTGTCGAGGCGGCCTGAGGCGTTGAGCCGCGACAGGGCCGAATCAGGGCGGAAGAGGCTCGCGGCCTCATCGATCTCGGCGATTGTCGCTGCGATCGCGCCGACTACTCGGTGTCCGAGCGGACGTGGCCCGCGCAAGTCTACCGTGACCGATCCGCCGAAGGCCGGCGCCTGCCAGGTCGTGACGTCGGCCTGCGTGCGGCCGGCCGCAAGCATCGCTGCCGACACGAGCAGGAACCGCCGCCGGTTCACGCGGCCGCCTCCTCGGTTCGCGCCCGGCGCGTCCGCTTGGCCGCCAGCACGAGCGGCACGCACTGTCGCGGATCGTCATGGATCGACACGCAGTCGAGGCACTGGAAACATTCGGCATACCCGATCTCGCCGGCCGGTGCGATTGCGCCGTAGCGACACCGCACCCGGCAAAGCTGGCAGGGCGAGCCGCAGGCCGCCCGTCGCGGGATCCAGTCGCGCATCCGGAGCAGGCCGCCGAGTGCCATGAGCGCCCCAAGTGGGCAGACATAGCGACAGAAGCCTTTGAACGTCACCGCCGACACCGCCAGCCAGAGGGCCGCATAGGCAACGTAGTACCATTCCCGGTGAAAGACGGTGGTGACAGCGGTCTTGAACGGTTCGATCTCGGCGGCGAGTTCGACCCTCTCGGGCAGGACGAAGGCCACAAGGACGAGCCCGGCAAGTGTCAGGTACTTCAGCTGCATCAGCCGCCGGTCCCATACGGGAGGCGGCGTCCATTCCGGCAGTTTCATGGCGCGACCCGCATGGTGAGCAAATTCCTGCATGGCGCCGAACGGGCAGAGCCATCCGCAGAAGAGGCCGCGCCCCCAGATCAGGAACCCGGCGATCGCCGCTCCCCAGATCGCGAGCGAGAACGGATCGTAGAGCAGCACCTCGAGCGTACCGCCGCTGGTCGTGGCCCGCAGGGCGGCGAGCGCGGTGACGATCGAGAGCTGGCCCTGACCCCACCATCCGACGAAACCCACGACGACGGCGAGGACAACCGGGCGGAACCACCGCAACATGGCGGGCGTCGCCACGCGCCGCATTCCGGGCCCCAGCGCGGCCAGGAGGCCGGCGAGCAGGATGCCCAGCCCGACGAGATCGTCCCGGCGGCCACGGAGGGCCTCGCGCCATGGCGGAACCGTCTCCAGCTTGTCCAGACGGGTGAACAGGGCCGGATCCGACGCGAGCGTCAGCGAGAAATGCGCCGACCCCGTTTCCGGCTGCAGCATCCCGTGCGCGCGAACCGCCTGCGCCGTCAGGGTCCAGTCGCGCGTCGGGTCGAAGCCGAGGCGGCGGTCGATCCGCAGGATCATCGCCGTGCCTGCGGGTACCCCGGGTCGGGTGCTGACGGACAGATCGGCATCGCGCAACCCGACCGGCAGTCCGTCCTGGCTTGCGGACAGGCGGTCGGGTGCGGTGTTCCGCACGAAGTCGGGCGACACCAGCCCATGCCGCCCTCGATCCATCACGAGGACCGGCTCGTCGTCGGGTGAAACGGCGAGAAAACGCTGAAGCTCGGCGAAACCGTCCGCATCGAGCACGGCGCGCGCGACCGACGGGGGGCCGACGTCCACCGCCCACAGGTCAAGGTATGGCGCCTCCGGGTTTGCAGAGGCCTCCGCGTCATCCGCGGCCCAGACGGTGCCCGCGAAGGCGGCGTCGAGCTCGGCATTGCTCACCCGCAGGTTCCGGGCCAGCCCCCGCGCGACCAGCTTGTCCCAATCGAGCGCCAGATCCGCGGCCGGGTCGGGGCGGACCGGCGGCGCGGAGGCAACCCCTTGCATCTTCTCCCGCGCGACCGCGAGCGTGGCGGCAAGGATCGACTCATGGGCGATGCGGACCGAGGCGGTGGCCTTGGTGACTCCGTCCAGACGGACGAGGTCCGAGCCGGCTCCGGGTCCGCCATAGGGCGCTCCCACCACCAGCGGCTCCCGGATCGAATGGCCGCGATACTGCTCGAGGAACGCGCGCAGCGGCGCCTCGCCCAGTCCCGACACGAAAATCGGCTCGTTCTGGGAAACGAGACGCACGTCAAGGAAGCGGCCCTCGCGGTCGATCTGCACCAGCATGTCGATCGGAGCGCCCGAGAAGCCCGGCAGCGGCGCCAAGGGGCCGGTTTCGAACACGTATCCCGCCTCGGCGCCGCCGGAGTTCAGCAGGGTCCAGACGCCCTTGTCGTTGACCTGCGCGCCGAGGGCGAGAGGCGGGGCGATCATCGCGGTGAGCGCATCGGGGGAGAGAGGCGCCGCCGCGGCGGCGCCGGCGATCGCGGCGAGGGTCAATGCCAGGAACCCGCATCGGATCCGGGATGGCAGATCGCGATCCCTGCCCATCCCGACCCTAACGCGCCGGCGCTTCGAAGGTCAGTCCGCGGGCCGCGAACAGCGCCGGGATGCGGCCGTCGGCCAGCGCCGCCTCGACTGCCATGTCGATGGCATAGGCGAGATCCTTGTGCTGGATGCTGACCCCGACGCCGATCGTCCAGTTGCCACGCGAAAAGCCGACCAGCGCCGGCGTATCGACGGCCAGTTCGCTTTCGGGATGCCGCGCCGCGCCGGCTTCGAGCTCCGCGCGCGGACCGATCGCTGCCGTCGTCGCGTCGGCGGACAGGGCGTCGACGGCGTCGCCGGTCGTGGGGTAGCGATGGATCGTGTCCGCCGGCCCGATGAGCGATGTCAGATAGAAATCCGAGATGGAGTCGTTCTCGAGGGCGACGCGATCGTAGCGAAACACCGGTGGGGTCGGCGCCTTGTCCGGGTAGACGTCGCGCCGGTAGGCAACGGCGACCCGCTCCCTGGCGTACTGACCTGTAAAGGCGACCTGCTCGATCCGGCAGACGAGGATGCTGTCGTACGGGACGTGCAGCATCGCGTCGCTGACATGCCCCCCGACAATGGCGCCCTTCCAGACGTAGTTGAGGAGGTCGGCCTCGAGATTCTCGCTCGCCGCCACCATCCGGAACCGCGGCTCCAGGCCGAGATCCCCGGCGATCAGCCGGCCGATGTCGACGTCGACGCCGGTGGCGACCCCCTTCTCGTCCCACGACCATGGAGGAAAATCGTCGTAGACCGCAAATTCGATCCAGCCCTCGTCGAGGATCCGGTCGAAGTCGCGGCCGATGTCCTGGGCGTAGGTGTTCTGCGGCTTCGGCTGCGGCACCAGCCCCTCGCAGCGCGCGAAGGCGCCGCCCGGCAGGGCGGCGCAGAGGACCAGCGCGAGAAGCGCAGGGCGGGGCATTGTCAGTGCGCCGCCGAGAGTCCGACAGTCAGGATGTCGGCCGCCTTCTTCCAGGTCGCGGGCTCGCCAGTCAGTACCCGGGCCGCTTCGTAGGCGACGCTGTCGGCGACGGGAGCGCCCGAAGCGGTCTGGACCTCGCCCGCCACCGCCTCCAGCTCCTCCTTCAGCCCCTCGGGATCGGTGACGCTGCCGGTTTCGAGCTCGGTCTGGATCTCGTGGAGCCGCGCCGAATGCTCGTCAAGCGCACCATCCTCGGGACGCGTTTCGATGTAGGTCCGGATCGCCCAGGCGGCCTTCTGCCCCAGAATCTCGCCGAAGGCAGGCATCTTGGTAGTGCCATCCTGGGTATAGCCGTGGCGGAAGCGTTCGACGAACCACTCGTCGCCGTATTCCTCGGCCTCGAGGAAGCGCAGGTCCGGCGCGAGGCCGCCGGACACGGCGCCGAGGCCGTGGCAGCGGGCACAGTTCTGGTTGAAGCCGGAGCCGCCGATCTTCACCGCGGTCAGCCAGACGTCGTGTCCCGCGGCCGCCTCGCGGTACGGGTTCTCGACCAGCCACTCCTCCCCGACGTCGGGCAGCGCGTCGGTGTTCACGGGCTGGGGGGCCACATCGCCATGGGCAACCACCATCGTGGCGGTCGCCAGCAGGGCGCCGGCGGCGAGCGCGGCGCGTAAGGCGTTCGCGGGCATGTCGGTTCTCCCTCGCGTTCTTCTTCGCGGCATTGGTACCGCTCGCGACCACGCCTGCGGTATTCGACCAAGGTCGAAGCAGGCATGGGACCAAGGTCGTATTTCGTCGCCCGCCCCTCCCGTGCGTACGCTCCTGCCCGGGAGGAATGCCGGATGTCGAACCGCCTCGCATGGTGTCTGTCGGGGCCATTCGCCGCGCTGCTTGTTGCGGCGGGACCGGCGTCGGCGGACGTCGACATGGCGATGGTCTATCTTCGGCAGGAGGTGGAGATGCCGCCGGTCCTGTCGAACCTCGATCCGGTTCCCGCGGACCAGGGCATTGCCGGGGCCGAGGTCGCGCTCGACGATACGCGCACGACCGGCCGCTTCCTTGGGCACCACTACCGGCTCGACGTCGTTTCGATCGAGCCCGGCGGCGACTTCCTCGAAGCGGCACGCACCGCGCTCCGGGCCTCGCCGGTGCTCCTTGTCGACGCGCCCGCCGCGGAGGTTCTTGCCGTCGCCGACCTGCCGGAAGCGAGCGACGCGATCCTTTTCAACGTTGCCTCCGGCGAGCGCCGGCTGCGTGATGCCGATTGCCGGCCGAACCTGCTGCACACGGTCCCCGAGGACGGCATGCGCACCGACGCGTTGATGCAGGTGCTGACCGCGCGCCGCTGGACCGACACCGTGCTCGTCATCGGCCCCAGGGCCGAGGATCGGGCGTTCGCCGAAACCCTGCGAGCGTCGGCGGCAAAGTTCGGCGTAAGGATCCTCGCCGAGAAGGACTGGACCTTCGACACCGACCTGCGCCGCGCAGCCGGCGCGGAGATCCCGCTCTTTACCCAGGACTTTCCGGACCATGACGTGCTGCTCGTCGCGGACGAGGCCGACGACTTTGCCCGCTACGTGCAGGACAACACCTGGTTGCCGCGCCCCGTGGCGGGCTCGGACGGCCTGCACGGCGAGGGTTGGGCGCCGGTGATCGAGCAATGGGGAGCGGTGCAGTTGCAGAACCGCTTCGAGGCGGCAAGGGGCCGCGACATGACATCGTTCGACTACGCCGCGTGGATTGCGGTGCGCACGATCGGCGAGGCCGTCACCCGAACCAACTCGGCCGATCCGGAGATCCTGCGCGCCTTCATCCTCTCGGACAGGTTCGCCCTCGACGGATTCAAGGGCCGCAGCCTCAGCTATCGGTCCTGGGATGGTCAGCTTCGGCAGCCGATGGCGGTCGTCAATGCCCGCGCGCTCGTCGAACTCGCTCCGCTCGACGGCTTCCTGCACCAGACCAACGAGATGGACACCCTCGGCCTCGACCGGCCCGAGAGCGCCTGCACCGCTTACGGAGGATGACGAAATGCGGCTCGCCGCTCTCCTGCTGACCGCTCTGCCCGTCGCTGCCTCCGCCGGAGAGATCTGGGTGACAAATGAAAAGGACGACACGATCTCGGTCATCGACACCGACACGCTTGCGGTGACCCGGACCATCGATGTCGGCGAGCGGCCACGCGGGATCACCTTCAGCTCTGACTATAGCCGCGTCTATGTCTGCGCCTCGGACAGCGACACCGTCCAGGTGATCGACCCCGTTTCGGGCGAGGTGCTCCACGACCTTCCGTCCGGCGAGGATCCGGAGCAGTTCGTGCTCGCACCGGACGACAGGCATCTCTGGATCGCAAACGAGGACGACGCGGTGACGACCGTGGTCGACGTCGATACGCGCAAGGTCGTCGCCCAGATCGACGTCGGGATCGAGCCGGAGGGCATGGCAATCTCGCCCGACGGCAGGATCGCCATCACCACCTCCGAAACAACCAGCATGGCGCACTGGATCGACACGACGACACACGAAGTCTTCGCCAACACGCTGGTCGACGCCCGCCCGCGATACGCCGGGTTCGCCAAGGACGGGACGGAGCTCTGGGTCTCCTCCGAGATCGGCGGAAGCGTCACGGTGTTCGACGCCGCCACCCAGGCGGAAAAGGCGCGGATCCGCTTCGAGATCACCGGCGTGAGCGCCGACCGGATCCAGCCGGTGGGGATCGCGTTCACCCCCGACCAGAAGACCGCCTTCGTCGCGCTGGGCCCGGGGAACCATGTCGCGGTGATCGACACCGGGACCTACGAGGTCGAGGGCTACATCCTGGTCGGCCGCCGGGTCTGGCACGTCGCGTTCTCGCCGGACCACCGCCGGCTCTTCACCACCAACGGCGTCTCGGGCGATGTCACCGTGATCGACGTGGCCTCGCGCGAGCCGCTCGAATCGATCAAGGTCGGGCGCTACCCCTGGGGCGCGGCGATGCGGCCATGACCGGGCTCGTCGTCGAAGGGATCACGCATCACTGGGGACGGCGGCGCGTGCTCAGCGACGTCGGCTTCACCGTGGAGCGCGGGCGCTTCTGCAGCCTGCTCGGTCCGAACGGCGCCGGCAAGTCAACACTGTTCGGGCTTCTGACCGGCCTCTTTGCCGCCCGAACCGGCCGCATCGAGATTGCCGGCCACGACCTGGCGCGCGCCCCGCGTGCCGCCCTCGCGCGGATCGGCGTCGTCTTTCAGGCCCCGACGCTCGACCTCGACCTGACGGTCCGGCGCAACCTGCTCTACTTCGCCGCGTTGCACGGCCTGCGCGGCCGCGAGGCCGAGCGCCGCACGGCAGCGGCCCTCGGCCGGCTCGGCATGGCCGAGCGCGCCGGTGAGCGGGTGGCGGCGCTGAACGGCGGCCACCGGCGGCGCATGGAGATTGCCCGCGCGCTCATCCACGATCCCGCCGTCCTGATCCTCGACGAGCCCACGGTCGGTCTCGACGTCGGCTCGCGCAGCGGGATCGTTTCGCACGTGCACGAGCTCGCCGAAGAGGGGCTGACCGTCCTCTGGGCGACGCATCTCGTCGATGAGGTCGCGCCCGGCGACAGGCTCGTGGTGCTGAACCGGGGCCGCGTCCTCGCCGACGGCGACGCCGGCACGATCGGCGGCCATGACCTCGGCGGTCGTTTCCTCGCGATGACGAAGGAGGCCGCATGAGCGTGGCCGGGATCCCCCTCGCCGAACGGGGTCTCGCCACTCCGTCGGCCGCTGGTCGGGCGCTGATCGCGCTCGCCGCGATCGTGCACCGGGAGTTCCTGCGGTTCCTCGGACAGCGCGGCCGGCTCATCGCGGCTCTGGTGAGGCCGCTCGTCTGGCTGCTGGTCTTTGCCGCCGGCTTTCGCGCCGCGCTCGGGCTGTCGATCACCCCTCCCTACAAGACCTACATCACCTACGATCTCTACATCGTACCCGGCCTCGTCGGGATGATCCTGCTCTTCAGCGGCATGCAGTCCTCGCTGAGCCTCGTCTACGACCGCGAGATGGGCTCGATGCGGCTGCTGCTGACAGCGCCGCTGCCGCGCTGGTGGCTGCTGTTCTGCCGGCTCCTCGCCGGTAGCCTCATATCGGTCCTGCAGGCCTACGCCTTCCTCGCCGTCGCCGCCGTGTACGGCGTGCGCTTCCCCGCGGCCGGCTACCTCGCGGCCCTGCCGGCGATCGGGCTTGCGGCGATGATGCTGGGCGCGCTCGGGCTCATGCTCTCCTCCCTGATCCACCAGCTGGAGAATTTCGCTGGGGTGATGAACTTCGTGATCTTCCCGATGTTCTTCCTCTCGTCCGCGCTCTATCCGCTGTGGAAGATGGCCGAGGCCTCGCCCCTCCTGCGCGACGCCTGTGCCGTGAACCCGTTCACCCATGCCGTCGAGCTCATCCGGTTCACCCTCTATCTCCAGCCCAATCCACTCGCGCTCGTGGTCACGTCGGCGGCGTTGCTCGCTTTCGGCGCCGCCGCAGCGTGGGGCTACGATCCGGTGCGAGGGCTGACCGCGCGCAAGGCCTGACCTCCACCCCGACGGCCCCTGGCTCAAGCACAGCCGGCTGATGCGGACGCAGCGGCCGTGCTCTGGATCATTCTGTCGGAACATCAGACGGTTATGCGACGGACCCCAAGGCTCCCGACGCCGCTACGACCAAGGTCGAATTTCGTCGGCCGGTTTCTTGGGGAATTTTCGGAGGCGGAGCATGTCCGCACGAGACATCACTCAAAGGAGGGAGGCTGGAATGAATCGCTTCATCGTGGCCGTCGTGGCGAGCTTCCTGTGCGCGGGTATCGCACAGGCGCAGGTGACGGAGGAGGATCTCGCCAACGATGCCACGTCGGTTGACAACGTCCTGACCAATGGCATGGGCCGCGGGCTGCAGCGCTTCTCGCCGCTGGAGAAGCTGAACAAGAAGAACGTGGGCAAGCTGATTCCGGCCTGGGCGTTCAGCCTTGGCGGCGAGAAGCAGCGCGGCCAGGAGAGCCAACCGATCGTCTACGACGGGGTGATGTACATCACAGGCTCCTACAGCCGGCTTTTCGCGGTCGACGTCGCCACCGGCAAGGAGCTCTGGCAGTACGACGCGCGCCTGCCCGAGGGCATCCTGCCCTGCTGCGACGTGATCAACCGCGGCGCGGCGATCTACGGCGACAACGTCTACTTCGGCACCCTCGACGCCCGCCTCGTCGCGCTCAACCGCAAGACCGGCGACGTCGTCTGGAACAAGAAGATGGCCGACTACAAGGAGGGCTACAGCTACTCGGCGGCGCCGCTGGTCGTGGACGGAATGGTCATTACCGGCAACTCGGGCGGCGAGTTCGGCATCGTCGGAGAGGTTCAGGCCCGCGACGCCGAGACCGGCGAGGTCGTCTGGACGCGCCCGACGATCGAGGGTCACATGGGCACCTTGCACGGCAAGGACAGCACGATGACCGGCACGCTGAACGCGAGCTGGCCTGGCGATCTTTGGAAGACCGGCGGTGGCGCCACCTGGCTCGGCGGCTCCTATGACCAGGACACCGACACGCTGATATTCGGTGCCGGCAACCCGTCGCCGTGGAACAGCTGGCTGCGCGGCGCAGGCAAGCCGGACGGCGGGAAGGGAGACAACCTCTACGCTGCGAGCCGCCTCGGGATCGACCCGGCGACAGGCGACATCAAATGGCATTTCCAGACGACGCCACGCGAAGGATGGGACTTCGACGGCGTCAACGAGGTGGTGCCTTTCGTCGACAAGGACGGCCACAAGCGCTTCGCCACGGCCGACCGCAACGGCTTCTTCTACATCCTCAACCGCGAGGACGGAAAGTTCGTCGCCGCCTATCCCTTCGTGAAGAACATCAACTGGGCGTCGGGGATCGATGACACCGGCCGGCCGATCTACAACGAGCAGAACCGGCCCGGCGACCCGACCGGTGCCGTCGACGGCGACAAGGGCCAGCAGGTCTTTGCCGTGCCCTCCTTCCTCGGTGGCAAGAACTGGATGCCAATGGCGTACAGCCAGGAGACCGGCCTCTTCTATGTTCCCTCGAACGAATGGGGCATGGACATCTGGAACGAGCCGATCGACTACAAGAAGGGGGCCGCCTATCTTGGCGCGGGCTTCACGATCAAACCGATCTTCGAGGACTACATCGGAAGCCTGAAGGCGATCGACCCGAATACCGGCGAGATCAAGTGGGAGTACAAGAACGAGGCGCCCCTCTGGGGCGGGGTGATGACGACCGCGGGTGGCCTCGTGTTCTTCGGCACGCCCGAGGGCGAGTTCAAGGCGCTCGACGCCGAGACCGGCGAGGAACTCTGGAGCTTCCAGACCGGCTCCGGGATCGTCGGCCAGCCGGTGACCTGGGAGCAGGACGGCGAGCAGTTCGTTTCGGTGATTTCCGGCTGGGGCGGCGCGGTTCCGCTCTGGGGTGGAGAAGTGGCGAAGAAGGTCAACTACCTGAACCAGGGCGGCATGATCTGGACCTTCAAGCTGCCGAAGGAGATTGCTTCAGCGGAGTGAGTCGACCCGGTGGCCGGGCGGCGACGCCCGCCCGGCCACGGTGAAGATGAGCCCGAACGATGATAAGCTATCCGCGTTCATATTGGGGAATCCGCTTGGTTGCACAGGTGGAGCACGTGAGCAACATCCGCACATTCGGCTCGGCGCTCGTCGTCGACGACCATCCGCTGTTCTGCGAAGCCCTCGCCATGACCCTGATGGGCGCCGTCGGAATCGGCCTACGTCGAGTCGGTCGGCACACTTCATGGCGCCCTCGCACACGCCTGTCCGAGGCGCCGCTGCCGGACGTAATTCTTTTCGATCTGAACCTGCCGGACGTGAACGGGCTCGAAGGCGTTGTGCGGATGCGGCAGACGGTGCCCGACGTGCCGATCCTCGTCGTCTCTTCGCTCGACGAACTTCGGATGGTCCGGGCCGCGCTGCGGGCCGGCGTCAACGGCTTCGTTCCGAAGCACGCCGAACGCGAGGAATTCGCCGCCGCTTTCGCCGCGATTGCGCGTGGCGAAATCCACGCGAGACAGATCGCCCTCGATGCGGCGCCCCCCTCCCTCTCCGAAGAGGCGGTGGGCCGTCTTGCACTGCTTACGGCGCAGCAGGCGCGCATCCTGCAGCTGGTCTGCACCGGTCTGATGAACAAGCAGATCGCCTACGAGCTCTCGATCGCCGAAACGACCGTCAAGGCGCATCTCACCGCGATCATGCGCAAGCTGGGCGTCCAGACCCGGATGCAGGCGGTCCTCCTGGCACAGGAAGCCAGCTTCGCGGCGCTCAGTCCCGAGTCCTGAGGCTGGATTTCCCCGAGCAGCGGCGGTCTATTGACTTCCGGGAGGACGACCCCGGAAGGAGCCTGCCGATTTACGGGAACCAACAGTTCGTCGCACGGGGCGTTGCGGACGCCGCGGATCCGGCGGCGGTGGAACGGCTGGCCGGGCAGCTCGGCCCCGGACCCTTCGCCCTCGTCCTGCTCTTCGTATCACCTGCGGCAGACCTCCCAAGGGTCGCGCGCGAGGCGGCCAACGCCTTCCCGGCGGTCGTACTCGGCTGCTCCACGGCCGGCGAGATCTCGTCCGCGGGCTACGACGAGGGTACCATTGTCGCGGTCGGCCTGCCACAGCAGCATTTCGCTGCCGAAATGATGGTTGTACCCGATCTGACGGCCTTGGTCCCGCGCGCGCTCGTGGCGGCAGTGCTCGAGGCGCGCGGCCGGCTCGCACGCGATCACGCTGACCTTCCCGAGGAGTTCGTCCTGCTCCTCGTCGACGGCCTTTCCACGAAGGAGGACGAGCTCACCTCAGCGCTCATGGCTGGCACCGGCCCGCTGCCGCTCATCGGCGGGTCGGCGGGCGATGGCACGCGCTACGGTGAGACCTTCGTGCTGGCCGGACCACGGGTTCTGCAGAACGCGGCGGTGCTCGCCGTGGTGCGAAGCGCCTGTCCGCTTCGGGTATTCAGCGTGGACCACCTGCTTCCGACCGAGCGGCGCATGGTGGTGACCGACGCCGATCCCGGCGCCCGCATCGTGCGGCGCATCAACGCCGAGCCCGCGGCCGGGGAGTACGCGCGGCTGCTCGGCAAGGATCCGGCGGCCCTCGACGCCTTCACCTTCGCGGCTCATCCGATTGCAATCCGCATGGGATCGCGCCACCACGTTCGGGCAATCCAGCGGATCAAGACCTCGGGCGACCTCGTCTTCTTCTCGGCGATTGACGAAGGCGTGGTGCTGACGATTGCCGAACCGCAGGATCTCGTTGCCCACCTCCAGACCGAGCTGGAGCGGCTGTCCCAGCCGGCGCGGCCGACCGCCATCCTGGCCTTCGACTGCATCCTGCGCCGCATCGAAGCGCAGGAGAAGCAGATGACCGGGCGCGTTTCGGAGCTTTTGCGCCGCCACGACGTCGTGGGTTTCTCGACTTACGGTGAGCAGATTGGCCCGATGCATGTCAACCAGACCCTGACCGGGCTGGCGCTCTACCCGCCGGGCACAATCCTGCCGGAGCGGGAAACGTGAGCGGCCGCATCTCCGACTGGCTGATCGACGCGCGCGATGACGCCGGGCACAACGTCGAGAAACTGCTCATCATTGCCGACGCGCTGATGCGTCAGGCCGAGCACAGTTCGGGCGACCGCGGCGCCGCCTATGCGCAGTTCCGTCGCGCCGCCGCGCTGGAGGAACGCGTCCGGCAGCGTACTCACGATCTCGAGGCGACGCTGAAGCTCCTCAACGACACCAATGCCCGTCTCGTCGAAGCGAACAGCGCGACGGAGCGCGCCCGCCGCGACCTTGCCCAGGCAATCGAGGTAATCGAGGAAGGGTTCGCCCTGTTCGATGCCGGCGAGTCCCTCGTCCTCTGCAACTCCCGCTTCTGCCGCGACCTTGCGGACGCCCGGCCGAGCCTCAAGCCGGGCATCAGCTTCGCGGGTTACGTGGACGCCGTCAGCCGCTCGGACATGCTCGCGCTGCCATCCGGTGTGACTCCCGGGGAGTGGGCGGCGGAACGGATGCGCCGCCATCGGGAACGGCAGGTCTTCAACGTCCGGCTCGCGGGCGACCGCTGGCTTCAGGTCAGCGAGCAGCGCACCGCCGAAGGCGGGACCGTCGTGCTTCAGACCGACGTCACCGACATCATCCGGATGGAGCGAACCGAGCGCGGAAGGTTGCTCGACGACCAGGCGCGCATGATCAAGGCGACGCTCGACCACATCAACCAGGGCGTCGCCATTTTCGACGCCGGCGCCCGCCTCCTCGGCTGGAACTGGCGACTGGCCCAGCTGCTGGACATCCCGGCGACCGAGCTCCGGATCGGCGCAAGCTTCGACGCCCTCGTGGCACGGCTCGGCGACGCCGCGGGCTTCGACGATGGCGTCTCGGCCGAAATACTGCACGACTGGGCGCTTTCCTCGCCCCGGAAGGCGCTGTCCTTCGGATTTCGCCAGGCCACCGGCGCCGTGCTCGACGTCTTCGCCCAGGAGATGCCGGGAAGCGGGTTCGTCATGTCCTTCACGGACGTCACCCGCGAGCGAATGGCGATCTACGCCATGTTGCGGGCCAATGCCACTCTTGAGGCGCGCGTCGCCGCCCGGACCGAGGACCTGGCCGCGGCGCTCGCCGAGGCTGAGCGCGCGAACTCCGCCCGCGTCCGCTTTGTCGCGGCGGCGAGCCATGACCTGCTGCAACCGCTCTCCGCGGCCAAGCTGTTCCTTGCCGCCGCACGCGACGACACCGGGCCTGCCCGCAACGGCGCACTCGAGAAGGCGCACAAGTCGCTTGCGAGCGTCGAGGGCATCCTCGGGGCGCTGCTCGATATTTCCCGGCTCGAAGCCGGAGGCGCGGCGGTCGAGACGGCGCCGGTCCCGCTCGGGCTGCTGCTTGCCCAGCTTACCGACGAATTCGCTCCCGTCGCCGCGCGCAAGGGCCTTTGTCTCGAAATCCTGCCATGCAGCCTCACCGTCTGGAGCGACCCCACCTACCTGCGCCGCATCCTGCAGAACCTCATCAGCAACGCGATCCGCTATACGGCTCGGGGGCGGGCGCCGGAATTGCCCCGGAGCAACAGCAGGCGGTCTTCCGGGAGTTCCACCGGGTCAACGCGACGGCTTCAGCGTCTGAGGGGATGGGGCTCGGTCTCGCCATCGTCGAGCGGGCATGCACCATCCTCGGACACCGGCTCTCGCTGCGCTCCGAGCCCGGTCGCGGCACCTGCTTCTCGGTCGAGCTGGCCGTCGCGCCGTCGCCCGCCCGACGGGCTTTTGCGGCGACGACGCCTGTCATCGAGGAGGAGGAGGGCGCCGGAGGCGACCGGATCGCGCTGCTCGTCGAGAACGACGAGGATCTGCGGCGCGCGATCGCACTCCTCCTCGAGCGACGCGGCATAAGCGTGCTGGAGGCTGCCAGCGGCGAAGAGGCGCTGGCGCTGCTCGACGAAGTGGGGATCGCCCCCGACTTCTACCTGATCGATCATCAGCTTGCCGACGCCATGACCGGGGTCGAGACCATTCTCGCGCTACGCGCGCACTACGGCGACCGGCCAACGCGCCTCATCACGGCCGACCGCACCCGGGAGGTGCGCGCCGCCGCCGAGGCGGCCGGAATAGAGATCCTGTTCAAGCCGATTGATTCCCAGGCCCTCGAAGCCTTCGTGGCCCAGGCAGACTGACCGCTACAAAGGTCGAATTGTGCCGTCCCGCTCCTCCGGGTCAAACCGGCTCGGGTATCATGGAGGAGGAAACGCAATGCACAAGCTTCTGGGAGCAGCGACCGCGCTTCTCGTCATCTGCACCGCTGCGGATGCTGCGGAGTTCGAGGTGAAGATGCTGAACAAGGGTGAAGCCGGGGCGATGGTCTTCGAGCCGGCGGTCGTGAACGCCGCTCCCGGAGACACGGTCCGCTTCGTGCCTACGGACAAGAGCCACAACGTCGAGGCGATCAAGGGCATGCTTCCGGACGGCGTGGAGCCGTTCAAGGGCAAGACGAACGAGGAGTTCGTCCTGACCGTCACCGAGCCGGGCGTCTATGGGGTCAAGTGCTCGCCACACTTCAGCATGGGCATGGTCGCCCTGATTCACGTGGGCGACGCGCCGGCCAACATCGAGGCCGCCAGGTCGGTGAAGCTGCCTGGCAAGGCCGGGGAGCGGATGGCCGCCGCCTTCGCCGAAATCAGCCCGGGAGGTTGATGACGACTGAGTGCCGCGCGTCTTGGCGGGCAACCTCTCGCAGGGATGTGTTCGCCGGGCCGAAAGTATTGACGGCCCCAACGGTGACCCCGATCAATGTGGTCAGAAGATGGCTGTGGTGATACGTATTGCGGCCGTTTGGCCGAGTTCTCGCGTCTGCCGCTCGATATCCGTCGCCCTTAAAATGCTGGCTCCTGTTATGTGGCGGGATCCCCGGGGCATCTAAATGGAACTCGCCCTGTGGATTGGCACGCCTCGAGTGATCTTTTTGGCTTCCAGGCATAAGCTGGACGACCTCCGCGCAAACCACGACCACGGACTCTACCTTGCGCCCGCCCACTCGCCAAGCTGCGCCATGCTCCGGTAGTGCCTCAGTTTGAAACTGAGACACTACCAGCATTCCGTGCCGATTGAGACCCTGAAGGCGCTTGGTACAGCGTTGCCGCTTGCCCGCCCTGCCTGCGCGTGCCGACACCGGCACCCCCTGCGTCATGGAGGGTCCGGCCTGCGTGATCGCGACGCAAGGCGCGCCGGCAACGCCGGCGAGCGGCACCGGCGGCTCCGGCGGGCCGGGCAACACCGGACCCACGATCGACACCACACTCGACACGCCCGCGACCTACAGGGACGACGTGGTCACCACCGAATACGGCACCTACTACCTTTCGCCGGTGAACGTTTCCGCCGCGGGCAGCGCCGGCGCGAACGGCAACGAGGGCGGGAGCAGCGTCAACAATGGCCAGGGCGGCAACCGCGGGGCGGGTGGCGGCGGCGGCGCGGTCACGCTGGCGATCGATACCCCGGCGGAGGGCGCCAGCGCCGTCGGTGGCTTCTCGGGCGGCATCGCCAGCGGATTGACGGTCAACTCGACGGCCGGGACCGGCGGCGGCAGCGCGCTCGGCGTCGAGAACGGCGGCATGATCGGCACGGCCGGGACCGGCGGGACCGGCGGTGCGGTCAGCGTGACGGCCGGCGGCAGCTTCGTCTCCTCCCAAGGCCGTGGCGCGGACATCTGGTCGGCGGGGGGTACCGGCGGGGTCGGGGCGAGCGGCACCTATGACCTCAACAAGTTCGGCGGCGCCGGCGCGGACGGAGGCGACGGTGGGACGGTCGACGTCACCCTGAACGGCTATTTCCAGGGACAGACCGCCGCCGCGCATGTCGCGTCGATCGGCGGGAACGGCGGCGAGGGCGGCGGCGGCGACACCGACAACTCCGGCCAGGGCGGCAACGGCAAGGACGGAGGCGTCGGCCGCGACGTGACCGTCACGCTCGCCGCCGGAGCCGAGGTCTACGGCTAGGGCGCGACGATGTCCTCGCCGAACCGCTCGGCAAAGATCCCCCGCGGGCAGACGTCGTTGCCCCATCGGAACCGCCGCACTGTGAGGGCTATACTGACGCGCCGGTCATGGGCGGGGAGATCGGAGAGGGACCGAACGTACTGGCTGTGGACCCGTTGCGAGAGCTTGCCGCAGCCTGGGCAGGTCGACCCGACATCTCGGGACCGCGCGGCCGCCGCCACTCCGCCCTCCTCAATCCGCACGGTTTCGATGATCAATCCCGGCGGCAACAGCGCCGCCGACGATCGGCTCCCAATCATCCCTGCTCCCCTCAAGTTCGGAGCAGGAGACTATCCGCTTGGCTGAACGGCTGCACCGAGATTGAGTCAGAGCCCAAAAGGGACCCCTCGTTGGGCGAGGAGCGGGACCCAGCCCGGCGGAGCGGTGCGGGTGGCGGAGACGGGCCGGGTCCCGCTCCGGTAAGGCGGTGCGCAGCCACCGTCCAGAACCTCCGCAAGCTCGCGATGACCCTCCCGCCTCCCGCGTGAAGAGAAGCTATTGGCCGATTCTACCGGCACATCGCGCCGCGCCGCAGCATCGACTTCTTCAACAACATCGGCGGACTCGGCCGATCCGCGGCAGGCAGATCAACTGCGAATTCCGGCCGGCGCGTTCGCGCATTAGCGCGCGATTCCGAGGGCGCGGAGCGGGCGCATGAGAGCCGTTTCCCGATGCAATTGGTCGGTTGCGGTCAGGACGCGATGCACGATGCGGCGGGCGATGTGGCCGGCCGCGTCCGGCAGCCGCGTGTCAGCGAGCGGCGGCACCGACACCCATCGCGGCGCGGCACCAGACGGTGGGGAGTAGGCGGCGAGTGCGGTAAGCCAGTTGGCGAGGATCTTCTCGACGTAGTGGCGCTTCTCGACAGGCATCCGCGGCGGCGGCACGACCATTGGGTTGGTGTTGATCTCGAAAACCTGCGGCTTGCCGTTAACCATCGCGTAGTCTGCACGGCCATAGGAAAGCCCGGCGACCTCGAAGACCTCGCGCATGACGTCCTCGTGCTCGTTGCCCACCAGAAAATCGTAACGCTTCCGGCGAAGGGCTGGCGGCTCGTTGTCCCCGGCGACACCCTTGCAGACCCAGGAGGTGCTGACATTGTAGGCGCCCGGGAACAGCAGGTCAGCCACCCGGAAATACGACCGCTTCTGATGGCGCCCGAGGTCGTCACGCGTGTCGATGTACTCGACAACCGCGAGATCAGCGTCGCGCGCGTCATGGCGCCGCAGCCCGGCCAGGGCGCGGTCGAGTTCGTCGCGATCCTGCAGAAGGTCCGTCAGCGGCCCCTTGTGGTCGTCCAGGCGACGCACGAAGACAGGAAACCTGATATCGTCCGGGATCTGTGACAGTTCGAAGACCCGGAAGTCGTTGATCCCGGCCGCCCGCAGGCGCTGGCTGACCGCGAGACGGCGCGACTCCGCTTCGGGTGCGTTCAGCACCCGCAGGTCCGGAACGGAAGCTCGGAGGGAGGAAAGACGCTCAGCCGCGGAAGTGAGGAGTGGGGTCGAGAGACGCTCGAGGTCAGTCAGAATGTAGTCGGCGACAGGGAGCGCGTCGAATCCGAGAAAGTCGCGGTACGACAGGATCATGATCGAACCGTGGAATGCCGATCCCCGGGTTTCGAGGACGTTGCGGATCGTGTACTGATGCCCCCCGCAGGTCACAAAGGCCAGCATTCAAAGTTCCCTCGAACGCACGAAGGTGCGTAACATATTGAAGCACGGTCGGCAGACGAGATACACCACACAGATAGACCGCGGCGCCGCATACTACCATGGTGCCCGGCCGTCAACGCGTGTGGGAAAATCGCGAGCCAGATATGTGCAACCTTGAGGGGAGACCCTAGTACGCCGACCTGATGGATCACCAGACAGAATTTGACACCTAGGGATCCGGCCACCGAGTCGGTGGCGACTACGGGAAAGGCGAGAGTCCAGGCGACAAGGGTGACGAGGACAGACCGTGGCGTAGCGGCTCGAGCCAGTCGAAGCCGTTGAAGATCAGGGTGAGGGCGCTGGACCAGTCGATCGTATCGTCGCTGCCGAAGTCCGTAACAACATCGGCCGGGCGGCCGTCGAAGTTGGCACTTCTCCTTCAGGCGAGGACCCGGGCGGCGTCCGCGTCCAGCGTGAACTGCACGCCGGTCGGCATGAACCGCAGGTCCGCCCGGGCCTCGAGGTCGGAGGCAAAGGCGGCCTGGATCATCCGGGTCCCGAAGCCGGAGCGGTCCGGCTCGGAGACGGGCGGTCCGCCGCTCTCGATCCAGGTCAGGCGGAAGCGCCGGCCTGTCGCCTCGTCGTCGCCGACGGCCCAGCGGATGCTGACGGATCCGCCGGGGCAGGACAGCGCGCCGTACTTCGCGGCGTTGGTGCCGAGCTCGTGCAGGCTCATTCCGAGCGCGAGTGCCGCCCTCGGCCCCAGGCGGAGGCGGGGGCCCGCGAGGCTGATGCCGGCGTCGTGCCCCAGGCCGAAGGGTTCCAGCGCGGCGCGGATCAGAGCCTCGACGTCGGCGCCCTGCCAGTTGTCGTTGACGAGCAGGTCGTGCGCCGCCGCCATCGCCGCCAGCCGCTGGGCGAACGCGCGCGTGCCCTCGGGTCCGGCTCCGGCGCGGAAGGTCTGGTTGGCGATCGCCTGGACGTTCGCCATCAGGTTCTTGATCCGGTGGTTCATTTCCCGCAGCAGGAGCTGCCGGTGTTCCTCGCCGGACGCGATGCCGTCCATGTATTCGTCGATCGCCGCGCCGAGCGCCGAAAGCTCGCTGCCATCCGCGACGAGGCCGGTGCGCGCCGTTTCGTCGCCCGCCCGCCAGCTGTCGATCGTGGCGAGGATCCGGCGGATCGGCCGGCGGAACAGCCGGTCGCCGACGTTCCAGGCGAGGACGCAGGCGAGCACGGAGCCGGCGAGAGCGAGGCCGACGCTCCAGAGCGTCGTGGACTTTATCGGCGCGAAGGCAGCGTCCACCGGCAGGCCGGCGCCGACGTAGAGCCCGATCCCGGTGGCGGCGGGCGGCTGGTAGCCGATGATCCGCTCTTCGCCGTCCGCCGACGTCGCCCGGATCGTGCCGCCGACGGGGGCGTCGATCAGCGGCTGGAACTGCTCGGACACCGCGTGGCCGACGAAGTCCAGCGGATCCGGCTCGCGGGCGATGATGACGCCGTCGTGCCCGACGATGGCGAGCGCGCTGCCCTGTGCGAGATCGCGCTCGCGCAGGCGGGCGCCGAGCCAGTCGAGATCGATGCCGACGACCAGCAGCGCGTCGCCCGCCTGCAACGCCAGGGGGAGAAAGGGCGGGCCATCGGTGTCCGGCGTGTAGGTTCCGACGATCAGGCCGCCGGCGGTCCGGGGCGAGGACGCGGCGACCAGCGCCGCGACCTTGCCGGGGTCGAGGCCGAGCCCCGAGTCGCAATGCACGGACCCGGCGGCGTCTGCGATGGCGAAGCCCGAGAACTGCGGCAGGCTACCGGCGACGGCGCGGAGATAGGTGCTGCAGGTCTGCGCGTCGGCGCCCGCCAGCGCGGGCGAGAAGGACAGGGTGCGCAGCACGGACTCCGCCCCGCTGGTGATGCGCTCCATTTCCAGCACGGCGAGCTGGCTGGTGCGGAGCGCGAGGTCGCCGACCTCCTGCTCCCGCGTCGCATAGACCGCGCTGATGTAGTAGGCGAACGCCGCGATGGCCGGGATGATCGCGACGGCAACGGTGGCCATCAGCCGCTGCGAGAGCGTCAGATGTCCGGTGATCTTCCACATGCGCGGCAATTGGCCTCATTGTCGCGCCGGTTGCGCGCCGGGGTTCGTTAGCACGGCGTTCCGCGGTCGGCCACCATGCTCGGCGCCGTCAGACCACCAGCTGCTGCCCGAGTTCGATCACCCGGTTCGACGGCAGCCGGTAGAAGCCGCTGGCGTCCGAGGCAGCCTTGGACATGGCGATGAAGATCTGGTCCTGCCACAGCGGCATGCCGCCGTCGCGGGAGGGCCGGAAGGTGCGCCGGTTCAGGAAGTAGGAGGTGCTCATCATCTCGAGGTTGAGGCCCTCGCGCCGGGCCAGCGCCAGCGCGCGCGGGACATTCGGGACCTCCATGTAGCCGAAGGTGAGCCCGATCTTCCAGAAGCTCTCGTTCAGCTGCTCGATGGTCATCCGCTCGGAGTCAGCGACGAGCGGCGTCGTCGTCGACTTCACCGTGACGATCGCGTTGCGCTCGTGCAGGACGTGATTGTGCTTCAGGTTATGCATGAGCGCCGAGGGGGCGATGTCGGGATCGGAAGTCAGGAACACCGCGGTCCCGGGCGCCCGTGCGAGGCGCGACTTCTTCAGCATGCCCATGAGCTGGTCGATCCCGACGCTCGCCGCGTGCGCCTTGGCCTGAACGATCTTCGTCCCGCGCACCCAGGTCACCATCAGGAGCCCGACTATTCCGGCAATGATGAGTGGGACATAGCCGCCGTCGAGCAGCTTCACGAGATTCGCGCCGAGGAACACCATCTCGAAGGAAAGGAGTGGCACCACGACGGCGAGGGCCAGCGGCAGCGGCCACTTCCAAGCGCCGCGCAGCACGGCGAAGGCGAGGAGCGAGGTCACGACCATGGTTCCGGTGACCGCGATGCCATAGGCGCTCGCGAGCCCGCTGGACGACCGGAACACCAGCACCAGCCCGAGCACCGCGATGAGCAGCATCCAGTTGACCCGCGGCATGTAGATCTGCCCGACCTGCTGGCCGGAGGTATGCTGGATCTCCAGCCGTGGCAGCAGGCCGAGCTGGACCGCCTGGGCGGTCAGCGAATAGGCGCCGGAGATCACCGCCTGGCTGGCGATGACCGTCGCGCAGGTCGCCAGCAGCACGAGCGGCAGCAGGGCCCAGTCGGGGGCCATGAGGAAGAAGGGGTTCGAGACGGCCTCCGGGTGGGCAAGCACGAGGCTGCCCTGCCCGAGATAGTTGAGGGTCAGGGCCGGGAACACGAGGCCGAGCCAGGCGGTGCGGATCGGCGTGCGGCCGAAATGCCCCATGTCGGCGTAGAGCGCCTCGGCCCCGGTGACGGCGAGGAACACCGACCCCAGCGCCGGCAGCGCGCCGAGGCCGTGCAGGATCAGGAAATCGATCGCCTCCCAGGGGTTCAACGCCCGGAAGATCAACGGGCGGTCGCCGGCATGCGCGATGCCGAGCGCCGCCATAACGACGAACCAGACCACGGTGATCGGCCCGAACATCACCGAGACCCGTGCGGTGCCGCCGCTCTGGATCCAGAAAAGGCCGACGAGGATTGCTACCGTGACGGGCAGGATATAGCTCTGGAAATGCGGGGCGATCAGCTCCAGGCCCTCGAGTGCGGACAGGACCGAGATCGCGGGGGTGATTGCCGCGTCGCCGTAGAACAGCGCCGCCCCGGCGACGCCGAGGACGAAGAGGATGCTGGTGCGCCGCCCGATGGAGCGCTGGGCCAGCGCCAGCAGCGACAGGGTGCCGCCTTCGCCGCGGTTGTCGGCCCGCAGGATCAGCACCACGTACTTGAGTGTGACGATGACGATCAGCGTCCAGATCAGCAGCGAGCAAATGCCGATGACCTCCTCCTCGACGAGACCGTCGCGGCCGGCCGAGTGCAGTGCCTCGCGCATGGCATAAAGCGGGCTGGTGCCGATGTCGCCATAGACGACGCCGACGGACCCGAGGACGAGAGTCCAGAAGGGCGCCCTGTGGGAATGGCCGTCCTCGACCGGCGAAGGCTCGCTCATGGGGGTTCCGTCGCGGCTGCGCAAGATCGCGCTGTCTAGCGCCGCCCGTCGGAACCGGCAAGCCGCAGTTGCGGCCCCCGCGCTGCAGGCGCGAGAGGCAACCGTCAGATGCAGCGGTTGATGAGATCGCCCGAGAAGTAGCTGTTACCGGCCGAGAAGGCGCGCGCCGCCTCGGTCGTCCGCGCCGGCGACGGCATGACGAGCGCCGTCTGCAGCGTATCGCCGAAACCCGGCCGGCCCGGGCCGCGCGTCGACTCGGCCTTCGACTCGGCGCTGCGGGCAGTTGCGGCGGGGGCGCGGCGATCCGCCGTCTGGCGCCGGTCGCCACCCTGCCGCCGGTCGCGCCCGGCATGGCCGGCGCCGCGGCCGACATTGACGGAGCACGCTGTGATGCTGGCGATCATTTCAGGCAACCCCCGCAAATACCCTGAAAGTTTTACGAGTATATGCGGGATTGGCCTGAGCGGGAGGGGGCGCGTGAAGAAAGGGTTAAGCCCGCGGCGCCGATCCGTGGGCGCGTGCCCGGGATGCTTCCGGGGCCGGCGCGAAAATGCAAAGGGAACCGCCTGTGGTCGGGCGGTCCCCTGTGGTCAACCGAAAGGTTCCGGTCGGTCGGGCCGGACCAGCCGGCCGCCGACACCCGGTCATGCAGCCGTCTTCTGGGCCTTGCGGCTGTCGGCCGCAGCCTCGGCCGGCGTGAGTGCGTCGCTGTCGTCGGCCGGCCTGGCGATCCGCTCAAGCAGCGTCGCGTTCCAGACGCTGCGCTCCGCGCGCGCGGCCTGCTGCTCTCCCGCGGCAGCAGAACCTGCCGCGGCAGCAGAACCTGCCGCGGAGGTCGAGAAGTCGGGAAGCGTCGCGGGCGCGTCGATGGCGGTGCCGCCGCCGGCGGAGTTCCTTCCCGACATGCCCTTCTGCGGGTTGCCCGAAGTGCTGGAGCTTGCCGCCGCCGCCGCGACCGGCGTGGCGGACGTGACCACGGGCGCCGGTGGCGGCGAACTCGAGGTCAGGACAGGCGAAAGCCGCGACAGCAGGTTCTGGTCCGCGGCAAGAATGTTGAGTGACATGGCGATGGCCCCACATAGATCCCCGCAGCGACCGTACCGCTTTTGTGCTCCATGCGCGCCCCGTCGGACCGAGCCGCGGTAAAGGCGCGAAGGCGCGGGCGGTCCGTCTTTGGAGCAGTTTTTTGTTTCGCGCCAGCGCCTTGGGTGACGCCGCGCCCTGCGTGCGGCGTTAACCGAGTCCGCTCGATCCGCTTGGGGAAATCCGCTTGACGGCTCCGGGCCGGGTGGTAGCGTCGGGCCGACACCGCAGGTCGGGGATCTTGGGCATCCGTCGGATCGGCCGCGCGTGCCCGCGATCGCACGAGGGGAGCGTCATGTCGGACAGAATCAACCGTGCCCCGAACGATCTTCGTGCGTTCTGGATGCCCTTCACCGCCAACCGGCAGTTCAAGGCCGCGCCGCGGATGTTCGTGGCAGCCGAGGGCATGCACTATACCACCGCCGACGGGCGCCGCGTCCTCGACGGCACCGCCGGGCTCTGGTGCTGCAACGCCGGCCATTGCCGGCCGCGGATCACCGCCGCGATTGCCGAGCAGGCGGGCGAGCTCGACTATGCGCCGGCCTTCCAGATGGGCCATCCCAAGGCCTTCGAACTGGCCAACCGG
>JBGALW010000248.1:0-4712 GCA_044223585.1 Amaricoccus sp.
CCCCTTGGAGGTGCCGCCGCGCATCCAGAGGCAGGGAACGCCATCGTCCATCGGTTCTTCCTTTCGCGGCCCGCCGGCGCCTCAGCGCATGGCAAAGCGTTCCTGGTGAAAGCGTGCCGGGCCGAGCCCGTGCGCGAGCAGATCCTTGCGAAGGCTGGCGCCGAAGGCGGTGGGGCCACAGAACCAGACGCTCGCCGCCTCCCAGCCGGGTACGGCGGCGCGGATCCGGTCGCCGTCGAGCAGCGGGTCCTTCTTCGAAAGCGTCAGGTGCAGCGAGACGCCGGCGGCGTCCGCGTCGGCGCGCATCCGCTCGAGAGCCGCCTCCGAGACGTCCTCGGTGCTGTGGAAGAGGTGAACAGCCTGCGTCGATCCGGTCCGGGCGAGCTGCTGCATCCGGCCGATGAACGGGGTGATGCCGACCCCGGCGCCGACCCAGATCTGGGGCGGGCATTAGTACTCGAAGTCGAAGCGGCCGTAGGGGCCCTCCACGGCGACCCTGCGTCCCGGCCGGAACTCCTCGCGCAGGCGGGCAGTGTAGTCGCCGAGTTCCTTGGCGATGAAGACGATGCGCCGCTTGTCCGGATCCCATTCGGAGGCGATCGAGAAGGGGTGGGCCCCCTCGAACGGCGAGGTGGTGACGAAGGCGAACTGGCCCGGCCTGTGCCCGGTCCAGCGGTCGTCGAGGGCGATCACGGTCTCCAGCACGCGGAGCTCGGGATACCAGGTCTGCGCCTCGACCGTGCCCCCGGCGCCCCGGAGAATGCCGAGCCTGCGGCCCAGCACCACGACGGCAGCCGCGACGCCGGCGATGCAGAGCGCCCCAAGCGCCCAGCCGACCGGCTGCGCCCAGTAGGCGGGCGTGGCGAGCAGGACGCCGTGGAAGACGAGGGCAAGGAACACCGGGGTCGTGAGGATGTGGCTCCAGACGAACCAGCGGTAGGGGATGCGGGAGAGGAGTGCGACGAGGACGAGGGCGAGCAGGATGTAGAAGCCCCACTCGCCGACCGGATGTGCCGGACCGCGCAGGCTCGCGATCAGGCTCTGGGCCGCCGGCGGGGCGCCGCGGGGTCCGTGCGGGCCGCTGCCGCCCGAGAACAGGTGGCTGCCGGTGGTGAACCACCAGTGTCCGACCGAAGTGAGCAGCACGGTGATGCCGAGCCACTTGTGCAGCCGGTACATCTTGTCGAGGCCGCCAAAGACGCCCTCGAGCCACCGGGGGCGGGCGGCGAGCAGGGTGGCGACGCACATGGCGCCGAGCGCGAGAATGCCGGTCAGCTGGATCGCGGCGACGCGGAAGGCGCGATAGTCAAAGGGCGAGACGTGGAGGCCGTCCGCCATGAACCACAGGCCGGTCAGCCCGACCAGCAACGCGCCCAGAGCGAGCTTGGACGACGACATTCTTCCCCTTCCATGCGCAACGTGCCCCGCTCAGACGTACCGCAGCCCCTTTTCGGCGAGACGCGGGCGCATGTCGTAGATGTCGAGGCCAAGCTCGCCCGCCGCGAGGCGGATGCGCTTGGCTTCCTCGAGCACCGTGCGCTTTTCCGCGGCGGCGAGCACTTCCATGGCTTCTGCACGCTTAACCACGGCAACTCCGTCGTCGTCCGCGACGATGACGTCGCCGGCCTCGATCGCGGCGCCGGCACAGACGACCGGCACGTTGACCGATCCCAGCGTCTCCTTGACTGTCCCCTGCGCCGAGACCGCCTTCGACCAGACCGGAAAGCCCATCTCGGTGAGGTCGCGCACGTCGCGGACACCCGCGTCGATGACGAGGCCGCGGCAGCCTCGGGCCATCGCCGAGGTCGCGAGGAGGTCGCCGAAATAGCCGTTGTCGCAGGGGCTCGTGGGGGCGAGGACGAGGATGTCGCCGGGCCGGAGCTGCTCGATCGCGACGTGGATCATCCAGTTGTCGCCCGGTGCCGCCGAGATGGTGACGGCCGAGCCGGCGATGCGGGCGCCGGCGTAGATCGGGCGCATGTACGCGGCGAGGCAGCCGCGGCGCCCCTGGGCCTCGTGGACGGTCGCGACGCCGTGCCGGGCGAGGCCGTCGATGACCGCCGGGTCGGCGCGCGGGACATTCTGGACGACGACGTTGGCCATGGCTCAGGCCTCCTTCTTCACCGGCGGTGTGCCGTGCGTGTGAAAGGACTCGATGGTCTTGAGGCCCCAGGCCTGGCCCTTCATCCGGTCCTTCTGGGTCCAGACCACCGGCTCCCAGTCCGGGGCGAGGATCAGGCGGGCACCGGCGTTGGCGAGCTCGACGCGGTTGCCGGCCGGCTCCCACACGTAGAGGAAGAAGGTGCCCTGCACCGCATGCTTGTGCGGGCCGGTCTCGATGTGGACGCCGTTCTGCAGGAAGATGTCGGCGGCGCGCAGGATGTCCTCGCGCTGGTCCGTCGCGTAGGTCACGTGGTGCAGGCGGCCGTTGCCGCCGCCATGCTCCTCGGTGCAGGCGAGGTCGTACGACTTGTTGTTGATGGTGAACCAGCAGCCGCCCAGACGGCCATTGTCGAGCTGGATGAGCTCGGTGACGCGGGAGCCGAGGCAGGTTTCCATGAAGCGGCGGAACTCGGTCACGTCCTCCGACAGCAGGTTCAGGTGGTCGAGCCGCCGGGGCGCCGCGCCGGTGAAGGCCGACGCGGTGTTCTTCAGCGCCGCGCGCTCGGCCTCCTGCTGCGGCTGGTACCAGACGGTGTCGTAGTAGATCTCGAAGACGTGGCCGAAGGGATCCTCGAAGCGGAAGGCGCGGCCATGGCTCACGTCGCCGTCGATCCAGCCGGTCACCTTGTAGCCCGAGGCCTCGATCGCCTTGACCCGCCGCTCCAGCGCCTCGGGGCTGGTGGCGCGGTAGGCGATGTGGCCGACGCCGGTGGTGTCGGCGCGGGTCAGCTTCAGCGTGGCGTATTCGTAGTCGTCCCAGGCGCGGAGGTAGGCCGAGGTCTCGTCCCGCCCGGAGAGTTTCAGGCCATAGACGCGCGTGAAGAAGTCGAGGCTCTCCTCGAAGCGGTCGGTCAGCATCTCGACATGGGCGAGGTGGGCGAGATCGAAGCTCTTCTCGGTCAAGGCCGCCTCCTCAGAGCTCGTCGACGGTGCGCGGGAAGATGGACTGGAAGCCCTCGGCGTACTTCGCCTTCCGGCCGCCGGACTGGCCGCCGGAGTTGCGCATGAAGTGGTTGGCGCGGTTCTCGGCGACGCGGGTATAATATTCCCACAGGTGCTCCTGTCCCGCCATGCACTCGATCGCGGCGCGCTTCCTGTCCCAGACCGGGGTGATGTCGAGGAAGGTGTCGGGCTTCCAGCCCATCTGCTCGGTCTGGTGCGGCTCGAAGAGATAGAGCTGCGGCGCGCCGAGCACCTTCTCGCCAGGATTGTGACCCCAGGCCTGCGCGATCATCCGGCACTCCAGCGCGACCTGCGTCGCGTACATGTGGTCGGTGTTGTAGGGGTCGAACTGGCTGTGGCTCAGCATGAAGGACGGCTGCACCTTGCGGATCACGTCGACGAGCCGGAACTTGTCGTCCCGCTCCAGATGCAGCGGATAGTCGCCGAGGTCGAACTCGATGAGGTCGTGCACCCCGAGCGCCGCCGCCGCCTTCTCCGACTCCGCCCGGCGCGCGGCCTTGACCCGATCGAGGGTCATCCCGGGGTCCTTCCAGAGCTTTGCACTCTCGCCGCGCTCGCCGAAGGACAGGCAGACGACGGTGACGGCATAGCCTTTCGATGCGTGCAGCGCGATGGCACCGCCGCAGCGCCAGACGAAATCGGCGGCGTGGGCGCTGATGACGAGGGCGGTCTTGGTGTCGGCCATCGGGGTGTCCTCCTGATCTTGTTGGTGCCGATGTGCCCGTGATAGGCCCTCGTGCCAACTCAGAAACGCGTCGCCACGCATAAGTTCTGGCTATGACGGCTTGGCGACGCCGGGTGGCTGGGGCAGGTTGTCCCAGGGGCGGGCCGGAGAGAGATGTGGGCGCTGCGATGGTGGAAAGCGGGAAGATCACGCTGATCGGATTCGGCGAGGCGGCCGAGGCGTTCCGGACCGGCTGGGGCAGGAACGTCCCGCCGGTCTGCGCCTTCGACGTCAAGATGCTCGATCCCGACGAGGCCGCCGGGATGCTGGAGCGCTGCCGGGCCGCCGGCGTCGAGGGGTGTCCGGAGGCGTCGGCGGCGCTGGGAGGGGCGGGCCTCGTCTTCTGCCTCGTCACCGCCGACCAGGCCCTCGCGGCGGCGGAGGCGGCCGCCCCCTATCTGCGGCCGGGCGCGCTCTGGCTCGACGGCAACTCCTGTTCGCCGGGCCGCAAGCGCGCGGCCGCGGCGGTGATCGAGGCCGCTGGCGGCCGGTACGTCGACATGGCGATCATGGCGCCGGTGCATCCGCGGCGCCACCTTACCCCGGTGCTGCTGGCCGGGCCGGCGGCGGACGACGCGGCGACGGCGCTGCGCGGGCTCGGCATGGCGCCGGCGGTGGCCGGCGGCGCAGTCGGCGACGCTTCGACGATCAAGATGCTGCGCTCGGTGATGGTGAAGGGGTTCGAGGCGCTTACCGCGGAATGCGTCCTCGCGGCGCGGAGGGCGGGTGTGGACTCCGCGGTTCTCGCCTCGCTGCAGGCGTCGGACCCGGGCTTCGACTGGACAGCCCGCACCGCCTACAATCTCGAGCGGATGATGGTGCACGGGGCCCGCCGCGCGGCGGAAATGCGCGAGGTCGCGGT
>JBGALW010000249.1:0-5003 GCA_044223585.1 Amaricoccus sp.
CCTCAGCAGGCGGCCAGCAGGGCCGCGTGCCGCGCGAGGAAGTCGGCCTTCACCTCCGCCGGGGGCCGGAGCCGCAGGGTGAGGGCGCCCAGCCCCTCGACCCGCGGCGTGCCGAAGAAGCGCGTCGCCTCCCCCGCCGCGAACCCGGCGAGCTGGGTTGCCTCCAGCCAGGCAGAAATCCGGTCCGCCCGCTTGATCTGCGCTTTCACCGCTGTCGGCAGGACGGCCGGCAGCCCGAAGCGCAGATGCACCGCCTGCGCGAGCCGCGCGTCGAGCGCCGCATAACCCGGCCCGACCGCCGCCTTCACCGGCGAGATCATGTCGCCGATCACGTACTCCGGCGCGTCGTGCAGCAGCGCCGCCAGCCGCCAGCGCGGTTCCGCGCGCGGCACGATCCGGCCGTACAGCTCCTCGACGAGCAGTGAGTGCTCGGCAACCGAGTAGGGGTGCTCGCCACGCGTCTGGCCGTTCCAGCGCGCGACGAAGGCGAGCCCGTGGGCGATGTCCTCGACCTCGACGTCGAGCGGCGACGGGTCGAGCAGGTCGAGCCGCCGCCCGGAAAGCATCCGCTGCCAGGCCCGCGCCGCCACCTTGCCGCCCTCCTTCACTGTCCTTTGCAACTGGTAGAGGAGTGCGGGGCCTCTTGTCGAGACGCCGGCCCGGCGCGCCCCTTGGCGCGGGCACGGCCCGGCTGCTAGGGAGGCGGGGAGGGGGACACGGCCCAATGACCGACTATCTGTTTCGCGACGATCCCTATCTGACGGAGGCGACGGCAACCGTCGTCGCCGGCGGCGAGGGCGGCGTCGAGCTCGACAGGACGATCTTCTACGCCACCTCCGGCGGCCAGCCCGGCGACACCGGCACCCTGACGACCGCGGAGGGTGCCGTCGCGATTGCCGGAGCGATCCACCCCGACGGCGAGCGCACGCGCATCCTTCACCAGCTTGCCGCCGACGTCCCCCTGCCGGCCGCGGGTACGCCGGTGACTCTGCACCTCGACTGGGACCGGCGGTACCGGCTGATGCGGATGCATACCGCCCTCCATCTGCTCTCGGTCGTCATGCCCTACGGCGTCACCGGCGGATCGATTGGCGAGGACAGGGGGCGGCTCGATTTCGACATGCCGGAGCCGCCGGCGGACGTCCCGGCGCTGGAAGCGGCGCTGAACGCGCATGTCGCGGCCGACCTGCCGGTCATGGCGGAATGGATCACCGAGGAGGCGCTCGCGGCCCGGCCGGAGATGGTCAAGACGATGAAGGTGAAGCCGCCCTCCGGCCAGGGCCGGGTGCGCCTCGTCCGCATCGGGGCGGGTGACGGCACGATCGACCTGCAGCCCTGCGGCGGCACGCACGTGCGCGCGACGGGCGAGATCGGACCGCTCCGCATCGGCAGGATCGAGAAGAAGGGCCGGGAGAACCGGCGCGTCTCGCTGCATTTCGCGGAGTGACCATGGACGGGCCGATGGCACTGTACCGGCGGCGCGTCGCCGAGGGGGTTCTGGAGGCCGACCCGGCCCAGCGCCTCGCCGTCGAGAAGCTGCAGCTGCTCGCCATGCGGCTCCAGGACTACCACCCCGCGCGGCCGAAGCGCGTCGGGATCGGCTTCTTCGGCTGGGGTCGCGACCGGCTGGAGGAAAAGCCGGTGCCGGGCCTCTACCTCTACGGCGGCGTCGGCCGCGGCAAGTCGATGCTGATGGACCTGTTCTTCGCCGCAGCCCCCGTCGAGCCGAAGCGCCGCGTCCACTTCCACGCCTTCATGCAGGAAATGCACAAGGGCATCGCCGCGGCGCGCGCCAAGGGCGCCACCGACCCGGTGGTCGTCGTGGCCGACCAGGTTGCCGACGGCGCGACGCTGCTCTGCTTCGACGAGATGCAGATCACCGACATCACCGACGCGATGCTGGTCGGCCGGCTGTTCCAGCGGCTGTTCGAGCGGGGCGTGGTGATCGTGACCACCTCGAACCGCGCCCCGGACGAGCTCTACAAGGACGGGCTGAACCGCCACCTGTTCCTGCCCTTCATCGCCATGCTGAAGGACCGGCTGGAGGTCCACGAGCTCGAAAGCGCCCGGGACCACCGCCTCGACCGGCTGAAGGGCGAGGAGATCTGGCCTCGCGCCGCTCGGCGCCGCGGCGCGGCGTCGCTCGACGCGGCCTGGCAACGGCTCGCCGGCGGGGCGGGCGTGCCGCTGGCTCTGCCGGTGCAGGGGCGACAGGTGGTGCTGCCGGCGTTCCGCAACAGCGTCGCGCGCGCAAGCTTCGCCGAGCTGTGCGGCCAGCCGCTCGGCCCCGCAGACTACCTCGCCATCGCCGGGGCGGTCGACGTGCTGGTGCTGGAAGGCATCCCGACCCTCAGCCGGGCGCGCAACAACGAGGCGAAACGGTTCGTCACGCTGGTCGACGCGCTCTACGAGGCCAAGGTCCGGCTGGTCTGTTCCGCCGCGGCGAGCCCGATTCCCTCTATCCCGAGGGCGAGGGCGCGTTCGAGTTCGAGCGCACCGCCTCCCGCCTGCACGAGATGCGGAGCGCCGGCTGGGGCGCGGACTGAACCGGCGCCGGCGTCAGGGCAGCGCGTCGAGCGTCCGGGCCAGCAGGTCCAGCGTCTCCGGCGTGCTGAAGCGATGGTCGGCGCCTTTCACCAGCGTCACCCGGATGTCCGGCCCCTCGGCATGGTCGAGCAGGGCGAGCGCCACCGAAACCGGCACTTCCTCGTCGGCGGTGCCGTGCAGCAGGCGGACCGGGAAGGGCAGGCGGAGCGGGCTGCGCAGCACCAGATTGTCGCGGCCGTCCTCGATCAGACGGCGCGTGACCGGATAGGGCTCCTCGTAGGCCGACGGCACCAGGATGCGACCTTCGGCCAGCACCGTGGCCCGCTGCGCCGCGGTCATTTCCGCCCACATCGAATCCTCGGTGAAGTCCGGCGCCGCGGCGATCCCGACCAGACCGGCGACCCGGTCCGGCCGGCGGGTGGCGAGCAGGAGCGCGATCCAGCCGCCCATGCTGGACCCGACGAGGATCTGCGGACCCTCGGTCAGCCGGTCCAGCGCGTCGGCCGCGTCGCGCGCCCAGTCGCCGATCGCCCCGTCCTCGAACCGGCCGGAGGACTCGCCGTGGCCGGTATAGTCGAACTTGAGGCAGGCGCGCCCCCGCGCCCGCGCCCAGGCCTCGACGAAGGTCGCCTTGGTTCCGGTGCGGTCGGAGCGAAACCCCCCGAGGAACACGACGCCGGGCCAGTCACCGGACGTGCGGTCATAGGCAAGACGGCGGCCGTCCGGCAGGCTGAGGAACGCGGCGCTCATGCCCTCTCCGGTAACAAGCCACGGCGCGGCGCGCCAGTGGGCGGGTTCGATCGCGGCGGTACACTTCCACCAGCATGGCAGCGCCGCCGGCGGGAATTCGCGTCAGGCAGGCCTGCAAGTTCGCGGCTGTGGCACCCGTCAGGACGCGGACTATGATTGCAGGTTCGGGAAAGTCCCCCAAGGCAATGGACAGGAGAGTCAATGATCAAGGAATTCCGCGACTTCATCGCCCGCGGCAACGTGATGGACCTCGCCGTCGGCATCATCATCGGTGCCGCCTTCACCGCGATCGTCAACAGCCTCGTCTCCGACCTCATCAACCCGCTGATCGGGCTCGTCACGGGCGGCGTCGACTTTTCCAGCCACGCGCTGCGGATCGGCGAGGGCGAGCATGCGGCGACCTTCCGCTGGGGCGCCTTCATCACCAGCGTCATCAATTTCCTGATCATCGCGTGGGTAGTGTTCCTGCTCGTCAAGGGGGTGAACCGGGTGCGCGCCGCGGTTCCGGTCGCCGAGAAGGAGCCGGACACGCCGAAGGGGCCGACGCAGGAGGAGGTGCTGATCGAGATCCGCGACCTGCTGCGCGACCGGACCGGGCCGCTGCCGCCGACCGGGCCGGTCTGACGGGTCCGCCGGCCTGGCGCCCGGGGCGGGTCCCGCGCGGAGCGGGGCTCGCCGTCATGGGCGTGTTCAGTCGGGAATGACCGCCGTCGCGTCGATCTCCACCAGCCAGCCCGGCCGGGCGAGCGCGGTGACGACGACACCGGTCGAGACCGGATGCACGCCGCGGATGTATTCTCCCATCGTGCGATAGACCGCCTCGCGATGGCGCACGTCGGTCAGGTAGACGACGACCTTGCACAGGTGCTCCATCGTCCCGCCGCATTCCTCGATCAGCTGGCGGATGTTCTGCATCACCTTGTGGGTCTGCTCCACCGGGTCGTGGCTGCCGATGTCCCTGGCGGTGTCGAGATCCTGCGGGCACTGGCCGCGCAGGAAGATCGTGGTGCCGCGCGCCACGACCGCCTGGCAGAGATCATTGTCGAGCTTCTGCTCGGGATAGGTGTCGCGGGTGTTGAACTTGCGGATGCGGGTGTGGGCCATGGTCTTGCTTCCTCTCAGGCGCCTGCAGTCTCGGACGGGGCCCCCGCGGCGGGAGCCGGCGCATAGGCTTGGTAGCCGCGCTGGATGGCGATCTGGTCGGCAACGAACTTCGCGTCATGCCAGACGCCCCAGATGAAGGACGACCCCCGGCGCGACAGCCACGGCAGGCCGAGGAAATAGACGCCGGGCTCGGACGAGACGCCGCGCCGGTGCGATGGCCGCCCGGTCGCGTCGAAGGCGTCGACCTGCAGCCAGCCGAAGTCGAGCGCATAGCCGGTGGCCCAGACAATCGAGGTGATCCCCTCCGCCGCTAGGTCGAGCGACAGGATCGGATGCGTCACGCAGTCCGGGTCGGGCAGCATCACCCGCGCTTCCGGCTCCTCCGGCAGGTCGAGGCCGTTGCGCGCCACATAGGCGTCCGCCTCGTCGAGCACCGAGACGTAGTTGGCATCGCCGGTCGCGAGCGCCGCGGCGAGGCCGGGCTCGAAGGTCAACCCCCCGTCCGCGAAGCCGGCCGCCCGGCCGCGCAGCGTCATGCCTTCCGCGGCAACGCGGCGCAAGTCGACCGTCGAGCCGCCATAGGCGCCGCTGACCGCAAAGGT
>JBGALW010000250.1:0-4660 GCA_044223585.1 Amaricoccus sp.
TCGAGACGGGTCAGCGCCGTGGCCGGGTCGCTCGGCAGGCCGCGGGCGGCGCCGGTCTTGACGAGCTCATTGCGGAGCTGCTCGATCTGGGTGTCCAGCACCCCGAGCGACGCCTTGACGTCGGCAATCGTCGACTGCGCCGAAGCGGCCCCCGCCAGCGACCACGCCACCGCCAGCGCCGCGAGTCCCGTTCCGAACCTCCGCCCGAACCGCATCACCCCGCCCCCCGGTTCCGGCGTCAGGCGCCGGGGCCGGTCACGACCGTGACGGCCCGGCGGTTCTGCGACCAGCAGCTCTCGTCCGGGCAGGTCGCCACCGGGCGCTCGCGGCCATAGGTGATGATCGAGATGCGCGAATCAGGGATCCCCTGGCTCACCATGTAGTTGCGAACCGAGCTGGCGCGGCTCGATCCCAGCGCCATGTTGTATTCGCTGGTGCCGCGCTCGTCGGCATGGCCCTCGATCAGGATCGGCGAGGAGGAGTTGGTGGTGAGCCAGCCGATCTGCTGGTTCAGCGTCCCGATCGCCTCCGGGCTCAGGGTCGTCTGGTCGACGGCAAAGAACACCCGGTCGCTGATCGAGGTTCCGGGCAGCGTCGATCCGCTGATCGCGCCGCCGTTGATGCCGCCGGCGCCGCCCAGCACGTCGCCGCCGGCGCCGCCATAGCCCATGCTGTCGCTCGGGACGGTCACGTCGTTCCGCGAGCAGCCCGCTGCCAGCAGCGCGGCGAGAAGGAGGGCACCCGTCGTCAGCCTGTTCATCTCTGTCCTCACCTCTTTCGCCCCCCGATTCAGCTCAGGAGCCCCGACCACGACGGGTCAGAGGCGAATCCCGCCGTCGGCACCTTCTTCAGGTTACGCCCGGTGATGTCCACCGAATAGATCTGCGGGCCGCCGCCACCGCCTGGGCTCTCGCGATAGAACATGAGGACGCGGCCGTTCGGCGCCCAGCTCGGACCCTCGTCGAGATAGCTGCCGGTCAGGAGCTTCTCGCCCGAGCCGTCGGTCCGCATGACGCCGATGTGGAAGCGGCCGCCGACGATCTTGGTGAAGGCGATCATGTCGCCGCGCGGCGACCAGACCGGCGTCGCGTATCGGCCGTCGCCGAAGCTGATCCGGCTCGCGTCGCCACCCGCGGCGGACATGACGTAGAGCTGCTGGGTGCCGCCGCGGTCGCTCTCGAACACGATGCGGTTCCCGTCCGGCGAGAAGGCCGGGGCGGTGTTGATCGACGAGCCGCGGGTCAGCTGGGTGTGGCCGCGGCGGCCGAGGTCGGTGACGAAGATGTCCGAGGCGTTGCCGGAGGAGAGCGAATAGACCGCCCGCCTGCCGTCGAAGGAGAAGCGCGGCGCGAAGGTCATCCCCGAGGCGTCGTCGAGCACGGTGCGCTGCTTGCCGCCGGACTCCATCAGGAAGACCCTGGGTGGACCGGCCTCGTAGCTCGTGTAAAGCACCTGCCGGGCGTTCGGCGACAGGCGGGGCGTCAGCACCAGCGCGGAGCCATCGGTCAGCATCACCGGGTTGGCGCCGTCATAGTCCATGATGGCAAGCTGCTTGCGCCGAGCCTCCTTGGGACCGCTCGCCGCGATGAAGGCGACCTTGCTGTCGAAATAGCCGTCCTCGCCGGTCAGCCGGGAATAGACCTGGTCGGCGACCTTGTGGCCGAGCCGGCGCCAGCTTGCCGCCGGACCGTCGAACTGCAGGCCGTCGCCGAGCGGCGCCTGGGCGAACACGTCCCACAGGCGGAAGCGCACCTGCACCTTGTCGCCGCTGACCGAGACCGCGCCGGTGACGAGCGCCTGGGCGTTGATCGCCTTCCAGTCGGCGAAGGCCACCGGGGCATCGAAGCTGGTGACCTTGCTGATGTAGGCCTGCGCCGGGATCTCGCGGAAGAGGCCGGTGCCGGTCAGGTCGTCGATCACCACCCTGGTGATCTGCGCCGCCATCGGCCCCGCCGCGCCGCTCGACGGCACGAAGGTCGGGGCGGCGAAGGGCATCGGCTCGACCACGCCCTCGGTGATCTCGATGCGGAGCGGCGCCTGCGCGGCGACGGCGAAGGGGCGCAGCGCCAGCGCGGCGGGGACACCGACGACGAGGCTGCGCCGGAGGCGGTTCACCATGAGACCATTCCCTCGGGATTGAAGACGACTTCGATGTTGCGCCACTGCGCGAACTTGTCGCGCGGCAGGTCGGAATAGGGCGAGCAGCGGATGAGCGCACGCCGGCCCGCCTCATAGGCCTGCTGGTAACGGCCATCCGGCGCCGGGCTCGGCTCGATCAGCCGGATCGAGCTGTTGACGACGCTGCCGTCCGCCGCGAGCTCGGCGGCGAGCGTCACCTTCAGCGTATTCGCGTCGCGCAGGCCGGCGGGGACGTTCCAGCATTTCTGGACCGCGAGTTTCAGGCCGTTCTTCTCGCCGCTCGTCATCGGTGGGCCGACCGGCAGCGACGTCGCCGCCGCGGTGGACGTGGTCTGCGACGGCGGCGCCGCGGGCGCGGGCCTTGCGGCCGTCCCGGTGGTCTTCGGCTTGTCGGGCGTCACGGCCGCCGTCTTCGGCTTCTCGGGCTTCGGCTTTTCCGGCTTGGGTGCCGGCGGCTTCGGCGTCTCCGGCTTCGGCTGGCGCTCGGCCTCCTGGCGGACGGCGGCGAGCACCGCCTCCGCCTGGGTGACCTCCTCCTCCGGGCGATGCCGCGGGCGCGCGGACGTCTCCAGCGCCAGCGGCACCGGCGGCGCTGGTTCGGTCGCGGGTTCGGGCGAGGCCTCCTCGGGCGCGGCGGGCGGCTCCTCGAGACGCGCGGTCGCCGTCGGGTCCGGAGTTGGTGCAGGCTTCGGCGTCTCGGCCGGGCGGACGTCCTGCGGCGGGGCCGGCGTCGGGTCCGGGGCGATGCGCGGCGTCGGCCGCACCCGCGGCGGGGTCGCGGCCGAGGGCGGCGCGATCGTCGCGACCTGCGGCTCTGGCTCGGTCGCCTCGGCGGGCGCGGCTTCCGGCTCGGCCGCCTCCGGCTCGGCCGCTTCCTCCTTCGCCGGCTCCGGCTGCGGTGCCGGGCGCGGGCGCGGCGGCGCGGCAGGCGCGGTCTCCTCGCGCGCGACCTCCGCCGGGGCGGCGGCCTGCGCTGCGGCGAACTCCGCCTCCGAGACGAAGCTCACCTCGGTGACGCGGATCGGCTCGCGCTCCGCCGGGCCGAACCACGGCAGACCGAAGACGGCCAGGGCGATCAGCGTGCCGTGGCCGATGGCGGAAATTTTGGCGCCGGTCTGCATCGCCGCGGGTCAGCCACCCCCGGTGGTTGTGACGCCGGGGGCGCTGCCGTCGAAGCGCGGGCCGCCCTGCTCGGTCACGAGGCCGATGTTGCGGAAGCCGCTGGCGTTCAGCGCCCCCATGACCTGCATCACCCCCTCGTAGGGAATGGCGCCGTCGGCGCGCAGGAAAACCTTGTCGCTCTTGCGCTCCTCCGAGACGGCGCGCAGCAGCGGGATCAGCTGGTCGCGGGCGATCTCCTCGTTCTGCACGAGGATGCCGCCGTCGGCGGTCAGCGCCACGGTCAGCGGCTCCTCCTTCTCGGACGGGAGCGCGGTGGCGGCCGTCTTCGGCAGCTCGATCGGCACGCCGACGGTGAGGAGCGGCGCCGCCACCATGAAGATGATGAGCAGCACCAGCATCACGTCGACCATCGGCGTGACGTTGATCTCGCTCATGGTGCTGCGACCCGGCGCACCACCGCCCGAAGACATGCCCATGGTTATTTGAAGAAGTGCCGCTTCACGATGTTGAGGAAGTCGGCCGAGAAGTTCGCCATCTCGGTGTCGAACACCCGAATGCGCGCCACGAACGAGTTGTAGGCGACCACCGCGGGAATCGCCGCGAACAGGCCGGCGGCGGTGGCGAGCAGCGCGTTGCCGATGGGTGCGGCGACCGTGGCGATGGTCGCGTTGCCCTTCTCGGCGATCTCGTTGAACGCGCCCAGAATGCCCATCACCGTGCCGAACAGGCCGACGAAGGGCGCCGCCGAGCCGATGGTGCCCAAGAAGCTGATGCGCGCCTCGAGCTGGGTGAGCTCGACGGTCGAGGCCCGAATCAGGGCGCGCTCCACGTTCTCGATGCCACCGCCGTGCAGGCGCTCGCTCATCGCGCCTTCTTGCGGGCTCTTCTGCTGGGCGAGCTTCGAGAGCTCTTCGTACCCCGCGCGGAACACCCGCGAGAGGGGCGAGGCTTCGAGCGACTGCGCCGCCTGGTAGATGGCGTCGAGCCGGGAGGCCTTCCAGAACACGTCGAGGAAGCCGACGGACTCGGTCCGCGCCTTCTTGAGCTGCAGGGTCTTCATCGCGATCAACGCCCAGGACCAGGCCGATGCCAGGAGCAACAGCACCAGCACTGCGAGCTCGATCGCCGAGGCGCTCTTGAGCACCTCGAGGTAGTTCATCGAGGCCAACATGAGGGGGGTGGGCGTAGCACCTCCCCGGCCCGAAAGTCCACGAAACATGCCGCAAATTGCAGGGTTACCCGCGCCGGCCTGAATAGGCCGAACGGGCCTCCGTCCATCGACACGTGCCGCCGATGACCGGCGGAGTGAAAGAGGAAAGGGCCCATGAAGACCCAGGTCGTCTCGCTTCTCGCGGTGGTGATGTTCAGCGCCTCGGGGTGCCTCGTCGTCGATGGCCGC
>JBGALW010000251.1:0-4639 GCA_044223585.1 Amaricoccus sp.
CCCGTGCCGCCGCAAGCCTTGGCGGATCACCGGGATGGCCGCCGCCCGCCCGCTCTCAGGCCGTGGCAACGATGGAACAGCGAAACGGCTTGCCGCCTGCGCCGCGCCGCGCCAGAAGAGGCGCCATGAGGTTCGCCCCGCACATGGACACCGCCATGGCCGAAGCCCGCGCCGCCTACGGCCGCGGCGAGACGCCGGTCGGCGCGGTCATCGTCGAGCGCGCGACCGACCGCATCGTTGCGGTCGCCGGCAACCGGACCCGCGAGCTGCACGACCCGACCGCGCACGCCGAACTGCTGGCGATCCGCGCTGCCTGCGCCGCGCTCGGCACCGAGCGGCTCGCCGGCTGCGACCTCTACGTCACGCTGGAACCCTGCGCGATGTGCGCCGGCGCGATCTCTGCCGCCCGCCTCGACCGCCTGTGCTTCGGCGCGCCTGACCCCAAGTCCGGCGGCGTCGAGCACGGCGCCCGAGTCTTCGTCCACCGGCAGTCCCACCACAAGCCCGAGGTCTTCGGCGGCATCGCCGAGCGCGAAGCCGCGGCCCTCCTCCGCGCCTTCTTCTCCGAACGGCGCTGAGGCGCTCCCCGCGCGCCGGGAACCCACGGGCAAGCCTTGCGTTCTTCCCACCAGAACCGGACCGGAACAGCCGTGGCCGGAAAGATCGTTTGATGAGGGGAGAGACACCATGCGCCTGCTCGCGACACTGGCGGGAGCCGCCGTCCTGCTGGCGGCCTGCGCCGCCAGGGAACCGGAGCCGCTGAAGATTTCCGACATCAGCGTGACCGCCGACCTGCCGGCCATCGGCAGCCGACAGGCCACAACCTACTGGACGAACCTTGACCGCGATCTCGAGGCGGCGATCGCCAGCGAGTTCGTCGGCTATATTGACCCGCTCGGCAAACGCGTGACCGTGGACGTGGACGAGTTGTCGCTTGCGACCCCGTTCGCCACCGGCGCCACGGCGGAGACTGCGCGCCTGACCGGCCGGGTCGAGCTCCTCAACCTCGATGGCACCTCGGTCGCCGCCTACGACGTCACCGCCACCTCGCAGGACGTCGCGACCTATCTGCCCCCCGGCAGCACGCTGGTCAGCATTCCCCCGACCAGCGCCGAGTACTACCAGGCGATCGTGAAAGCCTTTGCGCGCGGAACGGCCAACACGCTGCGTGCCGCCGGGTCCTGACGCTTGCAGCCGGCGGTCCCTCACGGCCGCCGGCTCCGGTCCCGCCCTTGACCCTTGGCGCGGCCTGCGTCCATCTACCGCGGAGTCGGCACGGACGGAGGGTCGCGCAATGAACAATGCCCTGCTTCAGGACTGGACCACCCCCTTCGGCATCCCGCCCTTCGGCGCCATCGGCGACGACGACTTCGCGCCGGCCTTCGACGCCGCACTCCTCCTCGCCCGCCAGAGGATCGACTCGATCGCCGCCGACCCCGCGGCGCCGAGCTTTGCCAATACCATCGAGGCGATGGAGCGTGCGGACCGCGAGCTCGATCAGGTCTGCGGGGTCTTCTTCAACCTCGCCGGCGCCCACACCAACGACACGCTCGAGGCGTTGCAGCGTGACATCAGCCCGCGTCTCGCCGCCCATGGCGCCGAGACGATGATGAATGCCGCGCTTTTTGCGCGCGTCGATGACCTCTGGTCGCGCCGCGACTCTCTCTCGCTGACCGCGGAGCAGGCGCAGGTCCTGAAGCTGTATCACCGGATGTTCGTCCGCGCCGGGGCCCGGCTCGCCGGGGCGGACCGCGACCGGCTGAAGGACATCGTCCAGCGCCTTGCGACCCTTGCCACCGCCTTCGGCCAGAATGTCCTTGCCGACGAACGCGACTGGGAAATGCCGCTCGCCGAGGCCGACCTCGAGGGTCTTCCGCCCGACCTCGTCGCCGCGATGGCACAGGCCGCGCGCGAGCGGGGCCACGGCGGCCACGTCCTCACGCTCTCCCGCTCGATCGTCGTGCCCTTCCTGCAGCTCTCACCCCGCCGCGACCTGCGCGAGCAGGCGTTCCGCGCCTGGATCGCCCGCGGCGCGAACGACGGCCCCCACGACAACCGCGGCATCATCGCCGAGATGCTGGCGCTGCGGGACGAACGCGCCCGCCTTCTTGGTTACGCCGATTTCGCCTCGTACCGGCTGGAGCCGGAGATGGCCGGCACGCCGGAGGCGGTCCGCGGCCTCCTCACCGCCGTCTGGACCCCGGCCCGCGCCCGTGCGGAGGCCGACGCCGACGCCCTCGCCGAGCTGATGCGCGCGGACGGCATCAACGCCGCGCTGGAACCGTGGGACTGGCGCTACTACGCTGCGATCCGCAAGGCGCGCGAGCACGACCTCGACGAGGCGGAGCTCAAGCCGTACCTGCGGCTCGAGAACATAACCGAGGCGGCCTTCGACGTCGCCGGACGCCTTTTCGGCCTCAGCTTCACGCCGGTGGAGGCCGACCTCTACCACCCCGACGCCCGCGTCTGGGAGGTCCGCCGCGGCGACCGCCACATGGGCGTCTTCATCGGCGACTATTTCGCGCGGACCTCGAAACGCTCGGGCGCCTGGTGCTCGACCTTCCGCAGCCAGTCGAAGCTCGACGGCGAGGTCCGGCCGGTGGTCGTCAACGTCTGCAACTTCGCCAAGGCGCCGGAAGGCGAGCCGAACCTCCTCACCTTCGACGACGCCCGCACGCTGTTCCACGAGATGGGCCACGCGCTGCATGGGCTGCTCTCGGACGTCACCTACGCCTTCGTCTCCGGCACCGCCGTCGCCCGCGACTTCGTGGAGCTGCCGAGCCAGCTCTATGAGCACTGGCTGGAGACCGAGGAGGTGCTGGGCCAGCACGCGCGTCACGCGGTGACCGGCGCGCCGATGCCGGGCGCGCTGCGCGACCGGCTGATCGCCGCCCGCAACGCGGACCAGGGCTTCGCCACCGCCGAATACACCGGCTCCGCACTGGTCGACCTGGCGTTCCACACGGGCCAGCCGCCCGCCGACCCGATGGAGACGCAGGCCGCGACGCTCGCAGCCATGGGCATGCCGCACGCCATCGTCATGCGACACGCCGCGCCGCACTTCCAGCATGTCTTCTCCGGAGAGGGCTATTCGGCCGGCTACTATTCGTACATGTGGTCCGAAGTGATGGACGCGGACGCTTTCGCCGCCTTCCGCGAGACCGGCGACGTCTTCGACCCGGAAGTCGCGCGGCGGCTCGCCGACTGCATCCTGTCGCGCGGCGGATCGGCCGAGGCGGCCGAACTCTACACCGCCTTCCGCGGCCGCCTGCCGGGCGTGGAGGCGCTGCTCGAACAGCGCGGCCTTGCACCGGCGGCATGACGACAGGCGGATTTCCGCCGAACAGCGGCCGGGTCCGCCGGCCGCCCGTCCCGAAAAGGGCATCGCCCGTTCGCCACGAAATCCCTCCCATACTTGCCGAAACTAGGCTCAAGTAGTTGCTCACAGCGGGTCGACGAAATTTTTCCGAAAAACAGTCGATCCTGCGCTTGTCAAAGTCTTGCGAAGTTAATAATCTTCATGCGGCAGCACACGCGCTCGCTCCGCGCCAACAGGTGTGGAACAGGACGCATCGCCCGGCCGTTGCCGGATCGGGATTGAACTCAGGATGAACAACATGTCCGAAGACACGACCATCGGCCGCGGCGAGATCCTCGCCCTCATGACCGAAATCGTCTCTGCCCACGTCGCCAACAATGCCGTCGGCCAGAGCGAAGTGCCCGACCTTATCCAGTCCGTCTTCAGCAAGCTCAACGAACTCGCCTCGGGCGAGGAAGTCGCTTCGGTGGAACTGACTCCCGCCGTCCCGATCAAGAAGTCCGTCACCGACGACTACATCATCTGTCTCGAGGACGGAAAGAAGCTGAAGATGCTGAAGCGGCATCTGATGACCGCCTACAACATGACGCCCGAGGAATACCGCGCCCGCTGGGGCCTGAAGCCGGACTATCCGATGGTCGCGCCGAGCTACGCCGCCAAGCGGCAGGAACTGGCGAAGAAGATCGGTCTCGGCCGCAAACCGCGGGCGAAGTGATCCCGCAGGGGTCGACGGCCGCTTGATCGGACCCCGTCCGCTGGACTAAGGAGGCGCGTCCCGAAAGGACCAGCGCCTCTTTTGCTTTCCCGGAGCCGCCGCATGACCGCAGGCAGGAAGGTCTTCGTCAAGACCTATGGCTGTCAGATGAACGTCTACGACAGCGAGCGGATGACGGCCGCCCTCGCCCCGCACGGCTATGCCGCGACCGGTACGGCGGAGGACGCCGACCTCATCCTGCTCAACACCTGCCACATCCGCGAGAAGGCCGCCGAGAAGGTCTATTCCGAGCTGGGCCGGCTGCGCCGCCTGCGCGAGGAGCGCCGCGACGGCACCGGCCGCGACATGCTGCTGGCGGTGGCCGGCTGCGTCGCCCAGGCCGAGGGCGAGCTCCTGGTCGAGCGCGCCCCCTTCGTCGATCTCGTCGTCGGTCCGCAGGCCTATCACCGCCTGCCCGAGCTCCTGGCGCGCCGCGCACGCGAGGCCGGTGCCGTGGTCGACACCGACTTCCCGGTCGAGAGCAAGTTCGACGAGCTGCCCGAGGGCCGTGCCGCGGGCGGCGTCTCGGCCTTCCTGACCATCCAGGAGGGCTGCGACAAGTTCTG
>JBGALW010000252.1:0-4634 GCA_044223585.1 Amaricoccus sp.
GAACTGACCGCGCGGTATGACGAGGTGGCCGCGATCCGCGCGCTGCGTCTCCAGGGCGAGCGCGACCTCGCCACCGGCATCGCCGCGCTCGGCACCGCCCGGACCGAACTCGGCGAGACGCTGGCGCGGCGGGCCCCGCCACAGCCGCGCGGCACCGAGGATCCGGCGATGGCGCTGATCGTGCGCGACAGCGACACGCTGACCACGCTCGCCGCCAAGCTGGCCGGCGCGCCCGCGGGGGATCCGAACGCCCCGCCCCCGAGCCTGATCCGGCCGGTCACCGGCGACATCCTGCGCGGCTATCAGCAGCCCGACAGCGCCGGTGTCCGGCGGCCGGGGATCGTGATGCGCGCGCCGCCGCTGTCGCTGGTCAACGCGCCCGCTGACGCGATCGTGCGTTACGCCGGGCCGTTTCTCGACTATGGCTACGTGGTAGTACTGGAAGCGGACGATGACACGCTGATCGTGCTCGCCGGCCTGGCGCAAGTGCAGGTGGCGACCGGCGCGGCGGTGCGGGCGGGCACGCTGCTCGGCCTGCTCGGCGGCCCGGCCTTCGAGGAGGCCGAACCGGCGTCGGCGGTCGATGGCCAGCCGGGGCCGGATGGGGTCGAATCGACCGCTTCAGGCGCCGATGAAACGCTGTATATAGAAGTCAGGCATGGTGGCGGCCCGGTGGATCCCGCGCCGCTGTTCGCAGACGGGAACGGATAGGAACGGGCATGAAGAAACTACTGCTGGCGGGCGCGGCGGGCGCGGCCCTGGGCATCGTGGTCAGCACGCAGTTCGCGGGCCCGATCGTGGCGCAGGAGGCCGAGCAGGAGAAGACGGTCTATGAACAGCTCGACCTGTTCGGCGACGTCTTCGAGCGCATCCGCACCAGCTATGTCGAGCCGGTGGACGAGAAGAAGCTGATCGCCAGCGCGATCAACGGCATGCTCGCCTCGCTCGACCCGCATTCCTCCTATCTGCCGCCCGACGATTTCGACGACATGCAGGTCCAGACCAAGGGCGAATTCGGCGGCCTCGGCATCGAGGTGACGCAGGAGAACGGCGTCGTGAAGGTGGTCTCGCCGATCGAGGACACGCCCGCCGACAAGGCCGGCATCAAGCCCGGCGACTTCATCACCCAGGTGAATGGCGAGAGCGTCATGGGTCTGAACCTCAACGACGCGGTCGACATGATGCGCGGCCCCGTGGGGTCCGAGATCACCATCACCATCCAGCGCGAGGGCACGCCCGACCCGTTCGATGTGACGATCAAGCGCGAGACCATCACAGTTTCGCCGGTCCGCTCGCAGGTCGAGGACGGCGTCGTCGTGCTGCGCGTCGCCACCTTCAACGAGCAGACCTATCCCAATCTGGAGAAGCAGCTGAAGGAGAAGGTCGAGGAACTCGGCGGCATGGACAAGGTGACGGGCTTCGTGCTCGACCTGCGCAACGATCCCGGCGGCCTGCTCAATCAGGCGATCTCGGTGGTCGACGCCTTCCTCGAGTCGGGCGAGATCGTCTCGACCCGCGGCCGCGATCCGCGCGACAGCGAGCGTTACAACGCCACCCCCGGCGACCTGACCGGCGGCAAGCCGATGGTCGTGCTCATCAACGGCGGCTCGGCCAGCGCGTCGGAAATCGTCGCCGGCGCGCTTCAGGATCATCGCCGGGCGATCGTGCTCGGCACCCAGAGCTTCGGCAAGGGTTCGGTCCAGACCATCATGCCGGTGCAGGACGATGGCGCGCTGCGCCTGACCACCGCGCGCTACTACACGCCCTCGGGCCGTTCGATCCAGGCGCTGGGCGTCTCGCCCGACATCGTGGTCGAGCAGCCGGCGCCGCGCGATCCGAACGCCGCGGCCGAGCCGGAGACGCCGGCCCCCGACGCGCTGCGCAGCGAGGCCGACCTGCGCGGCTCGCTCGAGAACGATTCGCTGACCGAGGACGAGAAAAAGGCGCTCGAGGCGGCGAAGAAGCATCAGGAAGAGACCGCGCGCCTGCGGGCGGAGGATTATCAGCTGAGCTACGCGATCGACATGCTGCGCGGCCTTTCCTATCTCGACGCCAAGAACTGAGGTGGCGAAGAAGGCGCTGAGCGAAGACGAGATCCGCGCCCTGCCCTATCGGCCGTGCGTGGGCCTCGTCCTGATGAACCGCGCCGGCCTCGTCTTCGCCGGGCAGCGGCTCGACAATCCGGGGGATGCCTGGCAGATGCCCCAGGGCGGCATCGACGCGGGCGAGACCCCGCTCGAAGCCGCGCTGCGCGAGCTCGGCGAGGAGACGGGCGTGGCCCCCGCCTCGGTCGAGCTGCTGGCCGAGACGGCGGACTGGCTGACCTACGACCTGCCGTTCGAGCTGGTTCCGCGCGTCTGGAAGGGGCGCTTCCGGGGACAGAAGCAGCGCTGGTTCCTGCTGCGCTTCCTCGGCGCGGACAACGAGGTCGATATCGCCCGGCCGCATCCCGAGTTCAGCGCCTGGGCCTGGATGGAACCGGCGGATCTCGTCGCCCGCATCGTCCCCTTCAAGCGACATATCTATACCGAGGTCTTCGAAGCCTTCGCGCCGCGGCTGACGCCGGCGTGAGGGAGAATCACCCGCCGGCCGACGGCCCGGCGGCAAGGAGCCCGGCCGGATGAAATAGCACCCGTTCGGGGCGAAGGCCGCGGCTTCGGAAACAATCTGCGCGGGAAAATGCCTGCGATTCACGTGTTGGTCACAGATGTTGCGTCCAACCCGCCTGCGAGGTTGCGACTCGATCAGAACCCCATATAATGGGGTTCAACAAACCAGAGGCCCAAGAACATCCGTCCGGGATGTCACAGCAGTGAGGCGCGCAGGTGAATTCCATGAATCCGACCGTCGGAGTCGTCGCCGCCACCGCGCAGCCGCTTCAGGTGCGCGGCCGCTCCTTCACCGCCGTGGTGCTTCGGGTCAATGGCGCCCCTGACCAGGCGTTTTTCCAGGCGCTCGACGCGCTGATGCGGCAGGCGCCGCACTTCTTCGTCAACGCGCCGCTGGTGCTCGATCTCGAACAGGCCGAGGGGCTGGACGAGAAGGCGGATTTCGTGAAATTCGCCCGCGCGCTCCGCGCCCGCCGGCTGACCGCGATCGGCATCCAGAACGCCCGGGCCGAGCAGGGCGTCGCCGCCTTCGGCGCCGGGCTCATCACCCTGCAGGGTGGCCGCGAGGCGGCGCTGGAACGCGCGGGCATCCAGGCGACCAAGCCCGAGCCGAAGGCCGACGCGGCGGAACAGAAGCCCGCCACAACCGACAAGACATCCGTCGAGACCCCCGCCGAACCTTCCGCCGATCCGGCGCCGACTCTGATGATCACCGAGCCGGTGCGGTCCGGCCAGCGCATCTTCGCCGATCGCGGCGACCTCGTCGTGATGGCGCCGGTCAGTTCGGGCGCCGAGTTGATCGCGCACGGCAATATCCATGTCTATGGCCCGCTGCGCGGCCGGGCGCTGGCCGGGGTCAATGGCGACAGGACGGCCCGCATCTTCTGCCAGAACCTCGAGGCGGAGCTGGTGGCGATCGCCGGCCTCTATCGCACCAGCGACGACCTGCCCCCGGAGGCCCGCCGCCAGCGCGTGCAGGTGTTCCTGCAGGGCGAATCCCTTTGCGTCGAACCCCTCAAGTAACCCTCGGATCAGGAAAGGAGACCCGGTTGGCCAAGATCATCGTCGTCACATCCGGCAAGGGAGGCGTCGGCAAGACGACGTCGACCGCCGCCATCGGCGCGGGCCTCGCGATGCGCGGCAAGAAGACCGTCGTCATCGATTTCGACGTGGGCCTGCGCAACCTCGACATGATCATGGGCTGCGAGCGCCGGGTCGTCTTCGACTTCATCAACGTCATCCAGGGCGACGCCAAGATCCAGCAGGCGCTGATCAAGGACCGCCGCCTGGAGAACCTCTCGGTGCTCCCCACCTCGCAGACCCGCGACAAGGATGCGCTGACCCAGGAGGGTGTCGGCAAGGTGCTGGACGAACTGCGCGACCAGTTCGACTACATCATCTGCGACAGCCCCGCGGGCATCGAGCGCGGCGCCCATCTCGCCATGTACTACGCCGACGAGGCGGTGGTGGTGACCAACCCCGAGGTCTCCTCCGTGCGCGACAGCGACCGGGTGCTGGGCCTCCTCTCCTCCAAGACCCACAAGGCCGAAAAGGGCGAGGGCGGCGTCAAGGGCCACCTGCTGCTGACCCGCTACGATCCCGCCCGCGTCGCCCGGGGCGAGATGATGAAGGTCGAGGACATCCTCGAGATCCTCTCGATCCCGCTGCTCGGCATCGTGCCGGAGAGCCCGACCGTGCTGAAGGCCTCCAACGTCGGCACCCCGGTGGTGCTCGACGACCAGTCCAATGCCGGCCGCGCCTATGCCGACGCGGTCTCCCGGCTAATGGGCGAGCAGACCGAGATGAAGGTGCTGGGCCCGGAGAAGCGCGGCCTGTTCCAGAGGCTGCTCTGGAGGACGGCCTGATGCTGTTCAGCTTCTTCCGCCGCGCGCGGGAGCCGAACTCGGCCTCCCAGGCCAAGGAACGGCTGCAGATCCTGCTTGCCCATGAGCGGATCGACCGGTCCGGCCCCGACTACCTTCCGCTGCTGCAGAAGGAGATCGTCGAGGTCATCAAGAAGTACGT
>JBGALW010000253.1:0-4588 GCA_044223585.1 Amaricoccus sp.
CCGCCCGGTCATCACCGAGCGCGCCTCCGAGGTCGTCTCGGATTCCCGGTCGACCGCCGGCTTCGTCCAGCGGAACAGGAGCGCGTAGGCGACGAACCAGGCGCCCATCGGGACCAGCAGCACCGGATCCATCCCCGCGAGCGCGATGGCGGCGACGACGACAAAGACGGCGGCGTACCAGACCGCGTCGATCGTCAGGTTGACCGACGCCTCGATCGCCTCGCCCGACTGGATCACCTTGGTGCCGATGCGGCCGGCGAAGTCGTTCTGGAAGAAGGTCCAGGACTGGCGGATGACGTGCCAGTGGCTCTGCCAGCGCACGAGGTCGACGAGGTTCGGCGTGATCGCGTGGTTGCGCACCAGCGCGTCGCCGACGAAGAACACCGGCCGCAGCAGCACGACGGCGAGCATCAGCGCCAGCGTCCCGCCATGTGTCTCGAACAACGCGCCGGGCGGCGTGGTGGAGAGCATGCCGACCGTCCAGCCGACGAACACCGGCAGCATCGCGTCGGCAATCGAGCCGCAGGCGACGAGCACGAAACGGGCGACGAACGCGCCGCGGAACTGGCGCAGGAAGTAGGCATAGAAGGCCCGCGTCGGCGCCGGCGGCTGGCGGTCGTCGGCCAGCGCGGTCGGGGAATAGAGCGCGTCGAAGGTCGCGGTGATGCGGTCGTGCATGACAAATCTCGTTGGCTCGGCCTGCCGCCCGACCCTCGAGGTCAGGCACGGTGCCGGTGGTCTCTGACAGGCGGGCCGGCCTGGCGCTGGCGGCATGATCCGTCAGGTACGGCCTTGGCGCGATCGGTGGGCGCCCGTCAGTATGGGAATTGGGCGAAGTGAAGCGGCGAGTTCAGCGCGCGGGCAGGAAATGCATCATGAAGAACCCCGTCGCGGCGGCGGCCTGCTGGACAGGCGGACTCATACCCTGAAATGCGGCGGGAGTCACCCCGTCTGTCAGAAGCGGCGCGGACCGGCGGGCGTCACGCGCAGGACCGCGCCGTCCCTGGCATCGGTCAGGACCAGCAATGCCCCGTCCGGCGCCATCTCGACGTCGCGGATCCGGCCCGCATCCGGCAGCAGGCGCTCCTCCGCCACCACGCGCGGCGCCGCGCCGCCCGCGCTGTCGCCGAGGTCGAGGCGCATCACGCCACCGGGTGCCAGCGAGGCGATCAGCAGGTTCCCCTGCCATTCGGGGAACAGGGCGCCGTCGTAGAACAGCATGCCGGACGGGGCGATGACCGGGTCCCAGTAGTAAACCGGCTGCTCCATGCCCTCCGCCGCGGTCAGGCCGGCGCCGATCGGTGTGGCGTTGTATTCCTCGCCGTAGGTGATGACCGGCCAGCCGTAGTTCGCGCCGGCCGTCACCCGGTTGAGCTCGTCGCCGCCCCTCGGGCCGTGTTCGCTGATCCAGAGCGTGCCGGTGCGCGGGTCGAGGGCGGCTCCCTGGATGTTGCGGTGGCCATAGGACCAGATCGCCCCGAGCGCGCCGTCCCGGCCGACGAAGGGATTGTCCGGCGGGATCGACCCGTCGGTCCGGATGCGGAGAACCTTGCCATAGGCAGCGCCGAGATCCTGCGCCAGCCCGCGCGTGTCCGGCGAGGACCGCTCGCCGGTCGTCACGAACAGGGTGTCGGGGCCGTCGAACACGAGCCGCGCGCCATAGTGTCGCGGGGTTGCTGACGGCGGGGTCTGCACGAAGATGTCGGCGACGTCGGTCAGGGTGGTCATGTCATCGGACAGGCGGCCGCGCCCGACGGCCGTGGCCGAGAGGCTGCCTTCCATCGGCTTGGCGTAGGTCCAGAAGACCAGACGGTCCTCGGCGAAGGTGGGGGAGACGGTGACGTCGAGCAGGCCGCCCTGGCCCGCCTCACGCACCGGCGGCAGGCCGCGCACCGGTGCCCTGGCGAGGGTGCCGTCAGCGCCGATCAGGCGGAGCCGGCCGGGCCGCTCCGTCACCAGCATTGTGCCGTCCGGCAGCAGCGCGATCCCCCACGGATGCTCCAGCCCTTCGGCAATGGGCGAAATGTCGAGCGCCACGTCGGTTGTCGCCTGCGGCGCGCGCGTCTGGCCATCGAAGGCGGGGGCGAAGCCCGGCACGTTCTTCGGCCCCTGCGGGACTTCCTGCGCCGCGAGCGGAGCCATACAGGCGAGCGTCGCTCCGAGCAGCAGCGTTTGGAGGATCTGCCTCATGGTCACCTCCGTCAGATGCACATGGTGTCAGATGCACACGGGGTCAACTCGGCAGGGTGGGGAGCGTTGCAGGACGCGCGGCGATGCTCAGTTTACCGCCGGCACCAGCCCCCGGTCGGCGGCGAGTTCGCGCATCCGCTTCTGCAGCTTCTCGAAGGCACGGACCTCGATCTGCCGGATGCGCTCGCGGCTGACGTCATACTGCTGGCTCAGCTCCTCCAGCGTCACCGGATCGTCCTTCAGCCGCCGCTCGGTCAGGATGTGGCGCTCGCGCTCGTTGAGGCCCTTCATCGCCTCAAGCAGCAGCTCCTGCCGCGCCTCCATCTCGTCGCGCTCGGCAAAGGCGGTCGCCTGGTCGGCGTCCTCGTCCTCCAGCCAGTCCTGCCACTCGGCCGTGCTCTCGCCGTCGCCGCGGACCTGGGCATTGAGGCTCGCGTCGCCCCCGGACATCCGGCGGTTCATCGAGATCACCTCGTCCTCCGTGACGTTGAGGTCGTGGGCGATCTTCGCGACGTTCTCGGGCCGCAGTTCGCCCTCCTCGATCGCGCCGATCTTGTTCTTGGCCTTGCGGAGGTTGAAGAACAGCTTCTTCTGCGCCGCGGTGGTGCCCATCTTCACGAGGCTCCACGACCGCAGGATGTATTCCTGGATCGAGGCGCGGATCCACCACATCGCATAGGTGGCAAGGCGGAAGCCCTTCTCCGGGTCGAAGCGTTTCACCGCCTGCATGAGGCCGACATTCGCCTCCGAGATGACCTCGGCGGTCGGCAGGCCATAGCCACGGTAGCCCATCGCGATCTTGGCGGCGAGCCGCAGGTGGCTCGTCACCAGCCGATGCGCCGCCTCCTTGTCGCCATGGTCGACCCAGGCCTTTGCCAGCATGTATTCCTCTTCCGGCTCCAGCAGCGGGAACTTGCGTATCTCCTGCATGTAGCGCGACAGTCCCTGTTCGGGCGACGGCGCGGGGAGCTTGTCGTAGGAAGCCAAGAGAGTCCCTCCAGTGGGGCGCGATCGCCCCGGCATTACGCGATCTCAGACAGCATCTTCATTTGTTGCACGATCCACGCCGGTCAATCCGTCGGCGCGGCCCGGAGTTCGGCAAGAAGACTGACCATATCCTCCGGCAGGGCGGAATCGAAGCGCAGCGGTGCCCCTGTCACCGGATGGTGAAAGCCGAGCGTCGCGGCGTGCAGCGCCTGCCGCGGAAAGGCGGCACCGGCCGTGCCGGAACGCGCGCGGCCATAAACCGTGTCGCCCAGCAGCGGGTGGCCGGCAAAGGCCATGTGCACCCGGATCTGGTGCGTCCGGCCGGTCTCCAGCCGGCATTCGACAAAGGAAGCGGTGCCGTCGAAATCCTCCAGAACCCGCGCGCGGGTGATTGCCGGCTTGCCCTCCGCGGTCAGCACCGCCATCCGCTTCCGGTCGCCGGGGTGCCGGCCGATGTTTCCCTCGATCCGCAGGACCCCGCCGGGTTCCCACGCGATGCCGGGCAGGTTGCCGAGACGGGAATCGGCCGGATCGGGGCGGCCGCGGACGACCGCGAGGTAGCGGCGCTCTATGTCGTGTTCGGCAAAGAGCTTTGCAAGACCCCGATGCGCAATATCGGTCTTGGCCACGACGAGCAGGCCCGAGGTGTCCTTGTCGATCCGGTGGACGATGCCCGGCCGCACCCGCCCGCCGATGCCGGACAGCGACCCGCCGCAATGGTGCAGCAGCGCGTTGACGAGCGTGCCGTCGCGCGCGCCCGGCGCGGGGTGGACGACGAGCCCGGCGGGTTTGTCGACCACCACGAGGTGCGCGTCTTCGTGCACGATGACGAGCGGGATCGCCTGCGGCGCCGCGGCGATCGGCTCGGGCTCGGGCAGGGTCACGATGACCTCGCTGCCGGGCGCGAGCCGCTGGCTCGGGTCGGCAAGCCTGTGGCCGTCCGCGCCGGAGACGGCGCCCTCCAGAATGAGGGCCTGGAGGCGCGAGCGGCTGAGCGCCAGCGCCTCTGGCACGGCGGCGGCCAGCGCCTTATCAAGGCGGTCGCCGGGCGCGTGGCCCAGCGTGACATGAAGCTGGCGAAGAGGCTCGGGCATGGCGGACAGGACTGGGGGCGGAGACGATCTTCCGGAGCCGCCGCGGCTGCGCCACCTCCGGCGGCTGGTCACGATGCTGACGGCAACGCTGATCGTCGGGATTCTAGCGATCGTCGCGCTGCTTGTCATCCGCCTCGCGCCGCTCGGCCAGCGGGTGACGCTGCCGGACCGCGTGGCCGTGCCCGCCGGGGAAAGCGCGCAGGCGGTGACGCTCGGCCGCGATTGGGTGGCGGTGGTGACGGTGGACGGCACCGGGCAGGAGCGGATCCGCGTCCTCGACCGCCAGACCGGCGCCCCCCGCGCGGTGGTGGAGATCC
>JBGALW010000254.1:0-4558 GCA_044223585.1 Amaricoccus sp.
GTCCTCGCTGATCGTCTCGGCCCGGGTGTCGAGGGTCGAGACGGTGGCGCCGTCGCGGATCACCGTGATCCGGTCGGCGACGCGGCTGATCTCGTTCAACTTGTGGCTGATCAGGATCGAGGTGATGCCCTGGGCCTTGAACTCCAGCAGCAGGTCGAGGAGCGCCTGGCTGTCGGTTTCCTGCAGGCTCGCCGTCGGCTCGTCGAGGATGAGCAGGCGCACACGCTTGGAGAGCGCCTTGGCGATCTCCACGAGCTGCTGCTTGCCGACGCCGATGTCGGTGACGAGGGTCGTCGGTTTCTCTCGCAGGCCGACCTTGGCCAGCAATTCCGCAGTACGGGAGAAAGTCTCCTGCCAGTCGATGACGCCACGCGCCGCCACCTCGTTGCCGAGGAAGATGTTCTCGGCGATCGAGAGCAGCGGCACCAGCGCCAGCTCCTGGTGGATGATCACGATGCCGAGTTCCTCGCTGTCGGCCAGATCCCGAAAGCTCCGGACCTCGCCGTCGTAGAGGATGTCGCCCTCGTAGCTGCCGTGCGGATAGACCCCGGACAGCACCTTCATCAGCGTCGACTTGCCGGCACCGTTCTCGCCGACGAGCGCATGGATCTCGCCCGGCTGGACCGCGAGGTTGACGTTGTCGAGCGCGCGCACGCCCGGGAACGTCTTGGTGATGCCGCGCATTTCGAGCAGTGGCTGCATTCCGCCCTCCCCGGGGACGGGGCGGGCCGGTCGGCCCGCGCCCTCAAGGCCAGCCTTACTGGATCTGGTCCTTGGTGTAGTACCCGGAATCGACGAGCGCGGCTTCCCAGTTGGTCTTGTCGACCTCGACGGGGACGAGGAGATAGGACGGTACGACCTTGACGCCGTTGTCGTACGTCTCGGTGTCGTTGATCTCCGGAGTGCCGCCGGCGAGGAGCGCGTTCACCATGCCGACGGTGACCTTGGCGAGCTCGCGGGTGTCCTTGAACACCGTCGAGTACTGCTCGTCGGCGAGGATCGACTTCACCGACGGGACCTCGGCGTCCTGACCGGTGACGATCGGCATCGGCAGGTCGGCCGCGCCATAGCCGACGCCCTTCAGCGACGACAGGATGCCGATCGAGAGGCCGTCGTAGGGCGACAGCACGCCGTGGAGGTCGGTGTCGGTGTAGTTGGCGGACAGGAGGTTGTCCATGCGGGCCTGGGCGGTCGCCGGCAGCCAGCGCAGCGTGCCGACCACGTCCATGCCCATCTGGCCGGACGGGATCTTGATCGAGCCGTCGTCGATCAGCGGCTGCAGCACGCTCATGGCGCCGTTGTAGAAGAAGAAGGCGTTGTTGTCGTCCGGCGAGCCGCCGAACAGCTCGACGTTCCAGGGCTTCACGTCCGGGAAGCGCTCCTTCAGGCCCTTCACCAGCGAGTTGGCCTGCAGGACGCCGACCTGGAAGTTGTCGAAGGTGGCGTAGTAGTCGACGTTGCCGCTGTCGCGGATCAGCCGGTCGTAGGCGACGACCGGGATGCCGGCGGCATGGGCGTTCTCCAGCGCGTTCGAGAGCGTGGTGCCGTCGATCGCGGCGATGACCAGCGCGTCGACGCCCTGGACGATCATGTTCTCGATCTGGGCGAGCTGGTTCGGGATGTCGTCGCCCGCGTACTGCAGGTCGGTGCCGTAGCCGGCTTCGGTGAACTGCTTCACCATGTTGTCGCCGTCGGCGATCCAGCGCGCCGAGGTCTTGGTGGGCATCGAGATGCCCACCGTCTTCTCCTGGGCGAGCGACGGGAAGGCGAGGGACGCCGCGACCACGGCACCCAGCAGCGTCTGGCTGAGAAGCTTCATTTGGTTCTCCCTGTGGAGCGGGTTCCGCGGCGCGGACCCGCCTCGTTCTGTGACCGGCCCGCGCACAGGATCGCACGCGCGCAGCGGACCGAGCGGAATGAGAATAGAATGGCTGTCATATAACATTCAATTGCAATATCGGCCCGCTGAGATAGCCGAAGCGGTATGTCTCCCCGCCCCTGCGGATGCGGCTGCTTCCCGGTGGCGGCCGCCGGCCCGACCTTGACCTCTCGCACCGGCTTGCCCTACACCGCTCGCCTTTCCGACCTGAAGGGGCTGGCCCATGGACACGGTGCGCACGGCGGCGTTGCATTCGAAGGCCTGGCCCTTCGAGGAGGCGCGGCGGCTGGCCGAACGGTTCGGCGACGGCCCGCCGGCGAAGGGGCACGTGCTGTTCGAAACCGGATACGGGCCGAGCGGCCTGCCGCACATCGGCACCTTCGGCGAGGTGGCGCGGACGACGATGATCCGCCGCGCCTTCGCCGAGATCTCCGACATCCCGACCCGGCTCATCTGCTTTTCCGACGACATGGACGGCATGCGCAAGGTGCCGGACAACGTGCCGAACCAGGAGATGCTGCGCGAGAACCTGCAGCGGCCGCTGACCAGCGTGCCGGACCCGTTCGGCCAGTACGAGAGCTTCGGCGCGCACAACAACGCGATGCTGCGGCGGTTCCTCGACACCTTCGGCTTCGAGTACGAGTTCTATTCGGCGACCGAGTTCTATCGCTCCGGGGCGTTCGACGCGGTGCTGCTGCGCGCCGCCGAGCGGTATGACGCGGTGATGGAGGTGATGCTCGCGTCGCTGCGCGAGGAGCGGAGCCAGACCTACTCGATCTTCCTGCCGATCAGCCCGAAGACCGGGCGCGTGCTCTATGTGCCGCTGAAGGCGGTGGACGCGGCGGCCGGGACCATCACCTTCGACGACGAGGACGGCGAGGAGCTGACCCTCCCGGTGACGGGCGGCAACGTGAAGCTGCAGTGGAAGCCGGACTTCGGGGCGCGCTGGGCGGCGCTCGACGTCGACTTCGAGATGTACGGCAAGGATCACTCGACGAACACGCCGATCTACGATTCGATCTGCGAGATCCTCGGCGGGCGGGCGCCGAACCATTTCACCTACGAGCTGTTCCTCGACGAGAAGGGCGAGAAGATCTCCAAGTCGAAGGGCAATGGCCTGACGATCGACGAGTGGCTGCGCTATGCGAGCCCGGAGAGCCTCGCCTATTTCATGTACGGCAAGCCGAAGACCGCGAAGCGGCTGTATTTCGACGTGATCCCGAAGGCGGTGGACGAGTATCACCAGCAGCTGCGCGCCTTTGGCGGGCAGGATGCGGGCCAGCGGCTCGCCAATCCGGTCTGGCACATCCACCGCGGCCAGCCGCCGGCGAGCGACATGCCGGTGAGCTTCGCGATGCTGCTGAACCTCGCGACGGCGGCGAACGCGCACGACAAGGCGCGGCTCTGGGCGTTCATCCGCAAGTATGCGCCGGAGACGGCGCCGGAGACGCATCCGGGGATGGACGCGGCGGTCGGCGGGGCGGTGCGCTACTACGAGGATTTCGTGCTGCCGGCGAAGCGGTACCGGGCGGCGGACGCGAAGGAGGCGGCGGCGCTCGCCGACCTGAAGGGCCGGCTGTCGGCCTGGGACGGGCCGGTGGAGGACGAGGCGCTGCAGACCATCGTCTATGCCGTCGGCAACGAGCACGGATTCGATCCGCTGCGGGCCTGGTTCGGCGCGCTCTACGAGGTGCTGCTCGGGGAGAAGCAGGGCCCGCGCTTCGGCGGCTTCATCGCGCTCTACGGCGTGCCGGAGACGGTGGCGCTGATCGACCGGGCGCTGGCGGGGGAACTCGTGGCTGCCAGTGCGGCGACCGCCTAGTTCCCGTACCAGAACGACGCCTTCACCCCGATGCCGTCGTCGCCGGTGAGGCCGACGAGGGCGCCGACCTGCATGTGCAGGCGCGGACCGAGGCGCCGGACGACGGACGGGGCGAGGCGGACGACCGGCGCCTCCGGGTAGATGCCGGTCTGCAGCTGGGCGATCAGCATCCAGTTGTCGGTGGGCTTCAGTCCGGCGGTGAAGTCGGCCTTGAAGATCGTGTCGCTGCCGGGCGTGCGGTATTCGAGCGAGCTTTCCATCCCGAGCCAGCCGCCGCCCCAGCGGCTTTCGAAGCCGCGGCCCCAGTGCAGGGACACCTCGCCCCGCGCCTCCATCATCGCGCCCATGACGTCGGGCGGGGTCGAGACCCCGAACCCCACCGCCCAGCGGTTGGTCGCGTCGGGGGCGCTCAGGGCGAAGTTCAGGCCGATGGCGGCGCGGCTCGGGGTCCAGGGCTGGGTCGAGTTGGAGAACTGGCCGATCAGGGTCCAGCGGGCCGACAGCCCATATTCCCCATAGGCGGAGACGCTGTTCGAGGCCTCGCCCTGCGCCGGCTGGTCCCGATCGAAGCGCAGCGACAGGAAGACCTCGCCCGGCGGGCGCGGCCAGGCGCCGCCCCAGGCGGGGCCGGCGGCCAGCAGGCAGAGGGCGAGAAAACGGCGCATGCCCGACCCTCGCCCGGGCCGGTTAACCGCTCGTTAGCGATAGCGGCGCGAGCGATCGCCGCCCCCCAGCGCCAGCAGCGCGAAGCCCGCCACGGGCAGCAGGATGTCCGACCAGAACGTGATCCCGGCGTTCCCCGGCGCGAAGTTGTGCGCCACCTTCATCTGGATCGCGTGGCCGATCGCCGCGCCCCA
>JBGALW010000255.1:0-4478 GCA_044223585.1 Amaricoccus sp.
CCCGCGCGAATCGGCGGGGCGGGTCAGATCTCCTCTTCGATCTCGAGCTGCGCGATCCGCGTCGCGCCGCCGTTCAGCTGCGCGGCGAGGAAATGCCCGATCGCGACGGCGGCGACGCACAGGAGGACGGAGGCCACGACATTGATCCCGGCGCGCACCATCGCGCCCGACCGCATGAGGTCGAGGGTCTGCAGGCTGAAGGACGAGAAGGTGGTGAAGCCGCCGCAGAAGCCGATCATGACAAAGAGCCGCAGGTTCTCCGACACCGGGAACCGGCCGTCGGCCAGCGTCAGCGTGCCGAAGAAGCCGATGATGAAGGAGCCGACGACGTTGATGAGAATCGTGCCGAGCGGCAGGTCCCGGCTGATCGGCGCCGCGAGCAGCGCCAGCGCGTAACGGGAGAACGTTCCGACGGCGCCGCCGGCCATCACGGTCAGGACGGTCGGAAAGGACATGCGCGGACCCCTGTCATGAATTCGGGAAGCCGAGCCAAGGCTCCAGCCGCTCCCAGCTCTCGTCCATCTGGTAAGCCGGGGATACCCACGGCAGGGCGAGATGGCCATAGAGGATCGACAGCTGCCATTCCGAAGGCTCCTCGCCGCGATCGGCCACCGCGGCAAGGTAGAGCGCGACGGCGAAACCGGTGCGGTCGGCTCCGGCAAGGCAGTGGATCAGCAGCGGCTTCGGCGCCTGCCGCATCAGCGCGACGAGCTCGGCCGCCCGCGCCTGCGGCAGTTGTTCACGCGCAGACATCCGGAAGTCGAGATGCGCGATGCCAAGGTCGCGGGCCGTGGCGACCTCGGCATCATACCAGTCCGAACCCATGTTCTCGCCGCGGAGATTGATGACGGAGCGGATGCCATAGCGGCGCTGATAGTCAGCGAGGCGTTCGGGCGAAAACTGGGCCGAGCGATAGAGCTCGTGCGGGACGACCTCGTGAAAATTGCCGGTGAGCCGTTGAACCGCGAGCGCCGCCACCCCGAGCAGCAGGGCTGCGAGGCTGATGATCCCGAGGCGCTTCAGTGTCCGTTTCATGCCGGTCTCCACGGGCGCGCCACGCGGGCAGCGCCTTTCCGGCCGACCAAACGGCATCCCGCAGGAGGTTTCCAGCCCCGCGCTTGACCTTCCAGCGGCGGAAACCACAATTTCGCGGCATCCGCGGGCGGGCGCGGAGCACCAAGGGGGAGCGACGATGAACATCGGCGACGCGGCGGCGCGCAGCGGGCTGCCCGCCAAGACCATCCGCTACTACGAGGACATCGGGCTGATCCGTCCGCGGCGGGCCGGCAACGGCTATCGCAGTTTCGAGGACGCGGATCTGGAGACGCTTTCCTTCCTCGGGCGGGCGCGGGCGCTCGGTTTTTCGATCGAGGAATGCCGGACCCTGCTCGGGCTCCACGAGGATGCGAGCCGCGCGTCAAGCGCGGTGAAGCGGCTGGCGGAGGGGCACCTTGCCGCGGTCGATGCGCGGATCGCCGAGATGCAGGCGCTGCGGGCGACGCTGGCGGCGCTGATCGAGCGATGCCCCGGCAACGAGCGGCCGCACTGCGCGATCCTCGACGACCTCGCCGGCGCGGCGGGCGCCGGCGGGCCGGACGAGCCGGTCACCGGGCGGCGCTGACCCAGCTCAGCCACTGGTCGCGCGACCCGGCGAAGGCATTGATGTCGGTCGGACCGGAGACGCCGTCGACGATCCCGGTTCCGGTGTACTGCCAGAAGGTCCAGTTCTGGTTGGGGTAGACAGTCGATGGGTGGCCGGCGACCGAGCGCAGCCAGTAGGCGTAGCCGGTCAGCTCCCACAGCGCGTTGTCGTCATAGAAGTCGACGGTGGTGTAGATGAGCGGGCGGCGGCCGTAGTAGGCGGTCAGGGTCTGCAGGAACAGTCGCGCCTCGGCGCGGACCTTGGCGGGGTCGGGCCGGGCCGTGCAGGTCCTCGACTTCGGAGTCCACTCGAGGTCAAGCACCGGCGGCAGCGCATTGGCGTCACGTGGAACGTGGTTGATGAACCACGCTGCCTGCTCCAGCGCCGGACGGCAGAAATAGTAGTAGTGATAGGCGCCGCGCGGCATGCCGGCGGCACCGGCGGCGCGCCAGTTGTCCTCGAACCGGTCGTCGGTATGGTCACCGCCCTCGGTCGCCTTGATGAAGGCGAAGGAGATGCCGGAGGCGCGGACCCGGTGCCAGTCGACGTCACCCTGATACTTGGAGATGTCGATCCCGTGCACCGGATAGTGCCATGGCGTGATCCGGTCCCACGCCCAAGGATCGGAGTCGCCGAAGCGCGGGACGGTGCCGGAGGCGCGGCTGGCAGATGGCTCGTAGCCGGAGTTGCCACAGGACACGAGCGTGAACGCGGCAAGAAGGACGAGTAGAACTCGCATGATGGAACTGCCCTCGGGGTATCGTTTGCCTGTTTTGCCGCAAGTATACACCAGAGGTTGAGCAGGTGTCACCGGGCTTGTGAGGCGGCCGGGTGGCGCTTGCGCCGCCGCGCTTCCTGAAAGACAAATGTCCGAAAACAGGGAGGAATCGATGAAGACGATCAAGGGCCCCGCGCTCTTCCTCGGACAGTTTGCCGGTGACGCGGCGCCGTTCAACTCATGGGACGCCATTACCCGGTGGGCGGCGGACTGCGGCTATGTCGGCGTGCAGGTGCCGACCTGGGCCGGACAGCTGATCGACCTCGGGCGCGCGGCGGAGAGCCAGGATTATTGCGACGAGTTCGTCGGCGTCGCCCGGGAGAACGGCGTGGCGGTGACGGAACTGTCGACGCACCTGCAGGGGCAGCTCGTCGCGGTGCACCCGGTCTATGACACGCTGTTCGACGGCTTTGCGGCACCGGAGGTGCGCGGCAACCCGGCAGCGCGGCAGGCCTGGGCGGAGGAACAGGTGCGCTTCGCGCTGCGGGCGTCGCGGCGCATGGGGATCGGGGCGCACGTGACCTTCTCCGGCGCGCTGGCCTGGCCATTCCTCTATCCCTGGCCGCAGCGGCCGGCGGGGCTGGTTGACGCGGCATTCGACGAGCTCGCGCGGCGCTGGCGACCGCTGCTCGACGTCGCGGAGGAGAACGGGGTGGATGTCTGCTTCGAGATCCATCCGGGCGAGGACCTGTTCGACGGCACCACGTTCGAGATGTTCCTCGAGCGGGTCGGCGGGCACGCGCGCTGCAACATGCTGTTCGACCCGTCGCACTATGTGCTGCAGTGCCTCGACTACCTGCAGCACATCGACATCTATCACGAGCGGATCCGCATGTTCCACGTCAAGGACGCGGAGTTCAATCCGACCGGACGGCAGGGCGTCTATTCCGGCTACGCGCCGTGGGTGGAGCGGGCGGGGCGGTTCCGCTCGCCGGGCGACGGGCAGGTGGACTTCGGAGCGGTGTTCTCGAAGCTGACACAATATGACTTCAGCGGCTGGGCCGTCGTCGAATGGGAATGTGCGCTGAAGCATCCCGAGGACGGGGCGCGGGAGGGCGCGGAGTTCGTGCGCGCGCACATCATCCGCGTGACCGAGCATGCGTTCGACGATTTCGCCTCCAGCGGCACCGACGCGGCGGCGAACCGCCAGCTGCTCGGGCTCGGGTGAGGGAGGGCGAGATGGCGAAGATCCGGCTCGGAATGGTTGGCGGAGGCAAGGACGCGTTCATCGGCGGCGTGCATCGGATCGCGGCGCGCATCGATGGCGATTTCGATCTGGTGGCCGGCGCCCTGAGCGCGTCGCCCGAGAAGGCGCGGGAGTCCGGCGCGGCGCTGGGGCTCGATCCGAAGCGGACCTATGACGACTTCGTCACGATGGCGCAGCGCGAGGCGCGGCTGAAGGACGGCATCGAGGCGGTGGCGATCGTCACGCCGAACCACATGCACGCCCCGGCGGCCCGCGAGTTCCTGAAGCGGGGCATCCACGTCATCTGCGACAAGCCGCTGACCGCGACGCTGCCGGAGGCTAGGAAGCTCGCGCGGGTGGCAGCCGAGGCCGCCGGGACGGCGGGGACGCTGTTCATCCTCACCCACAACTATACCGGCTATCCGATGGTCCGGCAGGCCCGTGCGATGGTCGCGGAGGGGGCGATCGGCACGGTGCGGGTGGTGCAGGCCGAGTATGCGCAGGACTGGCTGACCACCGCACTGGAGGAGAGCGGGTCGAAGCAGGCGGGCTGGCGGACCGACCCGGCCCGGTCTGGGGCCGGCGGATCGACCGGAGACATCGGGACCCACGCGTTCAACCTCGCGGGCTTCGTGACCGGGCTCCGTCTGGAGTCGCTCGCCGCCGACCTGCAGGCGTTCGTGCCCGGACGGCGGGTCGACGACAATGGCAACGTGCTGCTCCGCTACGAAGGCGGCGCGCGCGGAATGCTCTGGTGCAGCCAGGTGGCGCCGGGAAACGAAAACGCCTTGCGGCTCCGGGTCTATGGCGACCGGGGCGGGCTCGAATGGGCGCAGGAGGATCCGAACTACCTGTGGTTCGCGCCGTTCGGC
>JBGALW010000022.1:0-33478 GCA_044223585.1 Amaricoccus sp.
TGACCCGGGCCGAGGCCGAGGTCGCGCGGGAGCTGATCGGCGGCGCGACGAAGGAAGCCGTCGCCGCCCGGCGCAATGCCCGCGTGACGACGGTCCGCACCCAGGTCCGGGCGATCCTCGCCAAGACCGGCGCGGTCAACCTGCGCGATCTGGAGCGGATGATCGCGCGCCTGCGATAGCCGGGCGGGCGAGGGCGCAAGCCGGGCCGTCATCCCATGGGATCATGAACCGGCGCGGCGATTCGGGGCAAAACGCTGGTGACCAGAGCCGGGGGCGGTGACCTCGCCCCGCGGCGGTCGCGCCAGGAAAGGAGTTCCGCATGCCCGGTCTCGACCTCGCCAAGCATCCGCTCAACGCCTCCCCGCCGCGTGGCGACGGCAAGCGCTATCCGCTGGTCGTGCTGCTGCGCGGCGACCGGGGGCTCGATTCGCCGCATGGCGAGATGATCCGGACCGTCGCCGACGGTATCGCCGGCTGCGGCTATGTCACCGCCGTGCCGAGCTATTATACCGAAGCCGATCCCGACCCGGCCGACGACGATCCCGAGCCGCATGTTTCGAACGTGGCGGCCGCCATCGAGGAACTGACCGCCCGCGAGGACGTCGATCCCGGCCGGCTCGGCATCGTCGGCTTTTCGCTGGGCGGGGCGATCGCCATGTCGCTGATGGGCGGCGGGCCGCCGGGGTCGGCGAATGTCTTCGTCGACTACCACGACCCGACGCCGAAGGACGGCGACGGCGGCTTGGCCGACCTGCCCCTGACGGCGATCTTTCACAACCGGCGGGACGCATCTGCGGAGACCAGCCCCAGGCTCGCCGGTCTGCTCAGTGGAGAGATCGACGTCAGGCTTTCCGTCTTCACCGAGGATTTCCCGCCCTTTCTCGATGGGTTCGGGCCGAACCGCCCGATCGACGAGACAACGCGCTGGATCGCGCTGCATCTGCCCCCGGGTGGACAATGAGCGGCCCCGCGCTGTGGCTCGCCCGGCTGGTCGGCGCGCTGCATGTGCTGATCGCCGGCGTCGAACTCCTCGCCCCTTGGTTTCCGCTGCAAAGGGTTGGTTTTCTCGTCGAGCCTGAAAACGAGGCGATCGTCCGGAATGTAGGGATCTATAACCTGTTCGTCGCGTCGCTGATCTTCTGGGCCCTGCGGCGTCCCGCCGAACGAGGCACGGTTCTCCAGCTTTGCCTCGGCTTTGTCGTAATCGCCGGGATCCTCGGGGCGATCACCCTCGGGACGCCGACGGTGCTCGCGCTTCAGACAATCCCCGCCGCGGCCGCTCTCTGGGCGGCGCGCCAACGGCGGGCGTGATGCGCCGGCGCCGCCAACCGACGGTCGGCGGCGACTGGAATTCGGCGGGGGACAGCGCTACAACATCGCCCGCGCCCCCGCCGGTCCATCCCGAGAAAGCCGCGCATGAGTGAAGCCACGATCGCCGAGCCCGGGGGTCCCGTCGCCTTGCTCACCTTCGCCCTCGCGGTCGGCGGTTTCGGCATCGGCGGCCTCGCCATCGCGGCCCACCGGGGCTATGCCTCGACCGGCTGGGTCGGCGCCGCGCTCGCCGTCGACCTGGGCGTCGTCGCCGTGGCGCCCGACCGATGCGCGGCGTGAGCCAGCCCGCGGCCGCGTGCGTCGCGCCTGGAACGGACGGCGTATGAGGGACCGAGGAACATGACGCCGCGAGATCGCAAATGATCCAGAGAGGTCGGACCAGCGCGCTCCGGCATCTCTTCGCCTGGCGCGGGTCGGTGATCCCGAGCATCCTGCCGCAGATCCTCGGCCTCGCGCTCTATTCGGGCGCCGTGGTCGCGGTCACCCACGCGCTCGGGATCGACATGTCGCGGATCGGCCTCGCCCCGCTCGCGCTGGTCGGCGTCACCCTCTCGATCTATCTCAGCTTTCGCAACAACGCCGCCTATGAGCGCTGGTGGGAAGCCCGCCGGCTCTGGGGGCAACTAGTCGCCGAATCGCGCACGCTGTCGCGCTGCTCCGAGGCGCTCTTGCCGGACGCGGCGGTCCGTCGCCGCTTTCTCTACTGGTTTCTCGGCTATTGCCACCTGCTGCGCGGGCGGCTGCGCGGCGTCGATGTCGGCGCGGAAATCCGCGACTTTCTCGCCGGTCCGGCCGAGACGGCGGGCGACGCGCTGGCGGCGATGGGGCACGCGCTCGCCGCCGGGCGGCTGGACGGAACGCTCGACCCGATGGCGCACCGCATCCTGGAGGAGCGCCTGACCGCGCTGACCCTGATCGAGGCCGGCTGCGAGCGGATCGCCGGCACGCCCTTGCCCTTCGCCTATACGCTGCTGCTGCACCGCACGGCCTATCTTTTCTGCCTGATCCTGCCCTTCGGCCTCGTCGCGACGGCGGGTTGGGCGACGCCGTTCTTCACCGCCTTCATCGCCTATACCTATTTCGGGCTCGACAGCCTGTCGGAGGAACTGGAGGATCCGTTCGGCATGGAGGCCAACGACCTGCCGCTCGACAGCCTCTGCCGGACCTGCGAGATCTCGGTCTTCCAGGCGCTCGGCGATCCCGCGCCCCCGCCCCTGACCCCGCGCGGATATTACGTGTCGTAGCCCTCCAAGCGGGTGTTTTCTCGAATGCGATGGCCTCGACGCCGCGTCGGTTTCCATAGACGTTCGGACCGTTCGAATCATCACCGATGTCCGCCGATGAAAAAGCTCCTTCTCCTCGCGATCCTTCTCCTGCTGGCCGTCGGCGGCGGGTGGTACTGGTGGTCGCACCGGCATGCCTCGGGGAACGGCGATCTCGTCCTGCATGGCAATGTCGATATCCGGCAGGTCGCCCTCGCCTTCGATGGCAGCGGGCGGATCGCCGAGCTGAAGGTCGAGGAGGGCGATCTGGTGCGGGGCGGCGACGTGATCGGCCGGCTGGATACCGAGGCGCTTCAACTGCAATCCAAGGCGCAGGAGGCGGTGGTCGAGGCGCGGCGCCAGACGTTGCTGGAACTGCGCGCCGGTTCCCGCCCCGAGGAGGTCGCGCAGGCGCGGGCGACGCTGGCCGGGGCCAAGGCGGATTTCGCGCTGGCGAACCTCAACCGCGAGCGCACCGCCCGCCTCATCACCTCGAACAGCAGCGCGGTCAGCCAGCTCGACATGGACCGGGCCGAGGCGGCGGCGCAGTCGGCGGCGGCGCAGGTCGACCATGCCAGCGCCGCGCTCGACCTCATGCTGGCCGGCCCGCGCGCCGAGGATATCGCCGGGGCCGAGGCGCAGCTGCGATCGGCCGAGGCGGAGCTCGAGCTCCTGCGCTACCAGCTCGACCAGGGCGAGCTCCGCGCGCCGGCCAACGCCGTGATCCGCTCGCGCCTGCGCGAGCCGGGCGACATGGTCACCGCGCAATCGCCGATCTTCGCTTTGGCACTGACCGATCCGAAATGGGTCCGGGTCTATGTCTCGGAGCCGGATCTGGGGCGGATCAAGCCGGGCATGGCGGCGGAGGTGCTGACCGACAGCGGCCCCGAGCCCGTTCCCGGCACCATCGGCTATATCTCCTCGGTGGCGGAATTCACGCCGAAGGCGGTGCAGACCGAGGAATTGCGCACCAGCCTCGTCTACGAGGCGCGGGTGATCGTCGATGACCCGGACGACCGGTTGCGGCTCGGCCAGCCGGTGACGGTTCGCGTCGCGCCCGAGGCCGCTTCGTGACCGAGCCGACGGTCGCCGCCGAGGGCCTCAGCAAGATCTTCAAGGACCGCGATCTCGGCGATGTCACCGCGCTCGATCGCCTGACGCTGTCGGTCCGGCCGGGTGAGCTGACGGCGCTGGTCGGCCCCGACGGCGCCGGCAAGACCACGCTGACCCGGATGATCGCCGGCCTGCTGCGGCCCGACGCCGGGACGCTTCGCGTGCTCGGCATCGACGTCGCGCGCGATCCGAGGGCGGTGCAGGACCGGATCAGCTACATGCCGCAGCGCTTCGGCCTCTATGACGACCTGAGCGTGCAGGAGAATCTCGATCTCTATGCCGACCTGCATGGCGTGCCGGCGGCGGAGCGGCGCGAGCGCTTCGCCCGGATGCTGGCGATGACCGACCTCGCGCGCTTCACCACGCGCCCGGCGGGCAATCTCTCGGGCGGCATGAAGCAGAAGCTCGGCCTCGCCTGCACGCTGGTCCGCTCGCCCGACCTCTTGCTGCTCGACGAGCCGAGCGTCGGCGTCGATCCCCTGTCGCGGCGCGACCTGTGGAAGATCGTCCAGCAGCTGGTCGAGGACGAGGGGCTGAGCGTCCTCGTCAGCACCGCCTATATGGACGAGGCCGAGCGTTGCGCGCGGATTTTCGTCATGCACAACGGCCGGGTTCTCGCCGAGGGGACGCCGGCGAGCCTGCGGGCCGGGGCGCGTGGCCTCACCTTCACAGCGACGCCCCCGCCGGACAGCCCCGCGCGCGACTTGCAGGCCCGGCTGATCGACGCGCCGGAGCTCGTCATCGACGCGGTGCCGCGCGGCGGCGACGTGCGGTTCATCCGCCAGCCCGGCGCCGACGCGGGCCGGCTCGCCGCGCTGCTCGACGGCGCCCCGGTCGCGCCGCGGCCGGAAGAGTTCGAGGATGCCTTCATGATGCTGCTGCGCGCGCAAGCCGTGGCGGCGCCGTCCCAGCCGCCGGCCGCCGCGGCGCCCGCGCCCGCGGACGGGGAGGGTCCGGTGATCGTGGTGCGCGATCTCGTGCGGACGTTCGGCGACTTCACCGCCGTGGCCAGCACCTCCTTCGAGGTGGCGCGCGGCGAGATCTTCGGCCTGCTCGGCCCGAACGGCGCCGGCAAGACCACGACCTTCCGCATGCTCTGCGGCCTCTTGCCCGCTACCAGCGGCACGCTGGAAGTGGCGGGGCGCAACCTTCGCACCGCACGTGCCGAGGCCCGCGCCCGGATCGGCTACGTCGCGCAGAAGTTCGCGCTCTACGGCAACCTCTCGGTGCGCGAGAATCTTGAGTTCTTCGGCGGCGCCTACGGCCTCGGCGGCCGGGCGCTGCGCGACCGGATCGCCGAGGTCGTCCGGCAGTTCGAACTCGACCCGGCCGCGCAGAGCGGCCTGCTTCCCGCCGGCTACAAGCAGCGCCTGGCGATGGCGACCGGCCTGCTGCACCGCCCGGAAATCCTGTTCCTCGACGAGCCGACGAGCGGCATCGACCCCCTCGCCCGCCGCGCCTTCTGGCGCACGATCACCGCGCTGGCGGCGGGCGGCGTCACCATCGTCGTCACCACCCACTTCATGGAGGAGGCGGAATACTGCGACCGCATCGCCATCCAGGACGCGGGCGAGATGCTGGCCATCGGTACGCCGCGGGCGGTCCGCGCGCTCGCCGGTGACGGGGGTGCGAGCGACATGGACAGCGCCTTCATCGCCATCGTCGAGGCGGCCCGCGCCCGGCGCGGGGCGAAGGCCGCATGACCCGCTCCGCCGCCGTCACCCGCCTTGTCGCGCTGACCCGCAAGGAGACGCGGCAGATGCTGCGCGACCGCTCGAACCTCGTCGTCGGCATCCTCCTGCCGGTGGTGATGATCCTGCTGTTCGGCTATGGCCTCTCGTTCGACGTCACCGACGCGCGCATCGCCGTGGTGATGGAGGAAAGCTCGGCCGCGGCGATCAACGCGGTCGCCGGGCTCGTCGGGTCGGAATACATCTCCCCGATCTGGAACCACTCCATGGCCGAAGCGGAGGGGCTGATCCGGGCCGGCGCGGCCGACGCCATCCTGCGGGTACCGGCCGACTTCATCCGCACCGTCTCCGCCGGGCACGGCCAGCTCCAGCTCATCCTGAACGGGGTCGATTCCAATACCGCGCAGGCGATCGAGGGCTATGCGAACAGCGCGGTGATGTCCGCGCTCGAGCACATGGCCGATCGCCAGGGCGAACCGGCCGCGACCAGCGCATCCGTCGAGATCGTCCAGCGCCTCTGGTTCAACGAGGCGAACGACAGCACCTGGTTCCTCGTCCCCGGCCTCATCGTGCTCGTCACCACGCTGATCGGCGCGTTTCTCACCTCGCTCCTCATCGCGCGGGAGTGGGAGCGCGGCACGCTCGAGTCGCTGTTCGTCACTCCGGCGCGGCCGATGGAAATGGTGCTCGCCAAGCTGGCGCCGTATCTCGTGGTCGGCGCCGTCGACATCGCGCTCTGCCTGCTCGCGGCCCGCTTCATCTTCGACGTGCCGATCCGCGGCTCGCTCGTCATCATCATCGTGTCGTCAATGCTCTACCTTCTCGTCTCGCTGGCGCTCGGGCTCGTCATCTCCGGCCTCACCCGCAACCAGTTCGCGGCGAGCCAGATGGCGCTGCTCGCCAGCTTCATGCCGGCGCTGATGCTCTCCGGCTTCGTCTTCGATCTGCGCAACGTGCCGCTGGCGGTCCAGGTGGTGAGCCACGTCCTGCCCGCCACCTACTTCATGGGGCTCATCAAGACGCTGTTCATGGCCGGGGACTACTGGCCGGAGATCCTGCGCGCCAATGCCGCGCTGGCAGCATACGCGCTCGTCCTGATCCTGATCGCCCGGCGCACCCTCGCAAAGCGGCTCGACTGATGCAGGCCGCGCTCGTCTACATCGCGCAAACCGTCGCGCTGATCCGCAAGGAACTGCTGGCGCTCCTGAAGGACCCCGCCAACCGCACGCTGCTTTTCGCACCCGCGCTGGTCCAGACGCTGCTCTTCGGCTACGGCGCGACCTTCGACCTCACGCACGCGCCCTACGCCGTCCTCGACCTCAGCAACGGCGCGAGCTCGCGCGAGATTCTGGCGCGGATCGACGGCACCGGCGTCTTCACGCGGGTCGCGACCCTCGGCAGCAACGACCAGATCGCACCGCAGATCGACAGCGGCGACGCGCTTCTTGTCGTCGTCTTTCCGCCCGACTTCGAATCCAGCCTCGCCGGCGGCGCCACCGCGCCGATGCAGGTGATCCTCGACGGCCGCAACTCCGCTACCGCCGCCGCCGCCTCCGCACAGGTTGCCGGCATCGTCGGCGCCTACAACGCCTCGCTCGGCGCCGCCTCGCCGGTCACCATCGTGCGGCGCGCCTGGTTCAATCCGAACTACGAGAGCCGCTGGAACCTGATGCCGGCGATGATCGCCTCGCTCTCCATGCTGCAGACGCTGATGATCGCCGCGCTCTCCGTCGCCCGCGAGCGCGAGCAGGGGACGTTCGACCAGCTGCTGGTGACGCCGCTCCGTCCCTGGCAGATCCTGATCGGCAAGGCCCTGCCGGCGATCCTCATCGGCCTCCTGCAGTCGACGATCATCTTCCTCGTCATCCTGTTCTGGTTCCGCATCCCGATGAACGGCTCGGTGTGGCTGCTCTACCTCGCCCTCCTCACCTTCACGACCGCGGCGGTCGGGATCGGCCTCTCCATCTCGGCGGTGTCGCTGACCATGCAGCAGGCGATGCTCTACACCTTCATGCTGGTGATGCCGCTGATGCTGCTGTCCGGTCTACTGACCCCGATCCGCAACATGCCGTGGATCCTGCAGGTCGCGACCTACGCCAACCCGCTGCGCTTCGGCATCGACACGGTGCGGCGCGTCTACCTGGAAGGCGCGACCTTTGCCGACATCGCGCCGAACTTCGTGCCGCTCCTCGCCGTGGCGGCCGTGACCCTGCCCCTCGCCGCCTGGCTGTTCCGCAACCGGCTCGGCTGAGGCGCCGAGGGATCACCGCGCGCCTCGCGCGCAGCTTTCCCCGCCGATCCCCTCCCGGGACGACCGAAAAGTCGGTGCGAGCGCCGACGCCAGAAGCCGGGCGCGGCGCTGATCGGGGACGATCAGTGGGAGATGCCGGCGTCCTTCAGCCACGCTTCGAGCGCCGCCCGGACGCTCCGGTCGCCGGCGGCGCGGGAGGCGTCGATGACGCGGCGGACCGCGGCGAGGTCGACCTGGCGGACCAGCGCCTTGACCGGGCCGATCGAGGCCGGGCGCATCGACAGGCTGCGCAGGCCGATGGCCGCCAGCGTCAGCGCCTCCACGGGCCGGCCGGCGTCCTCGCCACAGAAGGAGAGCGGGGTGCCATGCCGGGCACAGCGGCGCACGATCGTCTCGATGAAGTCGAGAAAGCTCGCGGACAGCATGTCGTAGCGCCGGCGAACCAGCTCGTTCTCGCGGTCGGCGGCGAAGAAGAACTGCTTGAGGTCGTTGCCGCCGATCGAGATGAAGTCCGCCTGCTCGAAGAAGCGGTCGGGGGCAAAGGCGAGGCTCGGCGTCTCCAGCATCGCCCCGATCTTCATCGACTCGGGCAGCGCATTGCCGAGGCCGAGCTCGCGCTCCAGTTCGCGCAGCACCAGGGCACGGCCGGCCTCGAACTCCGTCGCGTCGGCGACGAACGGGAACATGATGGAAAGCGGCCGGCCCCTGGCACCACGGATCAGCGCCTGAACCTGCATCCGCATCATGCCGGGCCGGTCGAGGCCGACGCGGATCGCCCGCCAGCCGAGCGCCGGGTTCGGCTCGTCGGCACGCTTCATGTAGGGCAGCACCTTGTCCGAGCCGATGTCGAGGGTGCGGAACACCACCGGCTTGCCGCGCGCGGAATCAAGGATGTGGGAATAGAGCGCCGCCAGTTCGGTCCGCTTCGGGACCGTGGTCCGGATCAGGAACTGCAGCTCGGTACGGAACAGGCCGACGCCAAGCGCGCCGCATTTCGGCAGGCTCGGCAGGTCCGCCATCAGGCCGGCATTCATGTAGAGCGACAGCGTCACGCCGTCGCGGGTCGTCGCCGGCTTGTCGCGCAGCGCCGCATAGGCGGCCTGCGCCTCATGCAGCATGTCGGTCTTTTCGCGGAAGGCCTTGGCGACCGTCTCTTCCGGCCGGACGTGGATCGAGCCGAGGTCGCCGTCGACGAGGATGCGGTCGCCGTTCACCGCCTCGCGGGTGATGCGCGACGCCTGGATGACGAGGGGGATGGCGAGCGCGCGGGCGACGATCGCGGCGTGGCTGCCGACCGACCCCTCCTCCAGCACCACGCCCTTCAGCGCCCGGCCATAGTCGAGCAGCTCTCCCGGCCCGATGTTGCGGGCAACGAGGATCGCGTCTTCCGGCAGGTCGCGTCCACCGCGCTGGGTGCCGCCGGCGAGCAGCCGCAGCAACCGGTTCGAAAGGTCGTCGAGATCGTGCAGCCGCTCGCGGAGATAGGGATCAGAGGCGCGCGACATCCGCGCCCGCGTCGCCGACTGTTCCTTCTCCACCGCCACCTCCGCGGCGAGGCCCGACTCGATCGACGCCTCCATCCGGCGCACCCAGCCCTTGTCGTGGGCGAACATCCGGTAGGCGTTCAGCACGTCGCGATGCTCGCCGGAGGCGGTCAGGTAGTCGGCAGCCAGCATCTCGTCGACCTCGGCGCGCAGCGCCTCGATGCCGGCGTGCAGGCGGATGCGCTCGCGCTCGGGATCGTCGGAGATCGGGTCGGAGACGACGATCTGCGGCTCGTGCAGCACGACGGTGCCCTCGGCCACGCCCTCCTGCCCGACGAGGCCGCGGACGAAGAACGGCAACCGGTGCGGCCGGGCATTCTCCATCGCGCCGGGACCGACGAAGGCCCCGAGCTCCGCCATCTCGGCGATCACCATGGCGACCACCTCGAGCGCGTAGATCTCGTCGTCGGTATAGTCGCGCGCCTCGTGGTTCTGCACCACGAGCACCCCCAGCACCTCGCCGAGCCGCTGGATCGGCACGCCGAGGAAGCTGCGCAGACCCTCCTCGCCGGTTTCCGGCAGGTATCGGAAGCCGCGGGTATGCTCGGCGTCGTGGGTGACGATCGGCTCCGCCGTCTCGGCGATCTGGCCGACGAGGCCCTGGCCGACGCGCAGCCGCGACTGGTGCACCGCCCCCGGATTCAGCCCCTCGGTCGCGCTCAGCTCCAGAATCTGGTCGTCGCGGCGCAGGTAGACCGAGCAGACCTCGGCCACCAGCCCCTCGGCGACCAGCCGGACGATGCGGTCAAGCCGCTCCTGACCACCGCCGGGCTCGGCCAGCGTGGCGCGCAGGCGGGTCAGAAGGACGCGGCTGTCGACCGCTTTCGAGAAGGCCATAGTGCGCGGGAGATCTCCGCTCAACTTACCTTGTCCAGTTCAAAGGCATCATGGAGCGCCTGAACCGCCAGTTCCAGATATTTGCGGTCGATCAGCACCGACACCTTGATCTCGGAGGTGGTGATGACCTTGATGTTGACCCCATCGCGGGCCAGCGCCTGGAACATCCGGTGCGCGACGCCCGTCTGGCTGCGCATGCCGATGCCGACGATCGACACCTTGGCCACGTCCTCGTCGATGTCGAGGCCGGTGAAGTCGAGGGCCCCGGTCTCCTTCGACGCCTCGATCGCGCGGCGCGCGCGGGAAACCTCGTCGACCGGGCAGGAGAAGGTCATGTCGGTGCGGCCGTCGGCGCTGATGTTCTGCACGATCATGTCGACGTTGACGCCGCCGTCCGCCAGCGGGCCGAACAGTGCCGCCGCGATGCCGGGCCGATCGGGCACGCCGCGCACCGTCAGCTTCGCCTCGTCGCGGGAATAGGCGACGCCCGAGACCACACGCGATTCCATGATTTCCTCCTCGTCGCAGACCAGCGTCCCCGGCACGTCGTCGAAGGACGACAGCACCTGAAGCCGGACCTTGTAGCGCATGGCAAGCTCGACCGAACGGGTCTGCAGCACCTTGGCCCCGAGGCTCGCCAGCTCCAGCATCTCCTCATAGGCGACCTTGTGGAGCTTGCGGGCCTTGCGGGTGATCCGCGGGTCGGTGGTGTAGACGCCGTCGACGTCGGTATAGATGTCGCAGCGTTCCGCCTCCAGCGCCGCGGCGAAGGCGACGGCGCTGGTGTCGGAGCCTCCGCGGCCGAGCGTGGTGATCCGCCCCTCCGGGCTGATGCCCTGGAAGCCGGCGATCACCGCATGCAGCCCCTCGCCGAACTTCCGCACGAGGCCGTCGGTCTCGATCTCGACGATCCGTGCCGAGCCGTGGCTGGAATTGGTGCGGAGCGGCACCTGCCAGCCCTGCCAGCTGCGGGCCGGCACGCCCATCTCCTGCAGCGTCAGCGCCATCAGCCCTGCGGTGACGTTCTCGCCCGAGGCGACGACGGCGTCGTATTCGCGCGCATCATAGAGCGGTCCGGTGCCGCGCACCCAGCCGACCAGTTCGTTGGTCTTGCCGGCCATCGCCGAGACGACGACGGCCACGTCGTAGCCGCGGTCGACCTCGCGCTTCACCTTGAGCGCGGCATTGCGGATCCGGTCGAGGTCGGCGACGGACGTGCCGCCGAATTTCATCACGAGACGCGGCATGATCGGCCTGCACGGGATTTCATCAGACGCGCCCTCTTAGGGGTTCCGGCCTGCACCTTCAAGCGGGGTCCGGACGGTCGGCGGACAGCCTCACGCCCGACGGCGCAAGGGCGCGGTGATCACGCGGTTCTGATCGCGGGACGGAAGCGTTTCGCCCGCGCCGCGCTTACGTCCTGCGGACCATGATCGACCGCCGCACCCTCCTCGTCTCGCTCGCCGGCGCCGCTGCCGGGTCCCCCGTGGCGGCGCAGCCGGCGGACGGTCCCGCGGGGGTGGCGGACCCCTGGGCGCCGGTCCTCGACCGGGCGCGCGGGCTCGACCAGCTTCACGCGCTGATCGTGGCGCAGGACGGCGCGCCCCTCGTCGAGGAGGCTGTCCGCGGTCCTGCGCTCGACCGGCCGGTCAACGTCAAGTCAGTCTCCAAGACAATCGTCGCCGCCCTGCTCGGCGTCGCGATCGACCGCGGGGATCTTGCCGGAGTCGACGTGACGCTCGGCGAGGTGATCCCGGGGCTCATCCCGCCCGGCGCCGATCCGCGGGTGGCGGGCGTCACGCTGGAGGATCTGGTGACGCTCCGGGCCGGGCTGGCCCGCACCTCCGGTGCCGCCTATGGCGCCTGGGCTGCGAGCCCCGACTGGATCGCCTATGCGCTCGGCGAGCCGATGGTGGCCGAGCCCGGCAGCCGGATGGTCTATTCGACCGGCTCCACCCACGTCCTCGGCGTGGCGCTGGCGGAAGCGACCGGCGAGACCCTGCTGGTTCAGGCGCGGACCCGTCTCGGCGACCCCCTCGGCATCGAGATCCCGGCCTGGACCCGCGATCCGCAGGGCCGGTATCTCGGCGGCAACCAGATGGCGCTGTCGCCGCGCGCCCTGCTCGCATTCGGCGAGATGATCCGCAACAACGGCCGCGCCGGCGGCTCGCAGGTGCTGAGCGAGGACTGGATCGCCACGTCGCTGCAGCCGCGGACACGCTCGCCGTTCAGCGGCCTGGAATACGGCTATGGCTGGTTCCTCGGCCGCGTCGGGCCATCCGGGCCGGAGGTGGCGATGGCCCGCGGCTTCGGCGGCCAGTTGGTCGCCGTCGTGCCGGAACGCCGGCTCACCGTGGTCGTGACGTCCGATCCGACGCGCCCTGCCCCGAGCGCGGGCTATTTCGGCGACCTCCTCGCGCTGCTCGGCGAGGCGGTGGCGCTGGCGCCAGCGTGATCCGCCGCCTGCTGGCGCCGGACGCGCTTTGTGGTTGAATGGGCGACGAGAGAACGGGAGGGCGCGATGAAGGATATGGTCGACAGTTTCGCCGCGGAGACCGCCGAACGGCTGATGCGCTATGCCGCCGTCGACACCCAGAGCGACGAGGCCTCGCCCACGCAGCCGAGCACGGCCTGCCAGCTCGACCTCCAGCGGATGCTGGCGGCCGAGCTTGAGGCCATCGGCGCGTCGGAAGTGTCGCTGACGCCCTACGGCGCGCTTCTCGCCACGCTTCCGGCAACCGGGGGCGGCGGGCCGATGGTGGGCTTTCTCGCCCATGTCGACACCGCGCCGCAGTTCGCGGCGAGCGGGGTGAAACCGCGTCTCCACCGGAGCTACGACGGCGGCGAGATTCGCTTCCCCGACGCGCCGGATCTCGTCCTGTCGCCGGCCGTCTCGCCCTATCTCGGCACCCGCGTCGGCGACGACATCGTGACGGCGAGCGGCGCGACGCTGCTCGGCGCGGACGACAAGGCCGGGGTGGCGATCCTGATGACCGCGGCGCGGCACCTGCTTGAGCATCCGGAGATCGCGCACGGGCCGATCCGCCTCGCCTTCACGCCGGACGAGGAGATCGGCCGTGGGGTGCATGCGGACCTGCCGCGCGATCTCGGCGCGGCGCTCGCCTACACGCTCGACGGCGGCGAGCGCGGCGAGATCGTCTACGAGAGCTTCTCGGCCGACAAGGCGGTGGTGCGGATCGAGGGCGTGTCGGTCCATCCCGGCCTTGCGAAGGGCCAGCTCGTCAACGCGCTGCATCTCGCGGCAAAGATCATCGATACGCTGCCGCAGGTGACGCGGACGCCGGAGACGACCGAGGGCCGCGAGGGGTTCATCCACGTCTACCAGATGACCGGCGGCGCGGCGGCGGCGGAGATCCACCTGATCCTGCGCGACTTCGAGCGCGACGGCCTCGCCGCGCACGGCGCGCTGGTCCGGCAGGTGGCGGACGCGGTGGCGGCAACCGAGCCGCGGGCAACGGTCACGGTGACGATCACGCCGCAGTACCGCAACATGCGCTACTGGCTGGAAGAGGACATGCGCCCGGTGCGGCTGGCCGAGGCGGCCTGCCGGGCGGTGGGGATCGAGCCGGTCTCCACACCGATCCGCGGCGGCACCGACGGCTCGCGGCTGACCGAGATGGGGGTTCCGACGCCCAACATCTTCACCGGCATGCAGCAGATTCACGGACCGCTGGAATGGATCAGCGCACAGGACATGGCCGCCGCCGTCGACGTGGTGCTGACGCTGGCGACACTTTGGGGAGAAGAACGATGAGACGATTTCTGGTGGCAGGACTGATCGGCGGCCTTCTGGCGCTGCCGCTCGCAACCGCGGCGCAGGATTCCGGCGTGCCCTATGATCAGGTGCGCCGCGAATACCGGTCGATGAGCCCGGTGCACATCAAGAAATGCGACTATGACAACAACGGGTTCTACAACAACGTTGTGCGCCGACGTTCCTCGGAACGCTCGCTCGCGGGGTATCCATCCGTTCAAGACGGGGGTGTCGGTGAGATGCACCACGTACGAGATCAGGACGCCCCTTTCCGGGGCACCATCTCGCCCGTCCGACATGGCCGAGCCTACGAGCGCGTCCGAGCCGGCTGATTGTTGACGCACCCTCAAGCGGCCAATACCCTCTTCGGGGGACGGGGAGTTACGGAATGCTTGTGGGAACTCGGCTCAGCCTGGAAACGTGGGCGCAGGCCACGCAGACCAGCGAGCTTTTCGTAACCAGCTTTGACAACGTCGTGAGGGTTCACGATCCCGGCGTCGAGTATCCGGACGTTTCGAGCCTGTTCGATCCATCGTCGCCAGTGCCGCCGGGCTTTGCGCGCGGTCTGGTAGACGTCGCCATCGATATCAAGCCGGCGGCGATCGAGATCGACTTCGACAACGTTGTGCATACCCAGTTCGCCTTCGGATACCAGAACACATACGTATTCACGTTTGACGCCGCGGCCGAACCTCTGCTCGCCCGCGCCAGGATCGATGAATCGAGAACAACGCTCGGCCTCGATGCGGAGGACGTGTACGTGAGGGGAAACAGGGTCTTCGTCAACGTGGAGGGCCTCACCTTCGATCCGACGACCTTCGTCCGGATCAACCTCTTCTCAAAGAGAATTGGAACGGGCGATGGCGATCGTCTTTTCGGACGCGGACAGGACGACAGGCTTTTCGGCAGGGCCGGTGACGATATCCTCGTAGGCAACGATGGCAATGACAGGCTCGTTGGCGGCAAGGGCAGCGACGTATTGGCTGGATGCGCTGGTCGCGATCGACTCGCCGGCGGCGCGGGCAACGATCATTTCGATTTCCGGCGGGGAACGCTCGACGGTGCGAAGATCGGCGGGGACGTGATCGTCGGCTACGAGGCCGGTGAGGCGATCGACCTCCGGCACCACCACCTCGACCTCGAGGACGACATCTCGATCCGGGCAATGAGGGGCGATCTGGTGATTGAGATCGGAGACATCGGCAAGATCGTCCTGCTCGATACGGCCGAGAGGGATCTTTCGACCGACGATATTCTGCTGTAGGGCGCCCGGCCGCAGGGCTGCCCCTGCCCTCAGGCGCCTCGCGCCTCGGCGGCCCTTTCGACCGAAGCCTCGGCGGGAAGCGTCGCCGACAGGCGGGTCCGGTCCCCGGAGCGCTCGAGTGACAGGGCGCCGCCGGCCTGCTCGACGAGACGCCGGGCGAGAGCGATGCCGATGCCCTCGACGGGCGCCGGGCCGGCGGCAGGCACCTCGACGGCGAGCCCGTCCGCGGTCATGGACAGCGACACCGCCGAACCCGGCCGCGCCAGATCGGCGGCGGCGAGCCCGAGCGCCAGCGCGGCACGGCGCGCCGAAGGGGGCCAGCTTTCGGCCCTTGCCACGAGGTCCGGCGCCACGGCGAGGCCGAGCTGCCGCGACGCCAGCACGGCCCCGAGCTGGGCGAGCGGTCCCTTGCGGCCCGCCGGCACGGCGGCCAGCGCCGCGAGTTCGTCCGCCCGGGCCAGCCCGTCGCGCAGCCCCTGCACGGCGGCACCCAGCGTGTGGAACGCCTCCTGCGACGGCGCGGTCGGGATCGCCGCGAGCAGCTTCGGCATCGCCGCCTCCAGCGGCAGCCGTACCTGCTCCAGCGCGAGGCCGGCCAGTTCGGCTCCCGAGGCGTCCGCGAATTCGCCATCGGCGCCTGCCAGTAGCAAAGGCGCGACACCTGGCGCTTCGGCGCGCTCGGCCGTGAGATCGCGGAACACCACGAGTGCGGACGCGTCGGGCAACGGCGCGACCAGAAGGTGCAGCTGGCGGCTGTCCAGCGTTTCGACCGTCTCGCTCCAGCTGGTCCGCGCCTCGGCCGCGGTGGTGAACTCGGTCAGCCGCGCCCAGACCGGGCTCGGGGCACAGCGCTCCGACCAGATCGCCGCCATCTCCGCCACACCCGGTCCGTCGAGCCGCGCCATCGGGTCGAGCCCCCACAGCGTCTCGAAGGCGGAGTTGACAAAGACCAGCATCCCCGAGGCGTTGAACACCGCCACGGCCTCGCCGATCCGGTCGAGCGTCGCCTGCGACAGCTCCAGCTCCGAGCGGTACTTGCGCTCCAGGATGATGGCCGTCGAAATGTCCTCGAACAGGAAGGCGAGCGCCCCCTGCGGATGCGGCCGGCCGGTGACGCGGAAGATCTTGCCCGACGGCAGCTGCCAGTTCTCCTCGTAGGTCCCCGAGCGCGCGCCTTCTTCCAGCTCGCCGAGCTTGCGGCGCCAGCTGGCGAAGTCCTTCTGCTCCGGCATCTGCCGCGTCTCGCGCAGCCGCTCGAGGAAGTCCCGCAACGACGGGCGCCCGGCGAGCCAGACCGCGTCGATCTTCACGAGGTCGGTCAGCGCTGGATTGAAAAGGCCGAGACGCCGGTTCTTGTCGAAGACGGCAAGGCCGATCGGCAGGTGGGCGAAGGTCTCCGTCAGCGTCTCGACGAAGCGGCGCAGGCTCGCCTCCGCGGCGACGAGATCGTCGGCGGCCAGCGCGAAGCCCAGCGTCTCGCCCGACGGCCCGACCCTCTGGCTCACCTCGTACCAATGGGCCTCGGCGCTGCCACGGGCCGAGACGGACACCCGCCGCCGGCTGTCGGCGCCGCGCGCGGTCAGCGGCACCTCCTCCAGAACGTGGCCGAAGGCGTTGGCGATCCGGTGGTCCGGCAGGTCGCCCGCCGGCGCGTCGAAGCTGTCGCGATAGGTGGCATTCGCCCAGGCGACCTGTCCGTCCGGCCCCTGGCTCCAGGCCAGCACCGGCGCGCGGTCGAGCACGTCGCGCAGGAAGCCGAGCTCCTGCTGGCTGCGCTCCAGCGCCGCCTCGGTGTCCTTGAGCGCGCGGGCCTCCTCGCTCGCCGGCCGGATCGAGAGAAAGGCCGCACCACCGCGCGGCTCGCCGAGGATCTCGATCGCCGTGCCGTCGCCGCGCGGGCAATGGTGCCGGAAGGCCGTGCCGTACAGCACCAGCGCCTCCAGCTCGGCCTGCAGCCCCGGCCGCGCGCCGGAAAGATAGACGGTAAGCGCCGCCAGCCGGCCGCCGCTGCCGCCGAGCCCGTCGAGCAGCGCCCGCGCCGGCTCGGTCAGCGGCTTCACGCTCGAGCCGTTGATGAGATAGTCGCAGGCGCCCGGCACCTCCGGCTCGGCCCTCCGCGCCGCGCTGCGCGCCAGCGGCAGCCACCGCGCGAAGGCGACGACCAGCACCAGCGTCACCACGGCGCTCACCAGCGCCGCGATCAGCGTCTGCGGCGTCTCGCCGGGCAGCCACTCGCCAAGGGCGATTGTCGGCAGGTCCATGGCACGCATCCCGATCACTCGGCGGTCGATCAAAGGCGGCAAGCCTTAAGGATCCCTTAACCATGCCGCACCGGCTCCGGGCGGGCGCGGCCCGCGCTTTTCCGGCCCGTGCCTTGAGCTCCCCTGCCCTCCGTGCGAGAACCGCCCGGCATCACCGGAGGCAAGCCGCTTGACCCGTACCGCCGCGCTCCTCGCCACCACTGCCGTGGTCGTCGGCCTGGCGGTCGGCGGCTATTTCGCCTTTCGCGCCCCGGCCGCCGACCCTTTCGCCGACTGCCGCACCACGCAGGTCGCCGGCGGGACCGCAGACATCGGCGGGCCCTTCTCGCTGACCGGCGCCGGCGGCCAGGCGGTCACCGACGCCGAGGCGATCACCCGCCCGACCCTGGTCTATTTCGGCTACGGCTTCTGCCCGGACGTCTGCCCGACCGACCTGTCACGCAACGCGCTGGCGGCGGAGGAGCTCGCCGGCCGAGGGATCGACGCCGGCCAGGTCTTCATCACCATCGACCCGGCCCGCGACACCCCGGAGGCGATCGGCGCCTTCGCGAGCTCGATCGACCCGAAGATCGTCGCCCTGACCGGCACCGCGGACCAGATCGCCGCGGTCGCCAAGGCCTACAAGGTCTACTACCGCAAGGCGACCGACGATCCGGAAAACTACCTGATGGATCATTCGTCCTTCACCTACCTGATGGCGCCGGGCGTGGGGTTCCTCGACTTCTTCCGCTCCGACGCGACGCCCGAGGCGGTCGCCGACGCGGTCGCCTGCTTCGCGGGCAAGCTCTGACCCGACACGCTTTCTCAACCTCCCCGGCCCTAGGGTCGCGGCTCCGCTTACCGGGACCGCAGCATGACCCAGACCGCCCTCCGCCCCGAGCCGCCGCTTGAGCTTGCCGGCGTCCTCATCCCGACCGACCCGGCGGTCATCACCCCGGCAATCCGCGAGGCGATCCTCTCCGGCCGCTTCGAGACGGAGGAGGCGGCGCAGATCCCGGCGATCGTCCGTCCCGGCGACCGGGTGCTGGAGATCGGCGCCGGCATCGGCTTCATCTCCACCCTTCTGTCGCGCCAGCCGCGGGTCAGCCGCGTGGTGGCGGTCGAGGCGAACCCGCACCTGATCGGCTACATGTCCGACCTGCACGCGCTCAACGGCGTGCGCAAGGTCCGGCGGCTCAACGCGGTGCTGACCAACGCGGGCGGCGGGACCGCAACCTTCTACCTCCGGCGCGACTTCTGGATGGGCTCGCTCTCTGCCGGCCCCAATCCCTACGTCGCCACCGTGGAGGTCCCGACCCTGTCGCTCGACGGCCTGCTGCGCGAGGAAGCCATCGACCTCATCGTCTGCGACATCGAGGGGGCGGAGGCGGGACTGTTCGAGGGTGCCGACCTCTCGGGCGTCGACCGGCTGTGGATCGAGACCCACGACCACGTCACCGGGCTCTCCGGCGTCCGGCGGCTCTTCGAGACCATGGCCGGGCACGGCTTCGTCTACGACCCCCGCCATTCGATCGGCAGCGTCGTGCTGTTCCAGCGCCTCGGCGCCGCGGACATCGTCCGGCCCTACGCCGGCTAGGCACCTAGCGGGTGGCGGCCGCCTGATCCCCGCCCGCCTTCCCCCAGACCGAAGCGGCGATCAGCGGCGCCAGATAGGTGGTCGCGCCGCTCCGACTCAGGTGATCGTCATCGGAATAGACCGGGACCCGCTGCGGGTCGGTCACGATGCAGTCCGGATCGCAGAACCGTGCCGTCACCGGCACGAAGGTGACGCCGGGCATCCGGGCCAGCTCCGCGAAGAGGCTTTCCGCCCGCGCGTTGCGCCGTTCGACGTCGGCAGCGGTCGGCACCGCGGGCATGGGTTTGCCCGTCATCAGGCTCCGCGCGAGGGTCTCCGGCACCGGCCAGCCGATCTCCGGAACTCCGCCGAGGATCACCACCCGCCGGCCGGTCGCGAGGATCGCGTCGACGGTGTCGCGCATGCCCGCCCGGAAGATCGCATAGTTGCGGTCGGGCGTTCCCGACGGCAGGTTGCCCGCGACGTCCGCGAGCAGGGCGTCCTTGCCGCCTTCGTCGGTGCGAGTCCCCTCGGCCGACAGCGCCCAGCGCGCCGAGAGGATCACCACCGGGATGTCGTCGCGCCCGCCGAGGAAAGCCATCACCGCGTCGTTGAAGGCGGCGCAGTGGAGGTCGGGGCCTTGGTCCAGCCGCTCGACGTGCAGCAGCGGCGCGCAGGCGAGCTTGGTCGCCACGAAGCCGTTCCTGCCGGAGAGCTCGGCCGCACGTTCCACCCCGCCGATGACCGCGCCGGCATGGGAATCGCCCCAGAGGAGGAAGTCGGCGCGCGGGCCGGCGGGCTGGGCGCCGATACGGCAGGCGGAAGCGCCGATCGCCTCCACGTCCCGGCAGGTCAGGCTGAGCGGATGGACGTCCTCGGCCGCTTCCATCGCCTGAGCGGCCCGCGCCGGCAGCCGGCCGGGGAAGCCGCCGGCGAGCAGCACGGTCGCCGCAACGGCCGCGGTGGCGGCGATGGCGGCGCCGGACGCCGAGAAGACCGCGTTCCGGGTTCTGAGAAGGCCGGTCGGGCGCCGGAAAGGGCGCTCGACGAACCACCAGGACGCCGCTCCCACGACCACCGACAGCGCGACGGTCGCGAGCGCCAGCCGCAGCGACGCCCGGCCGTGCAGCAGCTGGCCGTAGACCATGATCGGCCAGTGCCAGACATAGAGAGAGTAGGAAATCAGGCCGACAAAGACGACGGGGCGCAGGCTCAGCCCGGTCCGCACCAGATTGTCGCGCGCGCCGTTCAGCCAGATCAGCACGGCGGCGCCGAGGCAGGGCGGCAGCGCGGCGAGGCCGGGAAACGGCGTCGATTCGTCGTAGAGAAAGACCGGCAGCAGGATCGCGGCCGCGGCGACGAGGGCGAGGGCTTCGATGACGAGGCGGCGCGAGGGGACCGGGATGCGGGTCAGGGCGAGGATGGCGCCGAGGCCGAGTTCCCAGGCGCGGCTCTGCAGGAGGTAGAAGGCGGTCTGGCTGCGTCCTGTGGCGATGGCGTGGACGGAGATGGCGAAGGAGACGGCGCAGATCGCGACCATCAGCGGCACGAGGCGCCGCCGCCCGGCCCGCGCCACCAAGGCAAGGACCAGCGGAAACACAATGTAGAACTGCTCCTCCACGGCGAGCGACCAGGTGTGGAGCAGCGGGTCGAGCCGCACGTCCGCGGCGAAGTAGTCGCCGCTGGCGCTCCAGAACCGCAGGTTCGAGGCGAAGAACGTCGTCGCGAGGGCCGACCGCGCCAGCCGCTCGAACGAGCGGGCGTCGAGCAGGAACGCGCCGACCAGCACGGTCGCGACCACCGCCACCATCAGGGCGGGGAGGATCCGCCGCGCCCGGCGTTCGTAGAACCCGAGGAGCGACCGGGGATAGTCGTCGAGGCCGGCCCAGAGGATCCGGGTGATGAGGAAGCCGGAGATCACGAAGAATACGTCGACGCCGATGTAGCCGCCGGCGAAACGCGACAGGCCGGCATGCGACAGGACGACCGTGGTGATCGCCACGCACCGCAGCCCGTCGATGTCGGGCCGATAGCCATCGTTCGCCGCGCCGGTCCGCACGCGCCACCCCCAGGACACCCCGCGCCGAGGTTTGGCGAAGCCGCGGCGCGAGCGCAAGTCCCGCTCGGTTCCGCTCCGTGGCGCAGCGGTGCAGAATCCGGCTTGCATTGCCTGCGACGGCCGCCTATATCCCCGGCAACAGCGGCGGATCGGCCATGAACTGATCCTCCACCGGAACCTTGGACGGGCCGCTGGCCCGTTTCTCGTTTCTGGAGCCCCCGTTGGCTGACCTGATCGCCAAAGCCGCCATCGACCGCCGTATCGCCGCGATCGTCACCCCGACGATCGAGAGCCTCGGCTTCGAACTGGTGCGCCTGCGGCTGATGAGCGGCAAGCGCATGGTCCTCCAGATCATGGCCGAGCGGCCCGACGGCGGCATCGAGGTCGAGGACTGCGCCAAGATCAGCCGGCAGGTGTCGGCGGTGCTCGACGTCGAGGATCCGATCAGCGGCGAATACGTTCTGGAGGTTTCCTCCCCCGGCATCGACCGGCCGCTCACCCGGCTCAAGGACTTCGAGACCTGGGCCGGCTACGAGGCAAAGCTGGAGACCGTGGAGCTGATCGACGGCCGCCGCCGCTTCAAGGGCGTCCTGCAGGGCGTCGAGGACGGCGAGGTACTGATCGAGATCCCCGAGGGCACGATCGGCCTCGACTACGACATGCTGGCGGACGCCAAGCTGGTGCTGACCGACGCGCTGATCGCCGAGAGCCTTGCGGGCCGCAGGGCGCAGGGCTTCGACCCCGGCGAGGTCCCCGAGGGCTTCGACGAGATCGAGGCGGCCGACGACGCCGACGAGGACGACGAACACCACAACCATGAAGACGAAGCAGAACCGTCCGATGAGGAAGAAGTGAAATGAGCGTGACCTCTGCCAACCGGCTCGAGCTCCTGCAGATCGCCGACGCGGTCGCCCGCGAGAAGATGATCGACCCGGACCACGTCATCAAGGCGATGGAGGACTCGCTCGGCAAGGCCGCCCGCTCACGCTATGGCGCCGAGTACGACATCCGCGCGAAGATCGACCGAAAGACCGGCGACCTCGCGCTGACCCGGCACCGTCAGGTGGTCGAGGAGCCGGAGAACCTCTTCACCGACCTGTCCGTGGCCGAGGCCCGCGCGATCAAGCCGGACGCCCAGCTCGGCGACGACATCATCGACCCGCTGCCGCCGATGGACTTCGGCCGCATCGCCGCCCAGTCGGCGAAGCAGGTCATCATGCAGCAGGTCCGCGAGGCGGAGCGGCTGCGGCAGTACGAGGAATTCAAGGACCGCCAGGGCGAGATCATCAACGGCATCGTCAAGCGCACCGAATACGGCAACGTCATCGTCGACGTCGGCCGCGGCGAGGCGATCCTGCGCCGCGACCAGCTGATCCAGCGCGAGGCGTTCCGCAACGGCGACCGGGTGCGCGCCCTGATCCGCGAAGTCCGTCACGAGACGCGCGGCCCGCAGATCTTCCTCTCGCGCACCGCGCCCGAGTTCCTCGCCGAGCTCTTCAAGATGGAAGTGCCGGAGATCTACGACGGCGTCATCGAGATCAAGGCGGTGGCCCGCGACCCCGGCAGCCGGGCGAAGATGGGCGTCATCTCCTACGACAACTCGATCGACCCGGTCGGCGCCTGCGTCGGCATGCGGGGCAGCCGCGTCCAGGCGGTCGTCGCCGAGCTGCAGGGCGAGAAGATCGACATCATCCCGTGGAACCAGGATCCGGCGACCTTCCTCGTCAACGCGCTGCAGCCGGCCGAGGTCTCCAAGGTCGTGTTCGACGACGAGAGCGAGCGGATCGAGGTCGTCGTGCCCGACGAGCAGCTGTCGCTCGCCATCGGCCGGCGCGGCCAGAACGTGCGGCTGGCGAGCCAGCTGACCGGCTTCGACATCGACATCATGACCGAGAGCCAGGAGAGCGAGCGGCGTCAGGCGGAATTCGCCGAGCGCACCAACCTCTTCATGGAGACGATGAACGTCGACGAGATGGTGGCGCAGCTCCTGGTCGCCGAGGAAACGCGACGCTGGAGGAAGTCGCCTACGTCGACGTCGACGAGCTCGCCTCGATCGACGGCTTCGACCAGGGCACGGCCGAGGAACTGCAGGCCCGTGCCCGCGAGAGCCTCGACGAGATCAACGCCAAGGCGCTGGAACATGCCCGCGAGCTCGGCGTCGAGGAGAGCCTGTTTGAATTCGAGGGCCTCACTCCCCAGATGATCGAGGCGCTGGCCGAGGACGGCATCAAGACGCTGGAAGACTTCGCGACCTGCGCCGACTGGGAGCTGGCCGGCGGCTACACCACGGTCGACGGCAAGCGCGTCAAGGACAACGGCCTGCTGGAGAAGTTCGACATGAGCCTCGACGAGGCGCGGACGCTCGTGATGAACGCCCGCGTCCAGCTCGGCTGGGTGGACGCCTCGGTGCTGGAGGCCGCCGAGGAGGCGGACGCCGGCGAGGAGGACGGCGCGGAGGCGGACGAGGACAGCGAGGAGGCGGCCGGGAATCAGGCCTGAGACCAGAGTGACGCGCGGGGGACGGGGCAAGACCAGTGACGAGCCGGAACGGCGCTGCATCGTCACGCGCGAAAGCGGGCCGAAGACCGGGCTGATCCGCTTCGTCGCCGGACCCGGGGACGAGGTGGTGCCCGACATCGCCGGGCGCCTTCCGGGCCGCGGCATGTGGGTGAGCGCCGACCGGGCGGCGCTGGTGCAGGCGGCCGGAAAGGGCGCCTTCGCCAAGGTGGCGCGGCGGCCGCTGAAGGCGCCGGCCGACCTCGCGGACCAGGTCGAGTCGCTACTCGCGGCGCGACTCGTCGTACTGGTGGCGCTCGCCCGCAAGGCCGGGCAGGCCGTCGCCGGGTTCGAGAAGACGAAGGACGCGCTCGTCTCGGGCGAGGCGGCGGTTCTTCTGCAGGCGGCGGACGGGTCGGAGCGCGAACGCGGCCGGCTTCGGCCGCCGGGAGACGGGATCGAGGGCGAAAACCGCCTTGTTTCGTGTCTTTTCGGACACGAATTGGGTTTGGCATTCGCCCGCGATCGTGTGATACATGCCGCCGTGCTGGCGGGTGGTCTTGGCGACCGGATCAGGATCGAGGGCCTGAGACTGTCAGGGATCAGAATTACGTCGAACCAGCATGCGTCCGTGGACGTGGCCGGGGATGGATCGGCGGGGGAAGGCCTCCGCGGGAAAGGCTAGAACGGAATGATGGATACCAAGGACGGGACCGGAAAGGGCAAGACGCTCGGGCTGCGCGGCGGCGGCACCGAGACGAGCCATGTGCGCCAGAGCTTCAGCCACGGGCGCACCAAGTCGGTCACGGTCGAGCACAAGCGCAAGCGGATCATCGTCCCGAAGCCCGGCGCCCCGTCCGGATCGACTCCCGCGGGCCGTCCCGGCACCACGCCCAACCTCTCGGAGGCCGAGTTCGAGCGGCGCCTGAAGGCCGTCGAGGCCGCCAAGGCGCAGGAAGCCGACCGGCGCCAGAAGGAACTTGAGGCTGCGGAGGCCCGTGCCGCCGAGCTCGCGCGGCTGCGCGCCGAGAAGGAAGCCGCGGAACGCGCCGAGAAGGAACGCGAGATCCAGGAGCAGCGCGCCGCCGCCGCTGCCGAGGAGGCGCAGGCCGCCGACGCCGCCCGCCAGGCGGCCGCCGCGCAGAAGGCCGCGAAGCCCGCCCCGGCCGCGCCGCGCGCCGCCGAGGTGATCGACCCGGCGACCGCGCAGGCCCAGGCTGCCCGCGCCGAGGCCGGCCGCACCGTCGGCGGCCTGAAGAAGACCGTCGAGAAGGTGCCCGCCGTCGAGGAGAAGCGCAGCCGCGGCAAGGCCGACGACGACCGCCGCCGCTCCGGCAAGCTGACGATCGCCAACGCCACCGACGAGGAGGGCCGCCAGCGCTCGCTCGCCGCGATGAAGCGCCGGCAGGAGCGCGACAAGCGCCGGATGACCAGCCATTCGGGCGAGCGCGAGAAGATCGTGCGCGACGTGCACGTTCCCGACGCGATCACCGTGCAGGAGCTCGCGAACCGCATGGCCGAGCGGGTGGCCGCCGTGGTGAAGGTGCTGATGCAGAACGGCATCATGGCGACCCAGAACCAGACGATCGACCCCGACACCGCCGCCCTCATCGTCGAGGAGTTCGGCCACAAGGTCGTGCGCGTCTCCGAGTCGGACGTCGAGGACGTCATCACGCTCGCGTCCGAGGACGACGAGGCGAACCTCGCGCCGCGGCCGCCGGTCGTGACGATCATGGGCCACGTCGACCACGGCAAGACCTCGCTGCTCGACGCGATCCGCAAGACCAACGTCGTCTCCGGCGAGGCGGGGGGCATCACCCAGCATATCGGCGCCTATCAGGTCCGCACGCCGAACGGCGCGCTGGTGACGTTCCTCGACACGCCGGGCCACGCCGCCTTCACCTCGATGCGCGCCCGCGGCGCGCAGGTGACGGACATCGTCGTGCTGGTGGTCGCCGCCGACGACAGCGTCATGCCGCAGACGGTGGAGGCGATCAGCCACGCCAAGGCGGCGGGCGTGCCGATCATCGTCGCGATCAACAAGGTCGACAAGAACGGCGCCGACCCGAACCGGGTCCGCACCCAGCTCCTGAACCACGAGATCGTGGTCGAGGAGATGGGCGGCGAGGTGCTCGACGTCGAGGTCTCGGCGCTGACCCGCAAGGGCCTCGACACCCTGCTCGAGGACATCGCGCTGCAGGCCGAACTGCTCGACCTCCGGGCCAACCCCGACCGTCAGGCCGAGGGCGCGGTGATCGAGGCCAAGCTCGACGTCGGCCGCGGCCCGGTCGCGACGGTGCTGGTGCAGAAAGGCACGCTGCGCCGCGGCGACATCTTCGTGGTCGGCGAACAGTGGGGCCGGGTCCGCGCCCTCATCAACGACAAGGGCGAGCGCATCGACGAGGCGGGTCCCTCCGTCCCGGTCGAGGTTCTGGGCCTCAACGGCACGCCCGAGGCGGGCGACGTGCTCAACGTCGTCGACGACGAGGCCAAGGCGCGCGAGATCGCCGACTATCGCGAGCGGCTCGCCCGCGACAAGCGTGCGGCGGTCGGCGCCAGCGCGACGCTCGACCAGCTGCTCGCCAAGGCCAAGGCCGACAAGGACGTCAAGGAGCTGCCGGTCGTCGTGAAGTCGGACGTCCAGGGCTCGGCCGAGGCCATCGTGCAGGCGCTGGAAAAGATCTCGACCGACGAGGTGCGCATCCGCGTGCTGCATTCTGGCGTCGGCGCGATCACCGAGTCGGACGTGACGCTGGCCGACGCTTCCGGCGCCCCGATCATCGGCTTCAACGTCCGCGCCAACGCCCCGGCCCGTGAGTCGGCGAACCAGAAGGGCGTCGAGATCCGCTACTACTCGATCATCTACAACCTCGTGGATGACGTGAAGGCGGCGGCCTCGGGCCTGCTCTCGCCGGAGATCAAGGAGAAGTTCATCGGCTACGCCGAGATCCTCCAGGTCTTCAAGATCACCGGCGTCGGCAAGGTCGCCGGCTGCCGCGTCACCGAGGGCGTCGCCCGACGCTCGGCCGGCGTCCGCCTGCTGCGCGACAACGTGGTGATCCACGAGGGCAAGCTGAAGACGCTGAAGCGTTTCAAGGATGAGGTCCGCGAGGTGCAGGTCGGCCAGGAATGCGGCATGGCCTTCGAGAACTACGACGACATCCGCGAGGGCGACGTCATCGAAATCTTCGAGACCGAGACCGTCGAGCGCACGCTCGCCTGATCGGGCCACAATCCATCTCAAGGCGCCCGGCCGACCGCCGGGCGTTTTCTTTGCTACTGGTAGAATCGCGCGGTTTCCGCGGCGAGCGCCTGCCCGAGGCACGGGTCGGCAGCGGTCACCGCGCTCATCAGCAGGTATGCCGCTTCCTGCCGGGTGCCGGGATGGCGCAGCAGGGCCAGCCGCCCCCGGGCGCTTTGTGCCCATGCCTCCGACGAAACCAGCGCCTCCGCCGGGCCGCCGATCACGGCGGGGCTCTCGTAGCCCGTCAGATCGGTGGCAAGGATGTCGGCGCCGCGAAGGCATGTCGCAAGGCTGTCCGGACACAGGTTTTCGCAGGCGGCGCGCATCGACGCGGCGCGTGGCGCGGTCGCAAGCCATGCGCTTCGGTCCGCCTGGGACACCGCGCCGGTCCCGAGCCACCTCAGCTGGGTGTCGCCCGGCGCGAGACCGGATGCCTCCGCCAGGGCGCGGCTGCGTCCGGCTTCGCCGTCGCGCAGGATCCACTCCTGCCAGATCAGGTGGCGGCTGTCGGCGGGAAAGCGCGGATCGCCGTCGGCGGCCGAAAAGTCGCGGAACTGCCGCGTCGCCAGCGCATCGAGGGCGAGTTCCGCCGCGCCCTGCTCTCCCATCGCCGAAAGCGCCAGCGCCGGCTCCAGGGTGCTGGCGGGATCCTGCCAGGCCACCCACAGGGCGGCAAGCGGCGTGTCCCCTGCCGCCACCTGCATCCAGCTTCGCCCGGACATGCCGCCGGGCGCACGCATCAGCCGGATGCGGTCGGCCCGCGGCAACCGGACCAGCCACGGCCCCTGATAGACCGCGGTCCCGTCGATGATCGAGAGGAGAACCTGCGCGGCACGATTTCCCTCGCCCGCCAGCGCCGCCAAAGCCGGAAGTGCCGTCTGCTCGTCGTCGGCGAGCCACAGCTCGAGCGCCTCGGCAAACCGCGCGTCGTCCTGCCCTGCGATCGTACCCGCCCGCCCGGCCCCCGCCATGGGGACGAGCATCAGCGCAAAAAAGAGTGCGCGCAGCAGCATCGGCGCCCCTCCCCTCCGGCACTCTGCACCGCAATCGCAGGCGGGACGTTCCCGTTTCCGTGAACACGGAAGCGGCGCCTGCGGGAGCGCCCGGCACCCCTGCAATTCTGCAGCCCGGGCCTGCGGCATCGTGGATGGTCCGGAACTGGTCCGCCGATGTAGTCGGTTCGGGCCGCACCGCAGCGGCCTGACAGGAGAACGCTCATGACCACCGTCCCCGGCAATCGCGGCACCGTGCTCGCCTATGTTGCCGCCCTCAACGCGGGCGACTTCGACAGCCTTCCGCCGCTGTTCACTGCCGACGCAGAGATCCACGGGGTCGCGGGTGCGGGGCCGATCGACGTCGCAATGCCGATCTGGCGCCAGCTCCACGAGGGGCTCAACATGCAGCTGGAGGTTCTCGACATCGTGGAGGACACCGATCGGGTGGTGGTGCGCTACCGCGAGACGGGCCGCTGGACCGGCCCCTTCCTCGGATTCGACCGGCCGACCGGCCTTCCCTACGACCTGCCGGCGATCGAATGGTTCGAGATGCAAGACGGCAGGATCCGGCGCCGCTGGGGTGTCCGCGACAGCGGAACACAGGCGCGTCAGGTCGGGATGCTGGCAGGACCGGCCGGCAAGGCGGCCTGAGCTTCCCCGAGGAGGCGTCCCCGAAGGCCCCGCACCGTTGCGGCGAGGGCATCGGCGAAGGCGCGCAACTGCGGCGCATGGCGCAGGGACGCCCGGTAGGTCAACCAGATCGGGGCGCTCATGTGGAGTTCCGGCAGGCAGCGGACAAGGCCGGAATCGGCGCTCGCGAGGAGGCACGGCAGGGGCGCCAGGCCAATGCCTGACCGGACCGCCGCAGCGAGGTTGGCGACAGAGTTGCAGCGCATGACCACCTCCGCGCCCGGAGCCAGACCCTCCAGCCAGCGGTGCGCCGGCAGGGCCGCCATGCTGCCGCCGCCCGCCACGACAGGCCAGGCGGTCAGGTGATCGGCCGTCACCGGAAGGCCCAGCCGTGCGACGAGGGGGCGCGCGGCGAAGAGCCCCCAGCGGCTGTCACCGATCCTGCGCACCACCGCATCCGGATCGTCGCCCCGCGCGCCCACGCGCACGGCGACATCAGCCTCGCCGCTGCCGAGGTCGAGTCGCCGGTCGTCGGCAACAAGCTCGATCGACAGCGCCGGCCAGCGCCCCCTCAGGTCGGCGATCATCGGCGCCAGCACGTCCGTCGCCAGCAGTTCGGTGGTCGTGACACGCAGAACGCCGCCGACCTCGCGCCGCCAGGCGCCGGCCGCAGCCTCCACCGCCTCGGCCGCGCGAGCCACCCCCCGCGCAAGCGCCGCGGCCTCCGCGCCACGCGCGGTCAGGCGATACCCCCCCGCCGTCCGATCGCAGAGGGGTACCCCGAGCGCGCGCTCCAGCGCGTCGATCCGGCGCGCCACCGTCGTCTGGCTCACGCCGAGGCGCCGCGCCGCTCCGGCGGTCGATCCGGCGTCCGCCAGCGCGACGAGATAGCGAAAGTCGTTCCAGTCAGACATTCAGCCTCGGCGGGGGAATGGAGGCAGGGTGGCCTCCGAAGGGACGGGCGCAGCCCTCGTTAGCATTCCCCTCGGCCATGACAAACCGGCGGAGGCAGTGGATGCCGCGCCGGCGCAATGCTACGATTGCTGCGTTGCACACGGAGGACCGTTTGAAGCCCATCGTCACCCTGACGCTCAACCCGGCCATCGACGGCGCCAGCGAGACGGAAAAGGTGCAGCCGACCCACAAGATCCGCACCACCGGCGACCGCTACGACCCCGGCGGCGGCGGAATCAACGTCGCCCGCGTCATCACCGAACTCGGCGGCCCGGCGCTGCCGGTCTACCTCGCCGGCGGTGCCACGGGGGCGGTGTTCGACGAGCTCCTCGCCGGGCGTGGCCTGACCGGGCGCCGGGTCCCGATCGCCGGCCACACCCGGATCAGCCTGTCGGTCTTCGAGACCTCCACCGGGCAGGAATACCGCTTCGTTCCCGAGGGCCCCGCGATCACCCCCGCCGAATGGCTCGCCTGCCTCGACGCGATCGACGGCCTCGACTTCGACTGGCTGGTGGCGAGCGGCAGCAGCCCGCGCGGCCTGCCCGACGACTGCTTCGTCACGCTGGTTCGCCGCGCGGCCGACCGCGGCGCCCGGGTGGTGCTTGACAGCTCCGGCCCCGCCCTCGCCGCCACGCTCGACGCCGGCGGGCTCGCGCTCGTCAAACCGAGCGTCGGCGAGTTCCGCAGGCTGACCGGCCTGCCGCTGGAGGACGTCGATGCGGTCGCCGAGGCGGCCCGCGCCTACGTCGACACCGGCCGCGCGGCGATCGTCGCCGTCACCATGGGCCACGAGGGCGCGGTGCTGGCAAGCCGGGAGGCCACCCTGTTCCGCCCGCCGCCGCCGGTGCCGGTGATGAGCGCCACCGGCGCGGGCGACAGCTTCGTCGGGGCGATGACGCTGGCGCTGGCCGAAGGCCGCCCGGTGGCGCACGCCTTCCTGTTCGGCATGGCCGCCGGCAGCGCCACGGTCATGCACCCCGGCACCGACCTCTGCCGCCGCGCCGATGTGGAGCGGCTGCACGCGCTCTTGGTGAGCTGAGCGGTTCATGCGCAATCCGTCTGATCGCTTCGGACAAGCGCGTCGCCCGGCCTCTCGCGTCGGCGGTTGCGCCGGTCCTTCCGACATCTCGATAGAGCATCCGCGCGCAGCCAAGGGGCAGGCATGCGCTGCCGGTGCTGACGCACCGGCGGGGACATCTGCGCCGGAGTCGCATCGGCCAAAGCGTCCGGACGGCCTGCGCATCAGGCACCGGTGACGAACGCGTCCCCCGGCGCGAAGTGCACCGCTACCGTCTCGCCCACCTGCGGCGGGCGCGCGGCAGGACTGTTGAACACGTCGAACGACAGCCGGTTCTCGCCAAGCGCCACCCGGACCCGCACCACCGAGCCGAGGAAGCTGACCGCCTCGACCGTGCCGTTCAGCACCGCGTCCCCGCCCGGCCGCGGCACCAGCGATACCGCCTCCGGCCGGAGCGCCAGCGTCACCGAGGTGCCGGCGGCGGCTTCCACCGGCCGGCCGAGCGCCAGCGGCTGGCCGTCGACCTCGACCGTTCCCGCGGCGGGGTCGACGACCGTCGCGCCGAGCAGGCTGAGCGTGCCGACGAAGGTCGCGACGAAGCGCGTCGCCGGGCGGTTGTAGATCTCGAACGGCTCACCCACCTGCTCCGCGATGCCGCCGTTCATCACCACGATGCGGTCGGACATCGACAGGGCTTCCTCCTGGTCGTGGGTGACGTAGATCGTGGTGATTCCGAGCCGCTGCTGGATCGCCCGGATCTCCTCGCGCAGGCTGACGCGGATCTTCGCGTCGAGCGCCGACAGGGGCTCGTCGAGCAGCAGCAGCTTCGGCCGCACCGCCAGCGCGCGGGCGAGCGCCACCCGCTGCTGCTGGCCGCCGGAGAGCTGGAAGGGATAGCGGCCGCCATGCTCGGGCAGCTTGATGATGCCGAGCATCTCCGCCACCCGCGCGTCGATCTCGGCCTTCGGCGCCCCCGCCACCTTCATGCCGAAGGCGACGTTCTGCGCCACCGTCATGTTCGGGAACAGGGCGTAGGCCTGGAACACCATGCCGATGTTGCGCTGGTTCGGCCTCAGGTTGACGACGTCGCGGCCATCGATGCGGATGCTGCCGGCGGTCGGCGTCTCGAACCCCGCGACCATGCGCAGCGTCGTGGTCTTGCCGCAGCCGGACGGCCCGAGGAAGGAGATGAACTCGCCCTGCTCGACCGCGAGGTTGAAGTCGCGCACCACCTGCGTCGTGCCATAGACCTTCTGCAGCCCGGAAAGCTCGAGGAATGCCATCAGCGCTTCACCTGCGTATGCTTCTGCGTGCGCGTGACCAGCTGGATCAGACCCATGCAGGCCCAGGTGATGCCGAAGGCGATCACGGCGAGCGCCGCCGGCTCGTAGGCGCGATTGGCGCCAAGCAGCTGCATGTAGGGCCCGAAGGCCGGCCGGTTGAGCAGCGCCGCCATGGTGAACTCGCCGATCACGATGGCGAAGGTCAGGAAGGCGCCGGACAGCACCGCGACCAGCACGTTCGGCAGGATCACCCGCGCCATGATCGTCACCCACCCGGCCCCGAGGCTCTGCGCCGCCTCGGTCAGCGTCGCGATGTCGATGGTGCGCAGGCCGGTATCGACCGCCCGGTACATGTAGGGCAGCGCCAGCATCGCATAGCCGCATAGCAGCAGCAGGTTGGTCCCGGTCGCCGAGCCGGTCAGCGGCAGCAGGGACGAGGTGTTGTAGAGGCGGATATAGCCGAAGACGATGACGATCGCCGGGATCACCAGCGGCAGCAGCGTGACGAACTCCACGAACGGCCGCCAGCGCGGCAGCTTCAGGCGCACCCAGTAGGCGGTCGGCACGACGAGCAGCACGCCGAGCAGGATGGTGAGAAGCGCCATCAGCACCGAATAGCCGAAGGTCGCCTGAAACCGCGGGTCGCCCAGCACCGCGCGGTAGGCGTCGAGGCTGTAGACCCCGCGCCGCATCCGGAGCGAGAATTCCAGCGTGCCGATCAGCGGCAGGAAGAAATACAGCAGCCCGACGGTGAACGCGGCCCAGGCCCAGAAGCGGTTTCCGCTGGTCACGGGCGGGCCTGCGAGGATACCGGCCTTCGGCTTCCGCCTCGCGCCTCCGGCCGGGATTTCTCCGCGCACGCACCTTGACGACCTGCCGGTGGCAGGTCGCGCGGGCGCCCGCCCGGAGCGCCAGCGCGTAGGGCGGGAGGGGTGGAGATTTCTGCGGAAGAGCTGAATCGGGACGGGCGTTCCCGGCTCGGCCGTCGAAGACGGCCGTGCCCCCGCAGGGCACGTCCGTCCCGATTTTGCCACCCGTCAAAATCGTGCAGCGATTGCTCCCCCGCCGAAAGACAGCCAGGCGCCAGCGCCAGCGCCATCCTCACTTCACCCACCGCTCCGCCCTCCCCCGCATCCAGATGTAGAGGGCATTGCCGATCCCGGTGACGACGATCATTCCGAAGGCCAGCGCATAGCCGAGATGCGGGTCCTGCAGCACGTCGCCGCGGATCTGCGCGAACAGCAGGATCGGCACGATCGACAGCGACGAGCCCGTCAGCGCATAGGCGGTCGCCACCGCCCCGAAGGCGTTGGCGAACAGCAGCGCCAGCGTCCCGAGCAGCGTCGGCCAGAGGATCGGCAGCGCCACCATCCGCCAGTACTGCCAGGTCGAGGCACCCAGGATTGCCGCCGCCTCGCGCCACTCCTTCTTCAGCCCGTCGAGCGCCGGCGCGACGATGAGGATCATCAGCGGGATCTGGAAGAAGAGATAGGTGAGCGTCAGCCCCCAGAAGCTGAGAAGGTTGAAGCCGAGTGCATAGATGTTCACTCCGAACCATTCGCGCAGCATCACGGTCACGAGCCCGAGGCGGCCCAGCGTCGCGAGAAAGGCGAAGGCCAGCGGCACGCCTGCGAACTGCGAGGCGACGCCGGAAAAGGTCATGGTCGGCCCGCGCAGCCAGCCGGGCAGGTTGCCGAGCGTCACCGCCCAGGCGACGGCAAAGCCGATGACGCAGCCGAGGAAGGCCGAGGCAAAGCTGACCCGGATCGAAATCCAGAAGGAGGACAGGATCGCCGGGGTGAACAGTCCAGCGACATTGGCGAGCGTGAACTCGCCCGCCGGATTGCGGAAGGCGCCGACGACGACGTGCATCGTCGGCAGGATCAGGAACAGCAGCGCGAACAGCAGGAACGG
>JBGALW010000256.1:0-4449 GCA_044223585.1 Amaricoccus sp.
GCGCTGGCCCATGCCTCGGGCGCTCGCGCAGCCCGGAAGCCGGCTGCCGGGCGGCACTCGGCTCAGCGCCACTCATAGGCGCAAAGTCGGGGCCGCGCTCCTGCGACCGGGGGATGTCGTCGATGTTGCTCCGCGCCGCCGTCGCCTTGACCGCGGGCGAGGCGACCAACGATGAAGATCTCTGTCTCAGACCGCCACCACCAATCGGTCGGATGTTGCTGGAATACGCAGCCGGCCCGGAGCGGGACCGCGGGACAAGGCTGGAGCCCGCCGGAAGGTGGGCTCAGGCGGTCGACCCGCCGTCGACGGTGATGACATGGCCCGAGGTGCGACCTGCATCCTCGCCCAGAAGATACATCACCGCGCCCGCCGCCTGGTCAGTTGTAGGCAGGCCGAGCGGTGCCCGGCGCCGGATCATGGCGAGGTTGTGCTCGTCGATGCCCGAAGTCATCTCGGTCTCCATGTAGCCCGGGGCGACGCAGTTCACCGTGATGCCGCGCTTGCCCAGTTCGCGCGACAGCGAGCGGGTGAAACCCTCGAGCCCGGCCTTGGTGGCGGCATAGACCGACAGCGCGTGGAAGCCGGTCGAGGCGATGATCGACGAGATGTTGATCACCCGCCCCTCATGGGCAGTCAGCATCGAGCGCGAGGCGTACTTGGTGAGCACGATCGGGCTTTCCAGGTTGACCTTCAGCGCCCTGGCGATGTCGGTGGCGTGGATCGTGGCCAGCACCCCGTCCATGCCGATCGCGGCATTGTTGACCAGCCCCCAGACCGGCCCGAATTCGCTGGTGATCCGGCGCACGAGCCCGGGGATGGCGTCCAGATCGGCGGCGTCGAAGGGGATGTGGTGCACCCTGTCCGGGGCGGCGTCGATCAGCGCCTGGTATTCCGGGGTCAGCGACCGGCTGAGACCGATCAGCCGGAAGCGGGGATCGGCGGCCACCCGGCGCGAGATGGCAAGGCCGAGGCCGCGGGAATTGCCGGTTACGATGACATTGCGCAGGGGGGAAATCATGGCGGAAACTCGTCTCTCGGATACGCGTCTGTCAGACGGGGAGGGGGCGCCTCAGCGCCGGATGATCTTGCCGGCGGCGTTGATCTCGAGACTGTCGGCGAAGGCGATCCGTGCCGGCACTGCCTCGCGTTCCAGCGTGCCGCGGCAGGCGGTCAGGATGCGCTCGCGCAGGGCCTCGACATCGGCGCCCGGATCGGCGGGAACCACGGTGGCGATCAGCAGCGCTCCGGTGATCGGGTTCTTCTTCGCCGCGACTGCGGCCAAGCCTACCCCTTCCACCGCAGCGATCACCCGCTCGACCCGCTCGGGATAGACCTTGACGCCGCCGACATTCACCATGCCGCTCTCGCGGCCGAGGAAGAAGGCGCGCCCGTCCACGACATCGAGCCGGTCGCCGGTGTTCACATAGCCCTCGGCGTCGGTTTCCAGCACCTGTCCGCCCAGATAGCGCGCCACCCGGTTGCCAGGAGACCTCACCCAGAGCGTGCCGCCGGCGACCCTGACCCCGACGCCGCCGGGCGCCTCGGCAGTGAAGCTCAGCGGAAAGCCCGCCTTGCGGTCATTGACTGCAAAGCCGACGCCAGCCTCGGTCGAGGCGTAGATATGGGTGAGCCGTGCCGCGGGAAAGCGCGCCGCCACCGCGTCGAGCACCGCCTGGTCGGCGATCTCGCCGCCCATGGTGGCCTGTCGCAGCGCCAGCCGCTCGACCCCCGGCGCCATCAGCAGCCGCCGCCACAGGGTCGGCGTCGCCGACAAGTGGCTGACCCCGGCCGCGGCCAGGAACGCGATCTGCTCGGCCATCGGCGCATAGCGCGGCGCGACCGCCAGCGTGCCGCCGCCGATCAGCGCCTGCAGCGCCACCTGCAGCCCGGCGAAGCGGGTCATCTCGTAGACCAGCCCCCAGACCGGGGCCGCCATGGAGGGATCCCGGCGCACCGTGCGGGCGAGGCTGTCAAGCGTATGGGGCACGATCTTCGGAATCCCGGTGGTGCCCGAGGTGGTCATCATCCAGACGGTCTCGCGGGGCGGGGGGCCGTCCTCCCGGAGCAGCCCCAGCGCCTCGGCCGGCGTCCGGGCGCCCGGCAGGTCGTCGCGGTCGCTGACCACGACCTCGGCGCGCACCGCCTCGGCCAGCGCCGCCACCACCTCGGGCCCGGCCGAGGCCGAGACCAGCAGCAGGCCGGCGACATGGCCGTCAAGGGCGAGAAGGGTTTCGATCAGCGGCAGAGTCGCGCCGACCGAGACCAGCACGGTGGCGTCCCGGGCGATGTCCGCGGCCGCAGCCAAGGCCTTCGCCCGGCCCACGTCGAGCTGCCCGTCGCTCGCCACGGCCAGCAGGCGGGCGGCCGGGCGGCCGGAGCAGACCCGGGCGGCAAGAGCTTCGATCATGGCCGCCTCAGGCCGCCTTCGGGCGGTACTTCTCGTAGAAGCCGACGAATTCCACGAAGGTCTGCGGGTAATAGGCGTCTTCGGCGAGGGTGAAGGGGTCGAAGCCCAGTTCCTCCTCGAGCTGGCTCACGAAGATCGCGAAACCTAGAGAATCGAGGCCGGAGTCCAGCAGCACGGTGTCGGGCGCGAGTTCGGGCGCCTCGGTGCCGTTTTCGGTCTTCCAGACCTGGGCGAAGACGCGACGGATTTCGGATTCGAGGCTATTGGCCAAGAGGGATATCCTTTCGATGCTACTCTTTACAGTCGGAAGCGCGGGACGTCCCGGTGCGGAGCGGCCTGCCCGCGCATCAAGTCACGGACCCGGCCGATCATCAATACTCGATAGGCGAGTCGTTTCCCTTGTCGAGCCGGATCCCCCAAGGGCCGGTGACGATGTTCTGCTCGACCACCCGGGCGGGATTGCCCATGGCGACGCAGTTCGCCGGCACGTCCTTCACCACCACCGAGTTCGGCGAGATGATGCAATGGTCGCCGATCGTCACGCCGGGCAGCACGATCACATTGAAGCCGAGGAAGCAGTTCGAGCCGATCCGGGTCGCGCGCCATTCGCGCATGGTGAAGTCGTGGCTGATCACTGCCACGCCCTTGGTCAGCGCGGTGTATTCGCCGATATGGATGCCCTTTGGATTGGTCCGGTCCAAGCGGACGCCCAGCGAAAGCCGGGTATGGTCGCCGATTTCCATGCCGTAGATGGTACGATACCACCAAAGCATGAATCTGACGACACCCTTGCGGAACAGGAAATTGCGGATTTTCGCGATCATCGCGCACTCTTGACATGGGCCGGCCGTGGCCGGGGATAAGCCTTAACAGGACCCGCTCCGAGGAACGGGCGGTGAACCGGCCCTCATCCGCGCGCACTTGCACACGGGCCACAGCCCGCACACTTCTGCTTCTAGCCTGCAGGCGGACGCCGTTCCAAGCGCGCCAAGTGTCACGGCAGCCGGCTGTACAAAATCCGGGCATTCTCCCGGGCCGAGCGCGGCGGCTTGCAACGGTGCGGGGCGATGCCTAGACCGGCGGGTGCCGGTGTCGAGAGGGTGTGTGGATGACCGTTTCCGGGATTCTGTCCTACCTGGCCGGTGCGGCGGCCGGTGCGCTCGTCGTCACCGCCCTCGTCGCCGCCCTCGTCCTCGGCTTCGGCCGGCTGTCCGGTCGGCGGCAGGATTGGACAGAAGCCCGGGCCCACGTGACGCTGCTCATCGGGACTGCCTTCGTCATTCTCCTTGGCCTCTCGCCGTTTCCGGCGCCCTCCGAGGTCGTCTGCAAGGCACCGCTGCTGCGGCCGTTCCATTCCCTCGACGGCTATGCCACGCTCTGGCGCCGCGAGGCGCCGCTGTCGGTCTGGCTCGGAAGCTTCTCGATCGTCGCGCCGGTCGCCAATTTGGCGGTTTTCGGCCTCATCGGCGCGGGCCTTGCTGCCCGGACTCGGAATTTGGCCGCTGCACTGGCCTTCGGCCTCGCGGTCAGCGGCTTTATCGAATTGTCGCAACTGAGCGGGCTTTACGGCTTCTATCCCTGCGCCTACCGCCATTTTGACGTCGACGACCTGATCCTGAACGGGACGGGCCTGCTTGCCGGCTTCGGGCTGGCGCGGGGACTACAGAGTTCCCGGCCGCGTCATCGTTAATGGGCGATTGACCTTTCCCCAATGATCAGCGGTGCGGACGCGCCGGGTGGCGCGGTGGCTGACCGTGCAGGCGTGGTCCAGAAGCCGGGGAGAATGTTGCATCTGCCAGCAGATACCGACTCTGAGCATCGTTGACGTGGCGGGATCGCCAGCCTTGCGGGACGCGTCTGCGCCTGCCAGTTCCGCACGCCGCCCCTGACGTCCCTACCCTGACTTCTCACGGCCTGAAGGCGACGGTTCTGTCGCGCGGCCCCGTCGGAAACCCTGTCGGAAACCCTGTCGCAGGCCGGGTCGGTCAGACCCCGGCCGGCCTCATGCGGCGCCGATCAGGCCCATGCTCTCGAGCTTCAGA
>JBGALW010000257.1:0-5617 GCA_044223585.1 Amaricoccus sp.
GATTTCTCGTTCAGAAACCGAGGCCATCGTACTTCTTCTTGAACTTGGACACGCGGCCGCCGGTGTCCATCAGCTTGGCGGAGCCGCCGGTCCAGGCGGGGTGCGCCGAGGGGTCGATCTCCAGCGACAGCGTGTCGCCTTCCTTGCCGTAGGTCGACCGGGTCCGGTAGGTGGTGCCGTCGGTCAGCTTCACGTCGATGAAATGGTAGTCGGGGTGGATGCCCTGCTTCACGGCGGCTCTCCTCAGTTCTCGGACTTTTCGCGATAGTTCGTCTTCTCGACGATGCGGGCCGACTTGCCGCGCCGCTCGCGCAGGTAATACAGCTTCGCCCGGCGGACCTTGCCGCGGCGGACGACGGTGATCGACTCGATGTTCGGCGAATGCAGCGGGAACACGCGCTCCACGCCCTCGCCGAAGCTGATCTTGCGCACCGTGAAGCTGGCGCCGATGCCCGCGCCGCCGTTGCGGCCGATCACCACGCCCTCGTAGGCCTGCACGCGGGAGCGGGTGCCCTCGGTGACCTTGTAGCCGACCCGGACGGTGTCGCCGGCGGCGAAATCCGGAATGTCCTTGCCGAGGGCCGCGATCTGCTCGGCCTCGAGCTGTGCGATCAGGTTCATCGCGCGTCGTCCTTCTCTGTCCCGCCTTGTCCGGCGGAGGTGTGTGCGTCCGAGAGCTCTGCTTCTCCGTCCGGGTCCGCTTTCCCCGTGCTCACGAGGTAGGCCCGCCAGAGGTCGGGACGACGTTCCTTGGTCAGCCTCTCCGCCTGGGAGCGTCGCCATGCGGCGATCCGTCCGTGGTGCCCCGAGAGGAGAACCTCGGGGATCCGCAGACCTTCCCATTCGGTCGGGCGCGTATACTGCGGAAACTCCAGGAGGCCGGAAGAGAATGACTCCTCGTCGGCCGACTCGGCGTTTCCGAGAACGCCGCCTATAAGCCGAACCGTGGCGTCAATCAAGGCCATGGCGGCGATCTCTCCCCCTCATGACAGAAATCGCCGAGGCTCACCTCCTCGATGCCGCGCGTCTGCAGGACCCGCTCGTCCACGCCCTCGAAGCGGCCGCAGAGCAGCGTCACGCCCGGCCCGGCGGCCAGCGCCCGCGCCCGGGCCTGGTCGAAGCGCACCGGCCGCGCGGCGAGAAGATAGAGCACCGGCCGTCGCCGCCGGCGGCATCGACCGCCGCGGCCGCGATGTCGGCGCGCATCACCATGCCGGCGCCGCCGCCAGCAGGGTGTCGTCGACGGTCGGTGCCGGTCGGTGGCGACAGCGCGGATGTCGCGCACCTCCAGCCGCCACAGCCCCGCCTCCCGGCGCGCGTCCCGTCAGCGACTGTCCCAGTGGACCCGGGAACATCTACGGGAAAGGGTCAAGGACGCGCCGACCAGGGGGCGGTCATGCGGCAGTTCCGGCGAGGGCCACGGGTTTCGACTGCCGCGCCGGCCCCGCTCAGCCCCGCGGGTACGGGGTTTTACCGATCCCGACGCCTCCCAGCGTTAACGCAGCGCGCTGGCCCGCCGCGCACGCAGGGGCGGATATTCTATCACGATCAATCTGTTGCGCGGTCATCCTGCCAATCCCTCTGCCCATTGCAGTGAACGGCCTCGGGTCAGAACCGTCCGCTGCCGGCATGCGATGCAATATAAGGCATGCAGTTGGGGTAGAGGAATAATGGGACTATCTTTGTCAAGCTTGGGCAGCTCCGCTCCTGTCGACGCTGCTCAACGCGCAGAACACGGGGAGCCGAAAAGTTCCCCGACCGGCGGAACGACGACGAGCTGCGGCCAGCGGCGACGCAGCTCGAGTGCCCGGCCGCCACCCCGTCGAGTACTCCGGCGACAATCGCGGACTTTTCCGCTTCGGGAACGACGGCTGACGCGCCGGCGGCCTCGGGCGATGGTGCATCAGGCCGCGGGCGGAGCAGGGGGCAGCTTCGTCGAGGTCGGTCGCCAACGGCGGCGTGTCCGCCGGCCGTTCGACTGCGACGGAAGACTCGGCGGCCTCGGGCACGCCGGGCGAGAGTTTACCGACGGCGAGACGCGGAGCGGGCGCGAAGCGCTGCGCCTGCAGGATGATCTGCAGGCCGCCTCGATCGTCCACACGCTGGAGAAAGCCGCGACCCAAAGGCGAGAGGCGGAGATGGCCCACGCGAAGGCGCTCGAGGGCTACCGGGAGTCGGCAAGGGCGTCGGCGGCCTGAAGCGGACGGCCGGATGCGGCGGCGGCGCGTCAGGCGCTGCCGTCGTCGAGGCCGTCCGGCAGGTCGGCGACGAGCCGCCGGGCCGCGACGTCGATGGTCGGAACCGCGGCGCGCGTGAACGGCAGCAGAAGGTCGCGGCCGCCGGGGCGCACGATCTCCAGGATGTCGCCGGCACCATGGTCGAGCACCGCGCGAACGGTGCCGATCCGCACGCCGCCGGCATCGAATACCGCGAGGCCGATCAGGTCGGCGTGGTAGAACTCGTCCTCCTCCAGCGGCGGCAGGCGGTCGCGCGGGGCATAGAGCCGCGTGCCCTTCAGCGCCTCGGCCTGCTCGCGCGTGGCGACGCCGGTCAGGCGGGCGGCGAAGGCGCCGGGGATCGGATGGGTCAGACGCACACCGAAACTGCGGCCGTCCTCGGTCACCAGCGGCGCGTAGTCGGCGATCGCCTCGGGCTCGGCGCAGAAGGACTTCAGCCGCACCTCGCCCTGCACGCCGAAGCCGCCGGCGATGGCGCCGACGCAGGTGAGTCCGGAGGGATCAGCCATCGGCGAGCCCCGCGTCGCGGGTTCCGCTCCGGAGCGCCACCTCGATGACGGCGAAATCGGCGGGCGACACCCGGAAGAGGCCCCGGCGGAACACCATGCCCCAGGACCGCTTGTCGGTCACGAAGCTGAGCGCCTCGAGCAACGGGCGGATCGGGGCGGGTGTCACCGGCTCCCAGGCGACGCGGCGCACCCAGGGGCGGAAGGTGCCGAGATCGCGCTCCGACGGCGCGGCGTCCTCAACGGTGCCGAGCGCGACGAAGGCCTGGCAGGCGGGACCGTCGACGTCCTGTCGCGGGGCGTAGTAGGTAACGCGGTCGCCCTCGGCCAGCCGGGCGGCGGCCGCGCGCGAGCCGTGCGAGAAGGCGGCAAAGCCCTCCCGCACACCGCGGGCGACGTGCGCCGCGACGGCCACCCCGACCCAGGCGTCAGCCATCGCCGCGGTTACTCCGCGGCGGCCTCGGCGGCGGCGGCAGCCTTGTCGGCGCGCTCCTTGGCACGGGCGACGGCGGCCTTCCCCGGCTCGCCCTGCTTCGGGTTCGAGCGGACCTTCTTCTCCGAAACGCCGGCGGCCTCGAGGAAACGCGCGACCCGGTCGGTCGCCTGCGCCCCCTGGGAGAGCCAGTACTGCGTGCGCTCCAGGTCGATCTTCACCCGGTTCTCGTTGTCCTTGGCGAGCAGCGGGTCATAGGTGCCGAGCTTCTCGATGAAGCGGCCGTCCCGCGGCGAGCGCGAGTCGGCGGCGACGATCGAATAGTGCGGACGCTTCTTGGACCCGCCGCGGGCGAGCCGGATCTTCATGGCCATCTTTCAGTCTCCTTGGGTCTGGGTATTGGTCTGGGTTTGGGCGCCCTCGGGGAGCGGCCCGTTCTCGAGATGCCGCTCGTGGTGGCGGATCACTTCGGAAATGATGAAGTTCAGGAACTTGCGGGCAAAGGCGGGATCGAGGTCCGCCTCCTCCGCCAGCCGCTCGAGCCGGGCGATCTGCACGCTCTCGCGCGCCGGATCGGACGGGGGAAGGCCGTGCTGCGCCTTGAGGACGCCCACGGACTGGGTGTGCTTGAACCGCTCGGCCAGCGTGAAGACGAGGATCGCGTCCAGCCGGTCGATCGACTCGCGATGGCCGCGCAGCAGGTCGGCGGCGCGCCGGATGTCGTCGGAGCGCATCATGCGGGGACCTCCACGCCGGGGTGGCGCCAGACGTGGGCGCAGGGATCGGAGCTGAGCGCGCCGGGCTCGACCACCGCCCCGAGCCGTTCTGCGAGGCGGATCGAGCGGCGGTTGCCGCGGTCGATGTAGCTGACGAGCGGGCCGAGCCCGCGCTCGAGGTAGGCCCAGGACCGCAGCGCCCGCGCGGCCTCCTCGGCGAGCCCGCGCCCCTCGGCCTCGGCGACGAGGATCCAGCCGAGTTCCGGCTCCGGGTAGTGCGCGGGCTGGTAGATGCCGACCTCGCCCAGATAGCGCCCGGTACCGCGATCGGTCAGCGACAGCGAGCCGAAACCGCGCAGTGTCCAGCAGCCGGCCGCGGCGGCGAATTCGGCCCAGGCCTGGTCGCGCGGCAGCGGACCATCCTCCCAGACCGAGCGCTCGGAGGCATAGAACCGGGCATAGGGCTCGAAGTCCTCGGCGCGCGGCGCCCGCAGGACGAGCCGCTCGGTGCGAAGTGTCGGGATCGCGGTCATTTCTTGCGCCCGAGCCCGCTGAGGCCGGGGGGAAGCGTCATGCCGGGCGGCAGGCCGCCCGGTGCGCCGGGCAGACCGCCGCCGGGCAGCCCACCGCCCGGCATCGGCGGCATGCCGGGCGGCATCCCGCCGCCGCCCTTGCCAAGCAGGGCGCCAAGGCCGCCGCGCAGCAGGCCCTTCTTGCCCATGCCGCCCATTTTCTTCATCACATCCGCCATCTGGCGGTGCATCTTCAGAAGCTTGTTCAGCTCCGACACCTCCAGCCCGGCGCCGGCGGCGATGCGCTTCTTGCGGCTCGCCTGCAGGATGTCGGGGTTGCGGCGCTCTCTCTTGGTCATCGAGTCGATGAGCGCGATCTGCCGGCGCAGCATCCGGTCGTCGAGGCCGGCGTCGTCCATCTGCTTCTGCATCTTCGACATGCCGGGCAGCATTCCCATGACGCCCTGCATGCCGCCCATCTTCTGCATCTGCTCAAGCTGTCCCCGCAGGTCGTTCATGTTGAACTGACCCTTCTGGAACCGCTTCATCATCCGCTCGGCGGCTTCGGCCTCCAGCGTCTCCTGCGCCTTCTCGACGAGGGCGACGATGTCGCCCATGCCGAGGATGCGGCCGGCGACCCGCTCGGGGTGGAACTCCTCCAGCGCGTCGAGTTTCTCGCCGAGGCCGACGAAACGGATCGGCTTGCCGGTGACGGCGCGCATCGACAGCGCGGCGCCGCCGCGCCCGTCGCCGTCCATCCGGGTGAGGATCACGCCGGAAACGCCAACGCGGTCGTTGAACTGTTCGGCGACGTTGACCGCGTCCTGCCCGGTCAGGCCGTCGACGACGAGCAACGTCTCGTGCGGACTGGTGGCGTCGCGGACGGCGGCGACTTCCGTCATCAGTTCGTCGTCGATGTGGAGGCGCCCGGCAGTGTCGAGCATCACCACGTCGTAGCCGCCGAGCATCGCCTGCTGGCGCGCGCGCTTCGCGATGGCAACCGCGTCCTGGCCCGGGACAATCGGCAGGGTGTCGACGCCGACCTGCATCCCGAGGATGGCAAGCTGCTCCATCGCCGCCGGTCGCCGGGTGTCGAGCGAGGCGAGGAGGACGCGCTTGTTCTCGCGCTCCTTCAGGCGCTTGGCGAGCTTTGCGGTCGTGGTGGTCTTGCCCGAGCCCTGCAGGCCGACCATCAGGATCGGCGCGGGCGGCG
>JBGALW010000023.1:0-33106 GCA_044223585.1 Amaricoccus sp.
TGATGGCCGCATGGGCGGCCCGCGGCCGACGGCCGCGTTTCCGGAGGCTTGGACATGAACGCGACCACCCCGACCTGGCTCGACATCGGCGCCCTGACCGACATTCCGGCCCGCGGGGGCCGCGTCGTGAAGACCCCGCGCGGCTGCATCGCCGTCTTCAGGGCCTTCGACGACACCGTCTTCGCCCTCGATGACCGCTGCCCGCACAAGGGCGGCCCGCTCTCGAACGGGATCGTGCACGGCCACAAGGTCACCTGCCCGCTGCACAGCCTCGTCATCAGCCTCGAAACTGGCGAGGCGGCGAACCCCGAGGAGGGTCAGGTCCGCACCCACGAGGTCCGCGTCGAGGCCGGCCGCATCCTGCTCTCCGACGCCGCGCTGCGCCCATGAGCGCGGCGGTCCGCACCACCTGTCCCTATTGCGGCGTCGGCTGCGGCGTGCTGGCCACCCCGGACGGGCAGGGGGGCGTCGCCGTCGCGGGCGATCCCGGGCACCCGGCGAACTTCGGCCGCCTCTGCTCCAAGGGTTCCGCCCTCGGCCAGACCGTCTCGCTGGAGGGCCGCCTCCTCGCTCCGCGCGTTCACGGCAACGACGCGACCTGGGAGGAGGCGCTCGACCTCATCGCCGCCGGCATCCGAGTGGCAAGTCCCGAGCGTGTCGCGATCTACGGTTCGGGCCAGCTCCTCACCGAGGACTATTACGTCGCCAACAAGCTGATGAAGGGCTTCATCGGCGCCGCCAACATCGACACCAATTCCCGCCTCTGCATGGCCTCCTCGGTGGCCGGCCACCGCCGCGCGTTCGGCACGGATACCGTGCCCGGCACCTACGAGGATCTGGAGGAGGCCGACCTCGTCGTCCTCGTCGGCTCCAACCTCGCCTGGTGCCACCCGGTCCTCTACCAGCGCCTCGCCGCCGCGAAGGCCGCCCGCCCGGAGATGAAGGTCGTCACCGTCGATCCCCGCCGCACCGCGACGACCGACCTTGCCGACCTCCACCTCGGTCTTGCCCCCGACACCGACGTCGCGCTTTTCAACACGCTCCTCGCCGAGATCGCCCGCCGCGGCGCCGTCGATGCGGCCTACCTCGCCCACGTCACCGGCTATGACGCCGCCCTCGCCAGCGCCGCGGCTGCGGATCCCGCGGTCTGCGGGCTGCCGCCAGAGGATCTCGCCGCCTTCCTCGACCTCTGGATCGGCACCGGGAAGGTCGTCACGGTCTTCAGCCAGGGGGTGAACCAGTCGGCCGCCGGCACCGACAAGGTCAACGCGATCATCAACTGCCACCTCGCCACCGGCCGGATCGGGCGGCCGGGCATGGGTCCGTTCAGCGTCACCGGCCAGCCGAACGCCATGGGCGGCCGCGAGGTTGGCGGCCTCTCGAACATGCTCGCCGCCCACCTCGACCTCGAGAACCCGACGCACCGCTTCCTCGTCAAGCAGTTCTGGGACGCCCCCGCGCTCCCCGACCGGCCCGGCCTCAAGGCGATCGACCTCTTCGCCGCCTGCGGCCGCGGCGAGATCGACGTCCTCTGGATCCTCGGCACCAACCCGGTCGTCTCGATGCCCGAGGCGGACGCCGTGGCGGAGGCCCTCGCGAATGTGCCGCTCGTCATCGTCTCGGACATGTTCGCGACCACGGACACGGCCCGCAGCGCCCACATCCTCCTCCCCGCGCTCGGCTGGGGCGAGAAATCCGGTACGGTGACAAACTCGGAACGCCGCATCTCCCGCCAGCGGCCATTCCTGCCGCCGCCGGGTCAGGCGAAGCCCGACTGGTGGGCGCTCGCCGAGATCGGCCGCCGGCTCGGGTCCCCCCGGGCGTTCTCGTACGAGTCGCCGGCGGAGATCTTTCGCGAGTACGCGGCCCTTTCCGCCCTTGCCACGGCCGAGGGGCGTGATTTCGACATCGCCGCGCTCGCGGACGCCGACTATGACGCGATGCCGCCGGCGCAGTGGCCGGTCGGCGGCCCCGCCCGCTTCTTCGCCGACGGCGGCTTCTTCACGTCCGACGGCAAGGGCCGGATGATCGCCGTCGCCCAGGCGACGCCGGAGCCGCGCGCGCCGCGCTTCCCGCTGACCCTCAACACCGGCCGTGTCCGCGACCAGTGGCACACGATGACCCGCACCGGCCGCTCCGCCCGCCTTGGCCAGCATATCTCCGAGCCTTTCGCCGAAATCCATCCCGAGGACGCCGCGGCCCGCGGCATCGGCCCCGCCGACCTCGTCGAGGTGACGAGCCCCCACGGCCGCATCGTCGTCCGGGCCCTGCTGACCGACCGGGTCCGGCCCGGCGACGTCTTCGTGCCGATGCACTGGTCGGGCGAATTCGCGGCGGAGGCCCGCGTCGATACCCTCGTCCCGGCGGTCACCGACCCCTATTCCGGCCAGCCCGCCTCGAAGATGGGCCGCGTCGAGGTCCGTCGCCACGCGGCGGCCTGGTTCGGCTTCGCCGTGTCCTGCGCGAAGCCCGCGCCCGCCACCGGCTATTGGGCGGTTGCGCCGACCGGCTTCGGCTGGCGGACGGAGCTGGCCGACGCGGCGCGGCCCGACGACTGGACAGCCTTCGCGCGGATGCTGTTCGCCGCCCCCGGAGCCGAGGCGGTCGCGGTCGAGGACGCCTCGCGCGGCACGTACCGCGTTGCGCTGATCGAGGACGGCCGCGTCGTCGCGGCGCTGTTCGTCGCCCCCGATCCGGTCGAGATCGCCCGCGCCCACGTCGTCTCGGCGTTCGAGACCGACGCGCCGCCGCTGCTCCTCGCCGGCCGACCCGGCGCCGCGCAGGAAGACCGCGGCGCCATCGTCTGCGCCTGTTTCGACGTCGGCGTGAACACCATCGTCGGCGCCATCGCCCGCGGCGAGGTGTCGAGCGTCGAGACCATCGGCGCCGTCCTCAAGGCCGGCTCGAACTGCGGCTCCTGCCGACCGGAGCTGAAGACCCTGCTTTCCACCCACCAGCCGCGCATCGCCGCGGAGTAACCGAAAAGAAAGGAGATTTTCGCAATGTCCTACGTTGCCCCCAAGGATTTCGTGACCAAGATGGTCGACGCCGGAGAGGCGAAGATCTTCATGTCGACCCGCGACACGCTGATCCGCGCCTACATGGCCGGGGCGATCCTCGCCCTCGCCGCCGCCTTCGCGGTGACCATCACCGTGCAGACCGGCCAGCCGCTGGTCGGGGCCGCGCTGTTCCCGGTCGGCTTCTGCATGCTGTACCTCATGGGCTTCGACCTCTTGACCGGCGTCTTCACCCTTGCGCCGCTCGCCGTTCTTGATGGCCGGATGGGCGCGACCTGGTCGAAGGTGCTGCGCAACTGGGGCCTCGTCTTCGTCGGCAACTTCGCCGGCGCGCTGACGGTCGCGGTGATGATGGCCATCGTCTTCACCTACGGCTTCTCGGAGGCGCCGAACGCCGTCGGCGAGAAGATCGGCCACATCGGCGAGAGCCGCACCGTCGGCTATGCCGCCCACGGCGCCGCCGGGATGCTGACGCTCTTCGTCCGCGGGGTCATGTGCAACTGGATGGTTTCGACCGGCGTCGTCGCGGCGATGATGTCGACGAGCGTGTCCGGCAAGGTCATCGGCATGTGGATGCCGATCATGGTGTTCTTCTACATGGGCTTCGAGCATTCGGTGGTGAACATGTTCCTGTTCCCCTCGGGCCTGATGATGGGCGGCGCCTTCACCATCCGTGACTATCTGCTCTGGAACGAGATCCCGACCGTGCTCGGCAACCTTGTCGGCGGCCTCACCTTCGTCGGGCTGACGCTCTACGCGACCCATGGCCGCACCGCGCCGCAGATCGGCGCGAAGACCTCCCTGTCCGCGGCCGCCGCCGAATAACCTCCCCCCGGCGGCTCTCGCGCCGGGGCGGACCGTTGCCATGTTGCCCAGGATGGCCCCGGCTGTCCTGGACATCGGCGCGACGATCGCCGCTGGCAGGCCACCTTCCTCGCCGGTATAGTCGGGCGTCGGCATTGCGGCGATCGGTGCGACGGTGGCGCATGCTCTCGGGAGGTGCCTCGCCGGGTTCAGGCTCCGACGGTTGCGGCCGGACTTCGGACACCGGTGAGCCGCGCAGGGCCGAGAAAGGGAGACGATCATGCCTTGCCCCGTCGATATGAGCGTCCGCCCGGAAGTCGCCGCGTTTTTCGACCCCGCGACCAACACCATCAGCTACGTCGTCAAGGATCCGGCGTCCGACGCCTGCGCCATCGTCGATTCGGTGATGGACATCGACTATGCCGCCGGGCGCATCGCCTATCACCACGCCGACGGGATCATCGCCTACGTCGAAAGGCACGGTCTGCGCGTCGAGTGGCTGCTGGAGACCCACGTGCACGCCGACCACCTGTCCGCCGCGCCCTACATCCAGGGGAGGCTTGGCGGCCGGCTCGGCATCGGTGCGAAGATCACCGTCGTTCAGGACACCTTCGGCAAGATCTTCAACGAGGGGACCGAGTTCCGGCGCGATGGCAGCCAGTTTGACCGGCTGTTCGAGGACGGCGACAGCTACACGATCGGCGCCATGCAGGCCTTCGCCATCCACACGCCGGGTCATACGCCGGCCTGCATGACCCATGTCGTGGGCGACGCCGCCTTTGTCGGCGACACCCTCTTCATGCCGGACGGCGGATCGGCGCGGGCGGACTTCCCCGGCGGGGACGCCGGCACGCTCTACGACTCGATCCAGCGGGTACTGAGCCTGCCCGATGCCATGCGGCTCTTCATGTGCCACGACTACGGGCCGAACGGCCGTGACATCCGCTGGGAAACCACGGTCGGCGACGAGAAGGCGCACAACATCCACGTGCGGGAGGGGACCAGCCGCGAAGCCTTCGTGGCGATGCGCGAGGCGCGCGATGCGACCCTCGACATGCCGAAGCTCATCATCCCGTCGCTGCAGGTGAACATGCGGGCGGGCGAACTGCCGCCGCCCGACGACAGCGGAAAGCGCTTCCTCAAGGTGCCGGTCAACGTTCTCTGAGCAGGCGCCGCGTCAGCCGCAGTAGACGCGGGTGATCCGGTCGGCCTTGTCGACCTCGACGTTCATCCGGTCCTCGCGCAGGTCCATCGTGGCGGGGGTCGTCGGGAAGAGGACGCGCGTGCCCTCCGGCAGCGCCGCGTCGTTCAGCACCGCGACCGACTTGCCGACCCAGTCCTGATGCTCGGCGGCGGGGCAGGTGCCGGTTTCCGCCATGCCCTTCATCGCATCACCGGTTGCCGCCGCGTCCTTCTTCAACTCGGCGCAGGCAGCGAGCGCGGCGGCGGAAAGGGCAAGGAGCGGGAGAAGGCGGGTGGACGGCATCTGTGTCTCCGGGGCCGGGGGCTGGGTGCGGCGGAGGCAACCACAGCGTGGCTGCGTTGGCAACCGCGATCCCGGATCGTACGCCGTCAGCGGTCCGGGAAGGGCTCGCCATCGTCAAGCCGCAGCATCTTGCCGGGATTGAGGATGTTGTGCGGGTCGAAGGCGCGCTTCAGGGTCCGCATCAGCTCGATCCCGGCCCCGTGCTCCTCCTCCAGATGCCGCATCTTGCCCGTGCCGATGCCGTGCTCTCCGGTGCAGGTGCCGCCCATCGCGAGCGCGCGCGCGACGAGACGGGCGTCGACCGCCCTGGCCCGGGCGAACTCCGCCGGGTCGGCCGGGTCCATCAGGAAGGTCATGTGAAAGTTGCCGTCGCCGACATGGCCGACGATCGGCGCGACCAGACCCTCGGCGGCGGCGTCGTCGCGGGCGGCGAGGATTGCCTCGGCAAGCCGCGAGATCGGCACGCAGACATCCGTGGTCTTTGCCTCGGAGCCCGGCCGCAGCGCCTTCTGCGACCAGAAGACGTCATGGCGGGCGGCCCAGAGCCGGCTCGTCTCCTCCGGGCTCGCGGTCCAGCGGAACGGGCCGCCGCGATTGTCGGCCGCAAGGTCGGCAACGGTTTCCGCCTGCTCCGCCACGCCGGCAGGCGAGCCATGGAATTCGAAGAACAGCGTCGGCACCTCGGGCTGGTCGAGGCCGGAGTAGGCGTTGGTCGCGGCCATCTGCAGCGCATCGAGAAGCTCGACCCGGGCAACCGGCACGCCGGACTGGATCGTTGCCATCACGGTCTCGACCGCGCCCTCAAGGTCGGCAAAGGGGCAGACCGCGGCGGCCACCGCCTCCGGGATGCCGTGCAGGCGCAGGCTGACCTCGGTGATGATGCCGAGCGTGCCTTCCGAACCGATGAAAAGCCGGGTGAGATCGTAGCCGGCCGCGGACTTGCGGGCGCGGGTCCCGGTACGCACGATCCGGCCGTCGGCCGTGACGACCGTCAGGCCGAGGACGTTCTCGCGCATCGTGCCATAGCGGACCGCGTTTGTGCCGGAGGCGCGCGTCGCCGCCATGCCGCCGATCGAGGCGTCGGCGCCGGGATCGACGGGAAAGAACAGGCCGGTGTCGCGCAGGTGGGCGTTGAGCGCCTTGCGGGTGACGCCTGCCTCCACCCGGACGTCAAGGTCGGCGGCGTTCACCTCCAGGATGCGGTTCATGCCGGAGAGGTCGATCGTCACCCCGCCCCTGACCGCCGCGAAGTGGCCCTCCAGCGACGTGCCGGCGCCGAAGGCAATGATCGGCGTGCGGTGGGTGGCGCAGAGGGCGACGATCGCCGCCACCTCCTCGGTCGAGGTGGCGAAGGCGACGGCGTCGGGCGGGTGGCCGGCATGGAAGGTGACGTCCTTGCCATGCTGCTCGCGCACCGCCGCCGCGGTGGACAGGCGGTCGCCCAGCAGGTCGCGGAGGGCGGCAAGAACCTCCGGCAGATCGGGGCGTGCAACGGCTACGGGGGACATCGGCGACCTCCTCGACGCGGTCCGGCGCAGCGGGAGACTGGAGCGGGTAGCGGGAATCGAACCCGCACTTCAGGCTTGGGAAGCCGGCGCGCTACCACTACACCATACCCGCGCTCCGGTGGGCTTGGTATCCGAGGTGGCGCCGCGGTGCAAGACCGTCATCCGGCGCCATGCATGCCGCGCAATCCCGGCTTGCGCCCGCCGCTGGGGCTGCGGGAATGGCTCGCGGCGTGCCGTCGTAGGGCAACTGCCGTGCCGCGCTGATGAAAATTGAGGCGTTCCAGTGCTTTGCGGGCCGTCGGCGGCGTCTCCCGGAAACGTTACCGCGACCGTCATGATCGCTGGGGCAGCAAGGGCCGGAAGGCCGACTCAGGGGCCGGAAGCCCTTGTTTCTCTTGGCCCCGCAAAAAAGAATCCGGCTGTCGCACGGCTGTCATGAATCCCGACGATTATGCGGCGCAGCACAAGGGGGATAACCAATGCGCTTTCCTTTCATTGGCGCTGCTGTCGCGGCTGCCATTGCTCTCGCGTCTCCGGCGCTCGCCGAGGTCCGCCTGACCGGGTCGGGGGCAAGCTTCCCGTTCCCGCTCTATTCGGCCTGGTTCAAGGACTTCAGCTCGAAGACCGATGGCGTGACCGTGGACTACCAGTCCAAGGGCTCGGGCGCGGGCATTCAGGATTTCATCAACAAGGTCGTGGACTTCGCGGCCAGCGACTCGGCCATGAAGGACGAGGACATCGCCAAGGTCTCCGACGGCGTCGTGCTGCTGCCGATGACCGCGGGCGAGATCGTCACGATCTACAACCTGCCCGACGTGGGCGAGCTGAAGCTGCCGCGCGACGTTTACCCCGACATCTTCCTCGGCAAGATCACCAACTGGAACGACGAGCGAATCGCGCAGGCGAACCCTGACGTGACGCTGCCGGACATGCCGATCACTGTCGTCGTCCGGTCCGACTCGTCGGGCACCACCTTCAACTTCACCAACCACCTCTCCGCGATCAGCGCCGACTTCAAGGCGGGTCCGGGCGCGGGCAACTCGGTCGAGTGGCCGTCGAGCGACCGGATCATCAAGGCGCCGAAGAACGACGGCGTCACCGCCACCGTCATGCAGACCCCCGGCGCGATCGGCTACACCGAATTCGGCTACGCCAAGCTGACCGGCACGCCGATGGCCGTGCTGCAGAACAAGGCCGGCACCTTCGTTGCCGCCGGCGGCGAGGGCGGCGCGAAGGCGCTGGAGACCGCGACCTTCGACGATCACATGCGCGCCTTCATCACCGACCCGGAAGGCGCCGACGCCTACCCGATCGCGACCTTCACCTGGATGGTGTTCTACGAGCACGGCCAGGACGCCGACAAGGTCGACGCGATCAAGAAGATGGTTGAGTACGGCCTGACCGACGGCCAGGCGATGGCGGCCGACCTCGGCTACATCGCGCTGCCCGATGCGGTGATCGAGAAGGTCCGCGCCGCCGCGGAGAGCATCGGCGCCGGCGCCTGACCCAGGCCGAGCGGGCCTAGAAGTCAAAACCGGCGCCGGTCCCTTCCGGCGCCGGCCTCGACATTAGGAGAGTAGTGTGATGCGCGCAGATGCGCCCGGTCCGGAGAATGTCGGACAGCCCCAGGGGACGTCGATCTCGCGTCCGCCCAGCCAGTCCGAAATCGTTGCCGACAAGGTTGTCCGTGGCGGCAGCTACCTCGCCGGCGCAATGGTGCTCGTGCTGCTCGCCTACATCCTGTGGGAGATCGGCTACCGCGCCCTGCCGGCGATCGAGAGGCACGGCTTCTCGTTCCTGACCGCCGCGGTCTGGAGTCCCGGCCAGGGCAACTTCGGCGTGCTGGCGGAGATCTGGGGCACGCTCTACAGCTCGGTCCTCGCGCTCGTCATCGCCGGCTTCTTCGGCGTTGGCGTGGCGATCTTCCTGACGCAGGATTTCCTCGACGCCCGGCTGGCGCGGGTGTTCCGCACGCTGATCGAGATGCTGGCGGCGATCCCCTCGGTGGTCTTCGGTCTCTGGGGTATCTATGTGGTGATCCCGGCGCTCCGGCCGATCGCCGCCTGGCTGCATGACGTGCTTGGCTGGTTCCCGCTGTTCTCGACGACGCTCGCCGGCCCGGGTCTTGCGCCCGCTGTCATCGTGCTCGCGATCATGGTGCTGCCGACCGTCGCGGCGATCAGCCAGGACGCCTTCACGCTCATCCCCTACAAGACCAAGGAAGCCGCCTACGGCATGGGCACGACCAAGTGGGAGGCGATCACCAAGGTGATGCTGCCGACCGCCTCGACCGGCATCGCCGCATCGCTGGTGCTCGGCTTCGGCCGGGCGATCGGCGAGACGATGGCGCTCGCGATGCTGATCGGCAACTCGAACCAGATCAGCTGGTCGCTGTTCTCCCCCGCCAACACGCTTGCCTCGCTTCTCGCTTCCCAGTTCCCCGAGGCCTCCGGCATCGAGGTCGAGGCGCTGATGTACGCGGCGATCGTGCTGCTGCTGATCTCGCTCGCGGTCAACATCATCGGCACGGTCATCATGGCCCTCTCCTCCAAGCAGAAGGTCGCGTGACCATGGCAACGGCTTTCGAACTGACCCGCGCCGACCTTGCGCCCGCCTTCGAGGCGCCGGACCTCACCCGGTCGCTGACCGAGACCCGCTCGCTGCGCAACCTGCTGCTGACCGTGCTGCTGTGGATCGTTGCGCTTTCCGCCGCCGTCCCGCTGATCTCGGTCATCTACATGCTGGTGACGCGCGGCGGCTCACGGCTCAGCCTCGCGCTCTTTACGGAACTGCCGCCGGCCGGCTTCGAGACCGGTGGCGGCTTCGGCAACGCCGTGCTCGGCACCGTCGTCATGGTGGTGCTTGCCTCAGCGATTTCGGTGCCCTTCGGCATCCTCGGCGGCATGTTCCTCGGCTTCATCGCACCGGACAGCCGCCTTGCCGACGCGACCCGGTTCGTCGCCAAGATCCTGACCGGCTTCCCCTCGATCCTCGCCGGCGTGTTCGTCTACGCCTGGATCGTGCTCTGGATGGGCACCTACTCGGCGATCGCCGGCGGCATCGCGCTCGCGGTGCTGATGCTGCCGACGGTCATGCTGACCTCGGAACAGGCGATCCGCATGGTGCCGCAGCGGATGAAGGACGCGGCCTTCGGCATGGGCTGCACGCCGACGCAGACGGCGTTCCGTGTCGTGCTGCCCACCGCGATGCCGGGCGTCCTGACCGGCGTCATGCTCGCCGTGGCCGGCGCCGCCGGCAACTCGGCGCCGCTGCTCTTCACGGCGCTGTTCTCGAACTACTGGATCTCCAGCCTGCGCGAGCCGACCGCGTCGCTCGCGATCCTCATCTACAACTTCTCCGGCATGCCTTTCCCTGCCCAGATCGAGCTCGCCTGGGCGGCCTCGCTGGTGCTCGTGCTGATCGTGCTCGCCTTCAATATCCTAAGCCGGCTTGTCAGCGCGCGCCGGGTGTGAATAAGGGACCGAAATCATGACCCTCGTTGAAGAACGCTTCTCCTCCACCTCCGCGCGCCCGGCGGCCACCCCGGCGGCTCCCGAGGCGGCAATCGATGCCCGCATCGAAAAGATTTATTACGGCAAGTTCCTCGCGGTCCGCGACAGCGACGTGAAGATCGAGAAGAACAAGATCACCGGCTTCATCGGTCCCTCCGGCTGCGGCAAGTCGACGGTGCTGCGCTCGCTGAACCGGATGAACGACCTGATCCCGAGCTTCCGGCTCGAGGGTCATGTCCAGTTCCTTGGCCAGGACATCTACGGCAAGTCGATCGACCCCGTGGTGGTCCGCCGGCACATCGGCATGGTGTTCCAGCAGCCGAACCCGTTCTCGATGTCGATCTTCGAGAACGTCGCCTTCGGTCTGCGGCTGAACCGCTACCGCGGCGACTATCAGCAGCGCGTCGAATATGCACTGCGGCGCGCCGGCCTCTGGGACGAGGTGAAGAACAAGCTGAAGGAAAACGGCCTCGCCCTCTCCGGCGGCCAGCAGCAGCGCCTCTGCATCGCCCGCGCCATCGCCACCGAACCAACCGTTCTGCTGATGGACGAGCCCTGCTCGGCCCTCGATCCGATCGCCACGCGCATCATCGAGGAGCTGATGCTCGACCTGAAGAAGGACTACACGGTCGCGATCGTCACGCACAACATGCAGCAGGCGATGCGCGTGGCCGACACCACGGCCTTCTTCTCGGTCGACATCTCCGCCGGGGGCCGGACCGGCTTCCTGTGCGAGGTCGGCAAGACGCAGCAGATCTTCCACGATCCGCGCGAGGAGTTGACCAAGCGGTACATTTCCGGCGAATTCAGCTGACCTGACGCCGCCGGAACCGTCCAGCGGCGCACGATTGGGGCGATGCCGTGGAATGGGCGAGACTTGATTGCGCGGCGATCGGGGCCGCGCTGGAGCAGACCCGCCTTTCCCGTGACGGGACGGGCGGCGACGACGAGCCGCTTGCGGCAGACGCCGCCGCGAGGCTTTTGTCGGCCTACCGCTACCTTGACGAACTGCTGGGGCACCGGGTCGACCTTTTCGGCTACGGCGCAAGCGAGCACCTGCTGGAGCTCAACACGCGCGTCCTCTGTGGCGTCACGCCGGAGCGGCGGGTCCAGTTTGCCCGCCACATCGCTGCGACGACCGCCTGGTTCTATGACCGCGAAGGCGGTGACATCGGCAGTCTCGCCGAATGGATCCGCCGGCACGCCTCGCAGGCGCCGCGGCTGCTGGCGGCGGGCGTCTTCGTTCACGTCGTCAGCGCGCCGCAGCTCTTCATCGAGGGCAACCGCCGGACCGCGACGCTGGTGGTGAGCTATCTGCTCGCACGCGCCGGCCTGCCGCCGCTGGTCGTGACCCCGGACCTTTACGCAGGCTATCAGGCGGCAACGGAACCGGCGGCCTCGATCGACCGGATGGGCATCCTCGGGGCCATCGGTGCCCGCCGGGCCACGGCGCGGGTTGCGGCGTTCCTGGAGACCGCGGAGGACACCCGGTTCCTGCTTTCGACCGAGTCGGCGACGGCCGCACAAAACGGCCTCTCATACCTGTGATCGTTTGACAGGCTGGGGCGGCATACCTACAAGGCTCACGCAACAATCGGATCAGGCTGCCGTCGCGGCAGGGATCACGAAGGGTGGGGGAGGGACGGCGCGTGAAGATCGGTGCCCCGAGAGAGACGTTCGAGGGTGAAAGGCGGGTGGCCCTCACCCCGCAATCCGCCCTCGCACTCAAGAAACTCGGCTACGAGTGTCTGGTCGAATCGGGAGCGGGCGACGCCGCGCGCTTCTCCGACGACGCCTACCGCGAGGCCGGCGTCGCCGTCGTGGCGACCGCCGAGGACCTGTGGGCGCAGTCCGACATCGTGGCGAAGATCCGGCCGCCGGAGCCCGCGGAAGTGGCGCTGGCCCGGCCGGGACAGATCGTCATCTCCTTCGTCTATCCGGGTCAGAGCGCCGATCTGCTGGAGGCGCTCCGCGCCCGCGGGGTGACGGCGCTCGCCATGGACATGGTGCCGCGCATCAGCCGGGCGCAGAAGATGGACGCGCTGTCGTCGATGGCCAACATAGCCGGCTACCGTGCGGTGATCGAGGCCGGCGGCAACTTCGGCCGCTTCTTCACCGGACAGATTACCGCCGCCGGCAAGGTGCCGCCGGCCAAGGTGCTGGTGATCGGCGCCGGCGTCGCGGGTCTTGCCGCGATCGGCACGGCCGTGTCGCTCGGCGCCATCACCTATGCCTTCGACGTGCGGCCCGAGGTCGCGGAGCAGATCGAGTCGATGGGCGCGGAGTTCGTCTTCCTCGACTTCGCCGAGGCGCAGACCGATGGCGCGGCGACCGGCGGATATGCGGCGCCCTCGTCGCCGGAGTTCCGCGAGGCGCAGCTCAAGAAGTTCCGCGAGCTCGCGCCCGAGATGGACATCGTCATCTCGACCGCGCTCATCCCCGGCCGGCCGGCCCCGAAGCTCTGGCTCGAGGACATGGTCGCGGCAATGAAGCCCGGTTCGGTCGTCGTCGACCTCGCGGCCGAGCGCGGCGGCAACTGCGATCTGACGGTGCCCGACCAGATCGTCGAGAGCCCGAACGGGGTGAAGGTGATCGGCTACACCGATTTCCCGAGCCGGATGGCGACGCAGGCCTCGACACTCTACTCGACCAACATCCGCCACATGATGGACGACCTGACGCCGGCCAAGGATGGCACGCCGGTCGTCAACATGGAGGACGACGTCATCCGGGGCGCCACCGTGACCAAGGACGGCGCCATCACCTTCCCGCCGCCGCCGCCCAAGGTGCAGGCGATCGCCAAGCAGCAGCCGAAGAAGGTCGAGGAGACGGCGGAGCAGAAGGCCGCCCGCGAACTGACCGAAGTCAAGGCCGCCGCGAACCGGCAGACCTGGATGCTCGTCATCGGCACCGTCGTCATGCTGCTGATCGGCAGCGTGGCGCCGCCCAGCCTGATGGAGCACCTGATCGTCTTCGTGCTGTCGGTGTTCGTCGGCTTCCAGGTGATCTGGAACGTCGCGCATTCGCTGCACACGCCGCTGATGGCGATCACCAACGCCATCTCCTCGATCATCATCCTCGGCGCGCTGTTGCAGGTGGGCTCCACGAGCTGGATCGTCATGATCCTGGCGGCGCTGTCGATCCTCATGGCATCGGTCAACATCTTCGGCGGCTTTCTCGTGACGCGCCGGATGCTGGCCATGTTCCAGAAGAGCTAGGGCGGAGTAGGGGCACATGCACTCGGGTCTGGTTACGGCCGCCTACATCGCGGCAGCAGTCCTCTTCATCCTCGCGCTCGGCGGGCTCTCCAACCAGGAGAAGGCCAAGCGCGCCATCTGGTTCGGGATCATCGGCATGGCGCTCGCCGTGCTCGCGACGATCCTCGGGCCGGGCGTCAGCGCGACGTGGCTCATCATCCTGATGATCCTGATCGGCGGCGCCGCCGGTGCCGTCGTCGCGCAGCGCGTGCAGATGACGCAGATGCCGGAGCTGGTCGCGGGCTTCCACAGCCTCGTCGGCCTCGCGGCGGTGTTCATCGGCCTCAACGCCGACTTCGAGGCGGCCCGCGCCGCACGCGCCCTGCGCGACGGGACCGTGGAGCAGCTGTCCGGCTTTGCCGCGACGCTGGCGCACAAGACGCCGGTCGAGCTCTCGATCATGCGCGTCGAGGTGTTCCTCGGCATCCTGATCGGCGCGATCACCTTCACCGGGTCGATCGTGGCCTATGGCAAGCTCGCCGGGCGGGTGCAGTCCAAGGCGCTGGTCCTGCCGAGCCGGCATCTCATCAACATCGGCGCCGCGGTCTTCTGCCTGTTCCTCGGCATCCTCTACTTCAACGGCGCCGGCGTCTGGACGATGATTCTCGTCGCGCTCGTCGCGGGCGCGATCGGCTGGCACCTCATCATGGCGATCGGCGGTGCCGACATGCCGGTGGTGATCTCGATGCTGAACAGCTATTCCGGCTGGGCGGCGGCGGCGATCGGCTTTACCCTGTCGAACAACCTGCTCATCGTCACCGGCGCGCTGGTCGGCTCCTCGGGTGCGATTCTCTCCTACATCATGTGCCGGGCGATGAACCGGAACTTCGTCTCGGTGATCCTCGGCGGCTTCGGCAACACCAGCGGCCCGGCGCAGGAGATCGAGGGCGAGCAGGTGGCGATCGATTCCGACAGCGTCGCCGCTCTGCTCGACGACGCGGAGAGCGTCATCATCGTCCCCGGCTATGGCATGGCGGTGGCGCAGGCGCAGCAGTCGGTCAGCGAGCTGACGCGGCGGCTGCGGGCCAGGGGCAAGGAGGTCCGCTTCGCGATCCACCCGGTCGCCGGCCGCCTTCCGGGCCACATGAACGTGCTGCTCGCCGAGGCCAAGGTGCCCTACGACATCGTCATGGAGATGGACGAGATCAACGAGGACTTCCCCTCGACCGATGTCGCGATCGTCATCGGCTCGAACGACATCGTGAATCCGGCGGCCCAGGAGGATCCGAACTCGCCGATCGCCGGGATGCCGGTGCTGGAGGTCTGGAAGGCGAAGAACGTCATCGTCTCCAAGCGCGGCCAGGGCACCGGCTATTCCGGCATCGAGAACCCGCTCTTCTACAAGGAGAACACGCGGATGTTCTACGGCGACGCGAAGAAGTCCCTCGACGAGCTGCTGACCAAGCTCCACTGAGGTTGGTGTCGCCCGCCGCAGGGGTGGGCGCGCACATCACCAGCCATTCCTCAGCCGCCAAGCGCCGGTGAAACCGCGCAGCGAGAAGGCGAGGCGGATTGGCGTGCCGTCGCTCAGGGTCAGCGTCACCCGCCCGTCCGGCGCGCGCTTCAGCGCCGCGATGAGGTCGGGGTCCGCCGGCAGGCGGGCCTCGCAGCCGTCAGGCCCGCAGACGCGCCAGGCGAGAAGCCGGTCCGGATCCTCTCCCACCGACAGCATCATGCCGTCCGGCACGAAGACGGCGAGCCGGGTCGTCACCGCCAGCGCCACCGCCTCCTCCGGCCCGTCGAGCGAGACCAAGACGACGGGCGTGCCGTCTGCCCCCTCGACCGAGGTTGAAAGCCGGCAGGGCACGTCCGCGCACTCCACCAGCCAGTCGCGATAGCCGACGGTCGTCACCGGCGGTGCCCCTGACGGGTCCGCTGCGGCGGGGGCGGTGAGGGCGGCCAGAATGATCGCTACAAGTTGCTGTTTTTGCCAGATTTTCTTAACCATGATTGCCTGCGGCATTCATCCTTGCTTCACGGTGTTCGCTGAATGTGCCCCCACGCGGTCGACACGGCCGGCGCGGCGGACCCGAACCTGGACCCCCTGCCGCACAAGTCAGAAAGGCGTTCATCCGGCCACCGCTCGCGCGGGGCCATCCATGATCCAGCGGCGTCGAAGGCGCCGCACGCCACGATGAAAGGACTACTCGCATGTCTTCGATCCTTACGAACTCCAGCTCGATGGTCGCCCTCCAGACCCTGAAGTCCATCAACAAGAGCATGGCGAAGGTCCAGGACGAGATCTCGACCGGCATGAAGGTTGCCACCGCCAAGGACAATGGCGCGGTCTGGTCGATCGCGCAGACGATGAAGTCGGACGTCAGCTCGCTGACCAAGATCGAGGAGGCGCTCAGCCTCGGGTCGTCCACCGTCGGCACCGCCCGCAGCGCCTCGGAGACCATCTCCAAGCTGCTCGCGTCGGCCAAGGAGGCCGTGCTCGGCGCCGGTGACCTGACCAACACCAGCACCCGCGACAAGCTCGCCGCCGACCTCGTCGCCATCGGCGACCAGATCGAGGACATCGTCGCCTCGGCCTCGTTCAACGGTGTGAACCTCATCGACGGTGCGATCACCACCACCACCTCCGGCGGCGCTGCCGGTGCGCAGGTGACGGGTGCCGTGACGCGCACGGCGGCCGGCGTGCTCGGCACCGAGACGATCGACATCACCGCCCAGGACCTGAGCGGCATCGCTGCCGTGCTGCAGGGCCTGACCGAAGCCGACTTCGCCGACCAGGCGACGCTCGACACGACCCTCGGCCTGATCGAGACCGAGCTCGGCAATGCCAACGATGCGGCGGCCGCCTTCGGTACCTCGCAGAAGCAGATCGGCTACCAGTCGGAGTTCGTCGGCAGCTTCAAGGCGGCCCTGAACGAGGGCATCGGTGCCATGGTCGACGCGGACATGGAGGAGGCCTCGGCCCGTCTCTCCGCGCTCCAGACCCAGCAGCAGCTCGGCATCCAGGCCCTGACGATCGCCAACTCGGCGCCGCAGAACATCCTGGCGCTGTTCAAGTAAGAGACAATGGCCGGGGCTGCCCGTCAGCCCCGGCCACCCTTGCCTGACCTGACTGACCGACAAAATTCCCGCCGGAATCCCGACGGACGGCCGCGAAGCTGACGCACCGCTCCGACGACCGAGAGGTCCCTGAATGCCCCCTCACAGCCAGGCTCGAACTGCCTACGCCTCGACCACCGTCCGCACCGGCCGCGACGCCGAGTATGCGGTCTTTGCCCGCGTGACCCACGCGCTGCGCAACGCCAATCCCGACCGGTATCCCGAACTCGCCCGTGCCGTCACCGACAACCAGCGTCTCTGGTCGGCGCTCGCCGAGGACCTGATGAGCGACGGCAACCAGCTGCCCGACCAGCTGCGCGCCTCGTTGCTCTCGCTGGCCGAGTTCGTCCGCAAGCACACGATGGCGGTTCTGGCAGGCCAGGCCACCGTCGACGCGCTGATCGACATCAACACCGCGATCATGAAGGGCCTGCGCGGCAACACGGAGGCTGCGGCATGAGCGGTCTTGTCCTGAAGCTCGGACCGCACGAGCGGATCATGATCAACGGCGTCGTCATGGAGAATGGCGACCGCCGCACCCGGCTGAACGTGCTGACGCCCGACGCCAACGTCCTCCGGCTGCGCGACGCGCTGCACCCGGACGAGGCGAACACGCCGGTGAAGCGGGTCTGCTACATCGCCCAGCTGGTGCTGGCCGGCGAGGCCGATCCGGACGAGGCGACCCGGCAGCTGATGCGCGGCATCGAGCAGCTCTCCCAGGTGTTCAAGGACCATGACAGCCGGGGGCATCTCGACGCCGCCACTGCGGCGGTGGGCGAGCGGCGCTTCTACCAGGCGATGCGTGCCCTGCGCCTGCTGATCCCGCGTGAAACGCGGCTGCTCGGCCTCCGGGCCGCGTCCTGAACGGAGGAACGTCGATGAGCTTCACCCCCGTCGTCCCGTTGGCCGGCATCGCCGGCTGGCGCTTCCTGCAGCGCACCCAGGCGTCGCAGCAGGCGGCATTCGAGAAGTCGGGGGAGATTCAGCGCGACGTTGCCTACTTCACCGAGAACATCGCCAAGGTGAAGACCGCCGAGGACCTCGTCGCCGACCGCCGCCTGCTGAAGGTGGCGCTCGGTGCCTTCGGCCTCGACAGCGAGATCGACAAGAAGGCCTTCATCCGCAAGATCCTCGAGGAAGGCACCACTGAGACCAGCTCGCTCGCGAACCGGCTGACCGACAAGAGCTACTACCAGCTTTCCGCGGCCTTCGGATTTGGCGACAGCAGCGGATCGCAGACGGCGACGGCCGGTTTCGCGGCAAAGATCACCGCCGCCTACAAGACCCGGGCTTTCGAGGTCGCGGTGGGCGAGACCAACGACAACATGCGGCTCGCGCTCAACTTCCAGCGCGAGATCGCGTCGCTGGCGGCCAAGGACAACGCGAGCTGGTTCAGCGTGCTGGGGTCCAAGCCGCTGCGCTCTGTGATGGAGAAGGCGCTCGGCCTGCCGAAGGAATTCTCCCAGCTCGACATCGACAGGCAGAAGGAGATCCTCGTCGACAAGGTCGAGAAGCTGTTCGGCAGCGACAAGCTGGCGGTGTTCCAGGACACAGCGATCGTCGGCAAGGTGATAGACCGCTTTCTTGCCCGCGCGCAGGTCGAGGAGGGGGCGACATCCGGCACCTCGTCCGCGTCTGCCGCGCTCGCCCTGCTGCAGGGCATGACCTCATCCTCGAGCGCTTCGTCGTCGGGGATCCTGAACCTGATCACCTCGAACGGGTGATCGGCCGGGGCACGAACGCCCCGGAGCGAGGCCGGACCGGATCCCCCGGAGGAGCGGGGATCCGGTCCGGAACCGCGCCAGTCAGAACTTGAACCGCGCGCCGCCGAACAGTGCCTGACCGTCGTCGTAGCTCGAGACGTTGTCGGAGAAGTCGTAACTGCGGTAGGTGAGCCAGAGCTCGGTATTCGCCCGCTCTATCGTCTGGACCAGCGCGAGCCCCCACGAGACGCTTTCCGAGCTGGTCACGCCCGCCTCTCCGTCGAGCCCGAAGTCCGAGCCGCTGTAGTAGTCGAGCGAGACGGCTGTGGGGCCCCAGTTGATGAGGGCCGGCCGCAGCACGCCGAGCTTGCCGTACCAGTAGCTGCCGGCGTCCCCCTCGTCCGGGTCGCGGTCGCCGAACGCGAAGGTGCCATTGAGGCCGGTCGGCTCATGCAGCACCGACGCGGACCCGCCCCATTGCGCGCCATCATTGTCCTGCCAGTAGTAGCCGATGCCGGCCTTGGTTTCGAAGTCGCCAAAGGTGTTGGCGTAGGTGAGCGACCCGTCGAAGATGTTCTGTTCGCGGACATCGGGGTCGTCGCTCAGCAGGTTGCGGCCGAAGGCGGCGGCAGCGGTGAATCCGGCGAGTTCCCGGGTGTCATAGCGGACGCGCACCCGGCGCGGGCCGTCATAGTCGGTGAAGACGTCGCCGATCTCGACGCCGGAGAGGTCGCCGTCGCTGAATCGCAGAAGCTGGGCGCTGGCCGAGTCGCCGACGATCGTGTAGGCGATGACGGTCGTGCCGGAGAGATCGATTTCCTGGATGCCGTCGGTCGCCATGCTGCCCTGGCCGATCCAGAACTTGCCGACGCTTTCCTTGGCGACCGTGAAGTCGAGCTTCCGGATGTTCGCGTTCGTGAAGTCCCAGGCACCGGGCGGCGGCGTCTGCTGCAGGATGTTGATGTTTGACGTCGAAAACGGCGCGTAGCCGATTTCGTTCACGTTCTCGAACGTCCAGCCGTCGCCGAACTCCTGCTTGTAGCTGATGCCGACGCGGGTGTTCGAGTTGTTGTTGTCGATCAGGCCATAGGTTTCGGTCTCCGCCCCGTCGTCATACTGCAGGATGCCTTTGTTGACCTGCCCGTAGAAGCGCAGCGTCGCGCCGTTGTTGAAGGTGTGCTCCACTTTCGGCAATCCCTGTGCGAACGCCGCCGGCGCGATTGCGCCCGCAAGCCCCACGGCGATCAGGAAGCGGTATCGGTCGGTCCACATCATCGAGCCCCCGTTGCTGTCATGAAGGACAGGACGAGCCTAGCATCGGTTGGACGGCTCCTCTTGCGGTGTGTGGTGTCGGTCGCGTGACAGTTGCAGGAAGGCAACAGCGCGGTGCCGCTTGATCCTCCCGTGGCGCTCGGTCCATCCTCCGCCGCATGACTTCGATCGCCTTCGTCCCGGCTGGCCGATGAGGGCACGGGCGCTCTGGATCACGGCGCCCGGCGTCGCGGAACTGCGCGACGAGGAGGTTGCCCCAGGGCCGGGCGAGGTGCTGGTCGAGGCGCGGGTCAGCGGCATCAGTCGCGGCACCGAGTCGCTGGTGTTCCGCGGCGGCGTGCCGAAGCCGGAGCGCGCGCGGATGCGTGCGCCGCTGCAGGGCGGCTCCTTTCCGTTTCCGGTGAAGTACGGCTATGCCGCCGTCGGCACGGTCCGGGAAGGAAGCCCGGCGCTGCTCGGGCGCGACGTCTTCGTACTGCATCCGCATCAGGACGTCTTTGCCGCGCCGGCGGAAATGGCTGTGCCGCTGCCGGCCGGCGTGCCCGCGGGCCGAGCGGTGCTGGCGGCAAACATGGAGACGGCGCTCAACGTCGTGTGGGACGCCGGCGCGCTGCCCGGCGACCGGATCGCGGTCGTCGGGGCGGGCGTCGTCGGCCTGCTCGCCGGCTGGATCTGTGCCCGGCTGCCCGGAACCGAGGTGACGCTCGTCGACGTCAACCCGGCGCGGGCGCCGCTGGCCGCGAGCCTTGGCTGCGGCTTCGCCGTGCCGGAGGCGGCGCCGGTGGACTGTGATCTCGTCATCCATGCAAGCGCGAGCGGCGAGGGGCTGGCGACGGCGCTCGCCGCCGCCGGACTTGAGGCGACGGTGGTGGAGGCGAGCTGGTACGGCGACCGGCCGCCGACGGTCGGCCTCGGCGGCGCTTTCCACAGCCGGCGGCTCCGGCTCGTCTCCAGCCAGGTGGGGCTGGTGCCGACCGGCCGCCGCGCGCGCTGGAGCAACCGGCGGCGGCTGGAGGTGGCGCTGGGGATGCTGGCGGAACCGGCGCTCGACCTGCTCGTCAGCGGCGAGACGGCGTTCCGCGACCTGCCGGCGCGCTACGGCGCGATCCTCGACGAGCCGGGGACGCTGTGCCATCGCATTCACTATTGAGGGGAGGGCGCGGATGTACGCCGTCGAGGTCCGGGACCATGTGATGATCGCCCACAGCCTGCCGGCGCCGGTCTTCGGGCCGGCGCAGCGGATGCACGGCGCGACCTATGTCGTCGATGCCGCCTTCTTTGCCGAGGCGCTGGACGAGGCGGGCATCGTCGTCGACATCGGCCGGGCAATCGAGGTGCTGGCGGAGGTGCTGGAGCCGCTGCGCTACCGCAATCTCGACGAGCTGCCGGTCTTTGCCGGCCGGATCACCTCGACGGAGGTGCTGTGCCGGCATGTGTTCGACGGTCTCGCGGCGGCGGTGGCGGCCGGGCGGCTCGACGTCGGCGGGCGCCTCCGGCGGCTCCGGGTGACGCTGAACGAAAGCCACGCGGCGCGCGCCTGGTACGAGGCGGATCTGCCGTGAAACGGGTACATTTCGCCATTCCGGGCGACCTCGCGACCCCGACCGGCGGCTACGGCTACGACCGGCGGCTGATAACCGGGCTTCAGGGGGCCGGATGGGACGCGCGGCATCTTCCGCTTCCCGGCGGCTTCCCCTTTCCGGACGCCGCGGCGGAGGCAGCGGCCGCGGCGGCGCTAGGGTCCGTGCCGGATGGCGAGCTCGTGCTGATCGACGGCCTCGCCGGCGGGGTGCTTGGCCCGCTTCTGGCAGCGGAGGCGTCGCGGCTGCGGCTGGTGGCGCTGGTGCATCACCCGCTGGGCGACGAGGCCGGGCTGTCGCCGGACGAGAGTGCGCGGCTGCTGGCGGCGGAGGCGGCCTCGCTCGCCGTGGTGCGGTCGGTGATCGTCACAAGCCCGGCGACCTTGCGGCGGCTGACCGCGGGCCTCGGCGTGGCGGCGCCCCGCATCACCGTGGCGCCGCCGGGGACGGAACGGGCGGTGCGCGCCGCGGGCGGCAACGTGCCGCCGGTCATTGTCAGCGTCGGGTCGCTGGTGCCGCGCAAGGGCCATGACGTGCTGGTCGCTGCGCTGGCGCGGATCGCCGACCGGCCGTGGCGGGCGGAGATCATCGGCTCGGCCGCCCTCGACCCCGCCTGCGCCGCGGCGCTGGCGGCGGCCGATATCTTTGCGCTGGCGAGCAGCTATGAAGGCTATGGCATGGCCTTCGCCGAGGCGCTGTCGCAGGGCCTGCCGGTGATCGCCTGCCGGGCCGGGGCGATCGCCGACCTCGTGCCGGAGGCGGCTGGCGCGCTGGTGCCGCCGGGCGATCTCGTGGCGCTGGCCGAGGCGCTGGCCCGTTTGGTCGACGATCCGGACCGGCGACGCGCGGCGGCGGAGGCGGCCTGGCAGGCCGGGCTGGCGCTGCCCGACTGGGAGGCGACGGCGCGGCGCGTCGCCGGGCGCTGGAGGCTGCGGCGTGAGCTTCAGCGCCGCGTGGCTCGCGTTGCGCGAGCCTGCGGACCGGCGGGCGCGCGACCCGGACCTGCGGGCGGCGGCGGGAGCTTTCCTCGCCGCGGTGCCGGCGCCGCTCGTCCTCGACCTCGGCTGCGGCACCGGCGCGACGCGGCGGGCGCTGGCGGCCGACGTACCGGGCGATGCCCGCTGGCGGCTGGTCGACCACGACCCCGGGCTGCTGGCCGAGGCGGCGCGGGAGGGAGGGGAGCGGGTGTCGGCGGACCTCGCGGATGTTCCGGCGCTGCCCTTCGACGGCGTGCGGCTGGTGACGGCCAGCGCGCTGTTCGATCTCGCGTCGGCGGCCTGGATCGAGGCGGTGGCGGCGCGGGCCGCGGGGGCGGGCGCCGGGGTTTATGCGACGCTCAGCTATGACGGCCAATTCCACTGGGAGCCGTCGCGGTCGGAGGATGCGGAGGTGATCGCCGCGTTCAACCGTCATCAGCGGCGCGACAAGGGCCTCGGGGGGCCGGCGCTGGGACCGGAAGCGCCGGCGGCGCTGGCCGCGGCGCTGGCGGCGCGGGGCTATGCGGTGCGCACGGCACCCTCGGCTTGGGTGCTGCGTGCGCCGGCGGATGCGCCGCTCCTCGCCGCGCTCGCGGAAGGGGTGGCTGCGGCGGCCGCGGAGGAAGGCGCGGCGGAGGCGGGCGCCTGGGGTCAGGCGCGGCGTGCCGCCCGCGCCGGGGTGTCCGCCACGGTCGGCCATGTCGACTTGCTGGCGGTGCCGCCGAGCACGCAGTCGAAGACCACGTCGGACTCCAGCGCATAGACGTGGGTTTCCGGACGGATGGCGTCCGCGAGCCGGGCGACCGGCGCCGCGCGGAGGCCGGAGGGGCCGGCGCCGATGATGAGCGGAGCGATGGCGACGTGCAGCCGGTCGAGGAGGCCGGCGTCGAGAAAGCCGGCGATCGTGACCCCGCCGCCCTCGACGAGCACGCGTGTGAGGCCCCGCGCGGCGAGCGCCATGGCGATCGAGCGCGGATTGATCCACCCTTCGGCATCGGGTAGGCGGACGACCTCGACACCGGCCGGGCGCGGCGTGTCGGAGGCCTGCACCACGATCCGCCGTGCCCCGTCGTCGGCCAGCGTCCGGCAGTCGTTCGGCAGGCGGCCGCGCGGGTCAATCACCACGCGGGCCGGGCTGTCGCCGGGGACGAGGCGGACGGTGAGCCGCGGGTCGTCGCCGAGCGCGGTGCGCACCCCGACGACCACGGCGTCGGCGAGCGCGCGGCAGCGGTGCAGGTGACAGAGCCCGTCCGGGCCGGAGATCGCCGTCGAGTCGCCGTCCGGCGTGGCGATCCGCCCGTCGAGCGACTGGCCGACCTGGGCGAAGAAATAGGGCGCGCCGCGGCCTTCGGTGACGAGCGGGGCATAGAGCGCCCAGGCCGCCCGGGCGGAGGCAGGCCAGTGTGGCCGCGGCCCGCCGCGCCGTCCGGCCTTGAGCGCCAGGAGGTCGCTCCACACTTCGTCGGTCACGGTCGCGTTCTGCATCGGCCGCCTCCCTGCGCCCTTGTTGTCGGCTGAACGTCGGGAAGAGACTAGCGTTGCAGCGCCGGGGGTAAAGATGCCGGACGGTCCGATCTGTCCGGCCCCGCAGGAGAATCGGCGGCGGCGACGTCGGAGGGCGCCGCGAAGGCCGCGAGAAAGCGGTCGCGGAAGTCCTGCATCGGCCAGGCCGGCGCCGCGGCCGCACCGAGCCCCGCGTCCCAGCCCCAGGCATCGAGACGGGCGAGGGCGGCCGGCGTGCCGATGACGTGGACCGGCACCTCGCGGTTGGGGCCGTCGCCGGAGACGAAGGGCGCGGGCTGGTGGTCGCCGAGGACGACCGCGAGGGTGGGACGGTCGCGGCGCGCGAGGAACTCCATGACGACGCGCAGCGAGGCGGCGACGGACTGGCGGTACTGGTCGCGCACCCGCGCCGGATCGCGCCAGACGACATCCGGCGGATCGCCGGCGGCGGCGTAGGGCGTGAACACGGTGCCATCGCCAACCGCGTCCCACGGCAGCAGCGGCGGGATCGGCGTCCAGGGGGCGTGCGAGGAGATGAGCGCGATCTCGGCCATCACCGGCGGACGCGGGCCGGGCGACAGCAGCAGACGCCCGGTGGCGGCGAGCGTGAACTGGTCGGGCATGGTCACCCAGTTGAACGGCGCCCCGCGATAGCCGAGATCGCCGGCGGCGAGGATCCGGTCGTAGCCGAAGAAGTCGCCCTCCGGCCACGCGCGGGTGATCGCCGGGACGACGGCGGCGGTCTGCCATCCGGCAGCGCGCGCGACGTGCAGGAGGGTGCGGCGCGTGCTGGCGAGGAGGGCGACATAGCGCGCCTGACTGTCGACCGCGAGGCCGGCCGTGAAGGTGGCGCGGGGCAGCCAGCTTTGCCCCCCGGTGACCGGCGAGGTCACGCGCCCCGATCGCGCGGCGAGGCCGGCGTCGGAGAGGAGGCGTCCGCCATCGGCGAGGGCGGCCGTGACGGGCGGCGCGAGGAACGGGTCGGTCAACGCCGAGATGCCATAGGATTCGACGAAGATCAGCAGGATGTCGGTACCGGCGAGGGCGCCGAGCGTCCCAGGGGGAGCGTCGGCGTACGGATCGGACGCGGCAGCGGCCTGGAAGGCGGCGAGATCGGCGCGGGCGGCCATCGTGTCCTGCGTGCGGGCGGCGAGCAGCCGCAGCGCGGAGCCCGGCACGAGCGCGAGCGCGAGGGCAGGGATCATCGCGGCGATGAGCAGGGGGCGGCGGTAGGCCGGCAGAACTGCGGCGATGCGGCCCGACGCCCACCAGAGGCCCGCGACGAATGCCACCAAAGCCAGTCCGGCGACCGTGGCGGCGGCGAGGAGCGCCGGCAGGCCGAGTGCGCCGCGGGCGAACTCCCAGCCCGAGGCGGCGAGGCCGGCGTCGAGCGCGGGGTTGAACGGACGCTGCAGCGCCGCGTCCGTCCCAAGGTCGGCGAGGCGGAGCGCCATCGCCGCGGTGGCGAGGCCGACCACGGCGCCGCGGCTGGTCCGGCCGGGGGCCGCGAGGAGCAGCAGCAGGACCATCGGAAGCTCGGCCGGCCAGCGCGGGCCGAGCAGTGCGAAGGCGGCGGCGAGCAGCAGGACCGCCGCGCCGGTGGCGCGGAGGTCAGCCGTCGAGGCGCGCATAGATGTCCCCGGGCCGTCCGTCCCGGGCGCGGGCGGCGAGCAACTGGCGGAAGGCGCCGGCGTCGCTCCATTCGGGCTCGGCAAAGACGGCTGTCTCACCGGGCACGAGGTTGAAGCGGTAGGGGCCGAGTGCCGCCAGCCGGTCGAGGCAGGCCGCCGCGGCGTCGAGCGCGGCCGGCAGGTATTCGAACGCCACCCAGGGCACCGGACGGGAGAGGCCGGCCAGCACTTCGGGCTCGTAGCCTTCGACGTCGATCTTGACGAAGCGGGGTGCACCGTGCGCGGCGATGAGCGCGTCGAGGGTCGTGACTGCAACCGTCTCGCCCGCGTCCCAGCGCACGCCGGCAAAGGCGGGGTCCGCGGCCATGCGGGCGGTGAAGCCGGGCGCGAGCGAGGAGACCGTGGGATGCAGGCGCGACACGGCGAGCCGCGCGCTGCCGGGCGCCGCCCCCGCGGCAGTGCGGAGCAGGGTCACCCCGGCGGGCAGGCTGCGGGCGAGCCAGGCGTGGAACAGCCGCTGCGGCTCCAGCGCCACGACCCGGGCGCCGGCGCGGAGCAGGGCGCGGGTGCGGTTGCCGGCATGGGCGCCGATGTCGAACGCGAGGTCGCCGGGCGCGAGAAGTGTGGCGTAGAGCCGTGCGAGGGCCCGGACCTTCCAGGGCTGGCCGCCATAGATGGCGAGCGACCGGGCGAGGCCGACGAGGCTCCGCGCGTCGGTCATCGCGCCTGCCGCAGCCAGGCGAGGTCGACGGCGAAAGACCAGGCGAGCGCCGCCAGCGCCGCCGCGGCGACGGCATCGGACGCCGGAGGCGCCACCGGCGGCGCGAGGGCGAGGCCAAGGGCGGCGACCTGCAGCCCGCAGACCGCCGCGCGGCGTCGCGACGGCGGCAGCGGCCGGGCGAGGGCAGGGTCGAGGCGGCCGGCGAGCACGAAGGCATAGCGCATCAGGCCGATGGCGAGCACCCAGGGGCCCGCCTTGTCGAGCGCTGCGGCGAGGGCGGAGAGGGTGAGGATGAGGCCCGCGTCCACCTCCATGTCGAAGCGGGCGCCGAAGGCTGAGGCGAGGCCCTGGCGCCGCGCGACCGGGCCGTCGACGCCGTCGAGGACGAGGAGCATGCCGACGGCCGCCACCAGCGCCCAGACATTGCCGATCGCTTCCGGCGCAAGCGCGAACCCGGCCAGCAGCGCGGTGCCCCCGGCGCGGGCGAGGGTGATGGTGTTGGCGAGGCCGAACCGGGCATGCGGATGCGCGACCGGCACCCGGTCGAGCACCAGCGCCCCGACGCCCGCCCAGGCGGTGAGCGCGAGGCAGCCCGCGGGCGGGCGCAGCTGCAGGCTCGCGAAGGCGAGCGGCAGGGTCAGCGCGGTGATGGCGAGGAGCGCACCGCGGCGGGCGTTGGGTGAGAGCGGGCCAGCCGCTACATGCGTCATTTGGCGTCGCCGGACGGGTCTGCTAGGCTCGGGTCCGGCACGTTCGGGGCGGCCGCCAGCGTAGGGAATGTCGGATGGGTTATGGGACCGTCGCTCGCCTGTTCCACTGGATTACCGTTGCCCTTGTGCTGCTGATGATCGCTGCCGGATTCCTGATGGTACAGGAGATTCCGCGGCCATGGCAGGACCGATTGTTCATCTTTCACAAGGGGCTCGGGCCACTCGTCCTGGTGGTGGTGCTGGCTCGGCTCGGCTGGCGTCTCGGCCATCCCCCGCCGCCGCTGCCCCTGAGCGTGCCCGCGGTTCAGGCGCAGGTGGCGGAGGTTGTGCACCGGGCGCTCTATGCCGTGCTGATCGTCCAGGCGACGAGCGGATACGTCTTCGTCAGCACCGCCGGCTATCCGATCGAGGTGCTGCGCGCGCTGGGCGTCCCGCCCCTGCTGCCGAAGCACGAGGGCGTGGCGGCCGTGGCGGAGGCCGTCCACATCGGCGGCGCCTGGCTGCTGACGGGCCTCATCGCCGCCCATGTCGGGGCCGCGGCCTATCACGGGATCGTCCGGCGTGACGGCATCGTCTCGCGGATGTGGCCGCCGCTGGCGGGCTGACGAACCGGCCGATTTCCGGGTCTCTGACCGGATGGTTCGGACCCGCATACCGACGTATGCGGGGGTTCTCCATTCTGCGCTTGTGGTCTATGGCGGCACCGCCTAGACCGACCAAGGTCAATCTGCGAGGGGGCGTTGCATGGCGAAGATCAAGGTTGCCAATCCGGTTGTCGAACTCGACGGCGACGAGATGACCCGGATCATCTGGGATTTCATCAAGCAGAAGCTGATCCTGCCCTATCTCGACGTGGACCTGCACTATTACGACCTCGGTGTCGAGGAGCGGGACCGGACCGACGACCAGATCACGATCGACGCCGCCCACGCGATCCAGAAGTACGGCGTCGGCGTGAAGTGCGCGACCATCACGCCGGACGAGGCGCGGGTCGAGGAATTCAAGCTCAAGCAGATGTGGAAGTCGCCGAACGGCACGATCCGCAACATCCTCGGCGGCACGATCTTCCGCCAGCCGATCATCTGCAAGAACGTCCCCCGTCTCGTGCCCGGCTGGACGAAGCCGATCGTCGTCGGCCGCCACGCCTTCGGCGACCAGTACCGCGCGACGGACTTCCGCTTCCCGGGCAAGGGCAAGCTGACGCTGACCTTCGTCGGCGAGGACGGGACGAAGATCGAGAAGGACGTCTACGACGCGCCGTCGGCCGGTGTCGTCATGGGCATGTACAACCTCGACGACTCGATCCGCGACTTTGCCCGCGCCTCGCTGAACTATGGCCTGAACCTCGGCTGGCCGGTGTACCTGTCGACCAAGAACACGATCCTCAAGGCCTATGACGGCCGCTTCAAGGACCTGTTCCAGGAGGTCTACGAGGCCGAGTTCAAGGATGCCTTCAAGGACAAGGGCATCATCTACGAGCACCGGCTGATCGACGACATGGTGGCCTCGGCGCTCAAATGGTCGGGCGGCTATGTCTGGGCCTGCAAGAACTACGACGGCGACGTGCAGTCGGACACGGTGGCGCAGGGCTTCGGCTCGCTCGGCCTCATGACCTCGGTGCTGATGACGCCCGACGGCAAGACGGTCGAGGCGGAGGCGGCGCACGGTACGGTGACGCGGCATTATCGCCAGCACCAGAAGGGCGAGCAGACCTCGACCAACTCGGTCGCCTCGATCTTTGCCTGGACCGGCGGCCTGAAGCATCGGGCGAAGCTCGACGACAATGCCGCCCTCGCGCATTTCGCCGAGACTCTGGAGAAGGTGACGGTCGACACGGTCGAGTCCGGGTTCATGACCAAGGACCTCGCGCTGCTGGTCGGTCCGGACCAGAAGTGGCTGACCACCGTCGGCTTCCTCGAGAAGATCGACTCTAACCTTCAGGCAGCCCTCGGCTGACCGGCGTGGAGGAGGGACCGGCGGACCCGGTCCGCCACCATTCCTCCTTCGAGGACGCGCAGGGGCTCGTTCTCGGCGCGTCCATGGTGGCGCTCGGGATAGCGTTCCTGCAGCATCTCGGGCTCGTCACCGGCCAGATCGCCGGCCTCGCGCTGCTCGTGTCGGTCTGGACCGGCTGGGCGTTCGGGCCGGTGTTCTTCGCGCTGAACCTGCCGTTCTACTGGCTGGCGGTGCGCCGGCTCGGCTGGCGGTTCACCCTCAAGACCTTCGCCGCGGTCGCGATCCTGACCGCGCTCACCACGCTCAGGCCCGAGGTTCTGACCTTCGGGCATGTGCAGCCGCTGGTCGGTGCGGTCCTCGCCGGCATGTGCGCCGGCCTCGGCCTGCTCGCGGTCTTCCGGCACGGCGCCAGCCTCGGCGGCATCGGCGTCGTCGCCTTCTACCTGCAGGACCGCTTCGGCTTCCGCGCCGGCTGGACCCAGCTCGCGGTCGATCTCGTGGTCTTCACGCTGGCCGCTTTCACCCTGCCGCTCGGCGCGGTGCTCTACTCCCTCGCCGGAGCGATCGTGATGAACCTCGTCATCGCGATCAACCACCGGCGGGACTGGTATGTGGTGATGTGACAGCAAGCCGATGAAAAGGCGAATATTTTTCCGGCTGGAATCGGGCTGGAACGTGGCTGGAATCCGGCTTGCCACTTTCGGAAACTTTGAACGATCTTGTCAGGATCCCGGAAGGATTTCGCGCGCGCCGGGAGTGCCGCCGCGCAGAGTGCGGGATTTTGCTGACGGGCCCGGCTACAGCCCGAAATCGGTCGCGTCAATTGCGCGGAGAAGGGTGTCCTGCAGGACGATCTCGGTTTCGCCGTAGGTGACGTGCACGTCGTCGCCGTCGCGCGTTATCTCGAGAGCCTCGAAGCGGCGGAGGCCCTCGATGGCGATCTGGTCGCGTCCGTTCTGGAAGTCGGCGATGATGTCGTGACCGTCGCGGTCGTCGAACGAGAAGACGTCGCTCCCCGCGTCGCCGACCAGCCGGTCGTTTCCGTCGTTGCCCGCGAGGGTGTCGCCGCCCTTGCCGCCGTTCAGCAGGTCCCGTCCCGCGCCACCCTGCAGGTCGTCAAGGCCGTCCCGGCCATAGAGACGGTCATCGCCCTGCGCGCCGCGCATCCGGTCAGCCCCGGCATAGCCTATGATCGCGTCCGCGCCGCTCGACCCGACCATGAAGTCGTCGCCGGAAAAGGCGGCGCGCATGGCGTCATCCAAGGTCGCGGGCACGGTAAAGTAGCGCGTACCAAGCGAAATGCCGGTCGCCGATATCTGCAGCGATCCATGATGGTAGAACTCGAACGCGCTGATCGTCCCGTTCCACCCGCCGGTAACCGGGTAGGTGTAGGTGCCGTAATAGTAGGAATAGTTCGGTCCGCCCCGGATCACCATGAGATCGGAAGCGGCATAGACGACCCGACCCGCCTCAATCGGATCTCCGGTGCCGCCGGTGTCGGGTGTCAGGTCGAAGGGAGCGTAGAGCCTGAGCTGGGCCATAATCGGATTCTCCATCAATGGCCCGAGCCTAGCATACTTCTTTAGCGAGTGTGCGAGCCGCCTGAACCAAATCTTTACCAACGCCTGCGCAGGGTGCCCGCGTGGCGCAGGAGCGTCGCGATTGCGCGAGAACCGCGGGAGCAGGATATGGACCTTGCCGGCTATGTGGCCCTGACGCGGCAGTCGGGTCTCGCCAAGGAACTCCAGTCGGTCGCCAACAACATCGCGAACCTTTCAACCACTGGGTACCGCCGCGAGGGCGTGATCTTTGCCGAGGTGGTGAAGGCGCTGCCCGTCGAGGGGGGCGCCGTGGCGATGACCGAGGCGCGGGCACGGTATTTCGACGAATTGCAGGGCTCGCTGCAGGAGACGGGCGGCACGCTCGACCTCGCGATCGAGGGCGCCGGCTATTTCCAGGTGATGACGCCGGCGGGCGAGCGGCTGACGCGGGCCGGCGCCTTCACCCGCAACGCCGACGGCATCGTCGTCAACATGGACGGCCATCCGCTGCTCGACGAGGGCGGCGGCGAGATCCAGATCCCTTTCGAGGCCAGGTCCGTGTCGGTGTCGGCAGACGGCACGATGTCGGTCGACGGCCAGCCGGTCGCCCGCGTCGGGCTCTTTGACGTCGAGGACAAGACCAAGCTCTTCCGCGAGGCAGGCGTGCTGTTCCGCGCCGACGTGCCGCCACAGCCGGTCGAGGACGGCCGCGTCGTGCAGGGCTTTCTCGAACAGTCGAACGTCAACCCGGTCGGCGAGCTCGCCCGGATGATCGAGGTGCAGCGCGCCTACGAGTATGGCGCCAAGCTGCTCGACCAGGAAGACGAACGGATCCGCAAGGTGGTGTCGACCCTCGGCCAGCAGGCGTGACGGTCGGGTGATGAGGAGAGAGTGACATGCGTGCCCTGAACATCGCGGCGACCGGCATGGCGGCGCAGAACATGCGGGTCGAGGTGATCTCGCACAACCTCGCCAACATGAGCACCACGGCCTACAACGCCCGCCGGGCGGAATTCTCGGACCTGCACTATCAGCAGGTGCAGCGGCCGGGCACGATCAACTCCGCCGATGGCACGGTGCTGCCGGCCGGCGTCCAGCTCGGCCTCGGCGTCCGGGCGGCGGCGGTGTCGGTGCAGATCGCGCAGGGCACCGTGGCGGAAACCGGCGGCTCGCTCGACCTCGCGATCGAGGGGCAGGGCTATCTGGAGGTCACCCTGCCGAACGGCGACGCCGCCTACACCCGCGACGGCGCGCTGAAGCGCAACGCCGACGGGCTGATCGTCACCTCCGACGGCTTCCCGGTGCAGCCGGAGATCACCATCCCGGAGGACGCGCGCCAGATCACCATCAACGCCGCCGGCGAGGTCTATGCCTATTTCGACGGGCAGGTGAATGCGCAGCTGCTCGGCCAGTTCGACCTCGCGAGCTTCACCAACGAGAAGGGCCTCGAGGCGCTCGGCTCGAACCTCTACCGCGAGACCGAAGCCTCGGGCGGCGCCAATGTCGGCACGGCCGGCGAGGACGGGCGGGGGACGTTCCGCCAGGGCTATCTGGAGAATTCCAGCGTCGACGCGGTGAGCGAGATCACCGGGCTGATCGAGGCGCAGCGCGGCTACGAGCTCAACGCCAAGGTCATCACCGCGGCCGACCAGATGCTGGCGGCGACGACGCAGATCCGCTGATCCCATGGCCCGCGCGACCGTCATCTTCACGTTCTTTGTCGCCCTTCTGGCGGCGGGCGTGGTGTTCGCCCAGGCCGTGATGCCGGTGCGCGCCATCCGCAGCCAGACGGTGCTGGCGCCGGAGGACCTGACGCTTTCGGGCGAGGAGGTGCCGGGCGCGGTCGCGGCGATCGAGGACGCGGTCGGCAAGGAAACCAGGGTCGTGCTCTATCCGGGCCGGCCGATCCTGATGGCGCAGATCGGCGAGCCGGCGCTGGTCGAGCGCAACGCCACGGTGCGGATGATCTACATGAGCGGCCCGCTCCGCATCGTGACCGACGGCCGCGCACTGGACCGCGGCGCGGCCGGTGAGCCGGTGCGGGTCATGAACCTCTCGTCGCGGCAGACCGTGACCGGCACGGTCGCCGCCGACGGCAGCATCGAGGTCGGACAGCAATGAGGAAGCGCGCATCCCTGATGCTCCTGCTGGCGCTGGGCGCCTGCGACGTCGGCACGATCGGCAAGCCGCCGGAGATGACGACGATCGGTGTCGCCAACGAGGACGCGAAGCCGATCCTCGACGCCGAGCGCGCGGCACTCGCCGTGCCCCCGCCGCAGGCCGCGCGCTACAGCTACCAGCAGGCGTCGCTCTGGAACACCACGCCGACGGGGCTCCTCGGCGACCGCCGGGCGCAGGGTCTCGGCGACATCCTGACCGTGGTGATCGAGATCGACGACGAGGCGGAGATGCGCAACTCGACCCAGCGCAGCCGCGCCGGGAGCGAGGACGCCGGGGTCGACGCGTTCTTCGGGGCCGCCAACGTGCTGCCGCCGGGGGCGATGAAGTTCAATCCGCACGTCGCGATGGAAAGCCAGTCGGACTTCAACGGCGACGGCAGCGTCAAGCGCAACGAGAAGGTGACACTGCGCGTCGCCGCCACGGTGGTGCAGGTGCTGCCGAACGGCCACCTCGTGATCCAGGGCGACCAGGAGGTGCGGGTGAACTTCGAGCTCCGCGACCTGCAGGTCACCGGCATCGTCCGGCCGATGGACATCTCGCGCTACAACGAGATCTCGTACGACCGCATCGCCGGGGCGCGGATCTCCTATGGTGGCCGCGGCCAGCTGTCGAGCGCCCAGCAGCCGCGCTACGGCCAGCAGGCCGTCGATCGCCTGTTGCCGTATTGAGGGGGCGCCGATGAAGGCCCTC
>JBGALW010000258.1:0-4374 GCA_044223585.1 Amaricoccus sp.
CGGCCCGCTCCGCCGCCGCGCTCCGCACGAAGATCCAATCGGCGTTCAGATCGGGCGCGATCAAAGGACCGAACAAGGCCCGGCGCAACATGGCCGGCTCAGCGGGCGCGGCTCGATTGCGGCGGCCCCTCCGGACCGCCCAGGCGATGCACCCGCGCCTCCCAGCCGCCGAGAATGCCGGGGTCGGCGGGCGGGGCGGCGTTGCCGATCAGCAGCGACCCGGCCGAGAACCCGTCCGGCAGGTCGACGGCGATCGGCTCGCGGGAAAAGTTGAGCAGGACCAGCGCGCCGCCGCCTTCCACCCGGCGGGCATAGGCGAAAAGCGTCGGATGGTCCGGCGCGAGGTCCACGTAATCGCCATAGACCAGCGCCGGCGTCTCCCGGCGCAGGGCGATCAGCCGGGCGTAGTGGTCGTAGATCGAGCCCTCCCCCGCCTGGTCCGCGGCGTTGAGCCAGGCCGCGTCGGGATGGGGCGCGAACCAGGGCCGGCCGGCGCTGAAGCCGCCGTTCGGACCGCCGTCCCACTGCATCGGCGTGCGGGCATGGTCGCGGCTGGTGCGGTTCATGTGCCACAGGAAGGTCTCGACGGGGACGAGCCCCGTCTCCACCTCCGCGCGCCAGGCGTTGCGGACTTCGATGTCGTCGAACTGGCCGATGTCGGAAAAGGGGACGTTGGTCATGCCGATCTCGTCGCCCTGATAGACGAAGGGCGTGCCCTTCTGGGTCAGCAGCAGCGTCGCCAGCAGCTTGGCCGAGGGGATGCGCCAGGGCTCCGCGTCGTCGCCGAAATGCGAGACCAGCCGCGGGTTGTCGTGGTTCGACAGGCAGACGGTGCGCCAGGTCTCCGGCCCCATGGCGGCGTCCTGCCGGGCGAAGACCGCCTTCCACTCGGGCAGGGTCCAGTCGCGCCAGCGCCAGCCCTCGCCGCGGTCGATGCGCACCGCGTCGAAATGGATGAGCATGTCGAGCTCGCCCCGCCGCGCGTCGGTGAGCAGGCAGGCCTGGTCGAAGGTGACGCCGAAGGCCTCGCCGATCGTCACCGCGCCGTAGGGCGCCAGCACCTCGCGGCGCAGCTCGGCGAGGTGCTCGTGCAGGTGCGGGCCGTTCGCGTGGTAGAATTCCGGGTGGGCGCGATGCTCGGGCGGGTAGTCGGGCAGGGTAGGGTCCTTGGAGATGAACGGGATCACGTCCATGCGGAACCCGTCGACGCCCTTGTCGAGCCAGAAGCGCATGAGGTCGTGCACCGCGGCGCGCACCTCGGGATTCTCCCAGTTGAGGTCCGGCTGCTGCTCGGCGAAGAGGTGCAGGTAGTAGTCGCCGCTCGGCTCGTCCCGCTTCCAGGCCGAGCCGGAGAAGAACGAGCGCCAGTCGTTCGGCGGAGCGCCGTCCCTGCCGGGGTGCCAGAGGTAGAAGTCGCGCTTCGGGCTGTCGCGGCCGCTGCGGCTCTCGACGAACCAGGCATGCTGGTCGCTGGTGTGGTTGACGACGAGATCGAGGATAAGCCGCATTCCCCGCGCCTTCACCGCGGCGAGCAGCGCGTCGAAATCGTCCATCGTGCCGAACTCGGCCATCACCTTGCGGTAGTCGCGGATGTCGTAGCCGTTGTCGACGTTGGGCGAGTCGAAGTGCGGCGACAGCCAGATGGCGTCGACCCCGAGCCCGGCGATGTGATCGAGCCGGTCGATGATCCCGCCGAGGTCGCCGATCCCGTCGCCGTTGGAATCCATGAAGGATCGCGGCCAGATCTGGTAGATCACCGCCTCCTTCCACCATTGCCGCAGATGGCCGTTGCTGCGCTGTACCGCAGGCTTTCTCATGAGCCGGTCCTCCCCCGGCCCCTAGATGCTCCACGCGCCGCCGCCGTTCAAGCGGTCGTCAGCCGATGTAGCCGCCCATCTCGCAGACGATGCGCCATTCCTCGTCGCTGACCGGCTGGACCGACAGGCGGGAGTTGCGCACGAGGACCATGTCCTTCAGCCGGTCCTCCGCCTTCACCGCGTCGAGCGTCACCGCGCGGGAGAAGGGGGCGACGGCGGCGATGTCGACGCACTGCCAGCGCGGGTCGTCGGAGGAGGAGTCGGGATGCGCCTCGGCGACCACCCGCACCACGCCAACGACGGCGCGGATGTCCCCGGAATGATAGAAGAAGCCGAGGTCGCCCACCTTCATCGCCTTCATGTGGTTGCGCGCCTGATAGTTGCGCACGCCGTCCCACTCCTGGCCGGCGGCGCCCTTCGCGACCTGCTGGTCCCAGCTCCAGGTGTCGGCCTCGGACTTGAAGAGCCAATGTGCCATCCGTCACTCCTCGCGCAGCGGCCGGGCGAGCAGGGCGGCCATGGCCCCCTCCAGCGTCAGGCCGCCTTCCAGCACCTCCGCCACCGCCGCGGCGATCGGCAGCTCGACCCCATGCCCTGCGGCAAGCTGACAGGCGGCGCGCGCGGTCGCAACCCCCTCGACCGTCCCTGACGGCCGGCCGGCGCCGGCGCCGAGGGCGCGGCCGAGGGCAAAGTTGCGGGACTGGGCCGAGTTGCAGGTGAGCGACAGGTCGCCGAGTCCCGAGAGGCCGGCCAGCGTCTCGGCGCGGGCGCCCATGGCGACGGCGAGGCGGGTCATTTCGGCAAAGCCGCGGGTCATCAGCGCCGCGCGGGCGGAAGCGCCGAGGCCGGCGCCCTCCACCATGCCGCAGGCGATGGCGATGACATTCTTCAGCGCGCCGCCGAGTTCCGCCCCCGTCACGTCGTCGGTCAGGTAGAGGCGGAGGCGCGCGGTCGCGAGCCCGGCCTGCAGCGCGGGTCCGAGCGCGGGATCGGCGCAGGCGAGCGTCAGCGCCGTCGGCAGGCCGCGGGCGATCTCGCCCGCGAAGCCCGGTCCGGTCAGCGCGGCGAGGGCGGCGCCGGGCAGCCGGGCGGCCGCGATTGCCGACTGCGGGCGGAAGCCGCGGGCGTCGATCCCCTTGGCACAGAGCACCAGCGGCGCGTCCGGAAGCGCGGCGCCGTGCGCGGCCAGAAAGCCGTCGGTCTGCTGCGCCGGGACCACCAGAAGCACCGCCCCGGCCCCGGCGATGGCGCCGAGGTCGGAAGTGCAGGCAAGCGTCGGGGGGAGGGGAATGTCCGGCAGCCGGGGATTGCGCCGCGACCGATCTGCCTCGGCCATGGCGGCTTCGTCCCGGCCCCAGAGGACGACGCGGCGTTCCTCGTTGGCCTGCGCGACGGCGAGCGCCGTGCCGAACGCCCCGGCACCGATGACCGCGATCATGCCTTGGCTCCCTTTCGACCCGATCCCACCAGCGGCGCCGCCGCGCTGTCGAGCGGCCAGCGCGGGCGGGCGGCCAGCGTCATGTCGTCGGCGCCGGCGACGGCCATCCGCTCCGCCGCCGCCCAGGCGATCATCGCCCCGTTGTCGGTGCAGAGCCCCAGCGGCGGGGCGGTGAAGGTAAAGCCCTCGGCCTCCGCCGCCGCGGCGAGCCCCGCCCGGATCGCCGCGTTCGCCGCCACGCCCCCGGCAACGGCGATGACCGGCCGCGCCTCCGGGTGGCGGGTGCGGAAGGCGCGGGCGGCGCGGGCGGTCTTCTCCGCGAGCACGTCCGCCACCGCGGTCTGGAAGCCGGCGCAGAGGTCGGCGCGGTCCTGCCGCCAGAGCCCGCCCTGCGCGGCGACGAGCCGGTCGCGTGCCCGCCGCACCGCGGTCTTGAGGCCGGAGAAGGAGAGATCGCAGCCCTCGCGGTCGAGGAGCGGCCGGGGCAGGGCGAAGCGGTGCGCGTCGCCGCCGCGCGCCTCGGCCTCCACCAGCGGCCCGCCGGGCTGGCCGAGGCCGAGCAGCTTCGCCACCTTGTCGAACGCCTCGCCCGGCGCGTCGTCGACGGTGCCGCCGAGCCGGCGGAAGCTGTCCGGCCCCTCCACGGCGAGGAACTGGCAATGCCCGCCGGAGACCAGCAGCATCAGGTAGGGAAAGGCCAGCGGCTCGATGAGCCGCGGGGTCAGCGCGTGGCCGGCGAGGTGGTTGACGCCCCAGAGCGGCCGGTCGAGCCCCGCGGCCAGCCCCTTGGCGAACATCACCCCGGCGAGCACCCCGCCGATCAGCCCCGGCCCGGCGGTGACGGCGACGGCGTCAACGTCGCCGAGGGCGACCCCCGACCGCGCTAGCGCCGCTTCGGTCACGCGGTCCAGCCGCTCAGCATGGGCGCGGGCGGCGATCTCCGGCACGACGCCGCCGTACTCGGCGTGCAGCGCGTCCTGTCCCATCACCTCGGAGGCGAGAATCTCGCCGACCGGTGCGCCCGGGCGGGCGCGGACCAGCGCCGCCGCGGTATCGTCGCAGCTGCTTTCGATCCCGAGGATGATGCGGTCCCCAGCCATGCCCCTCCTTTTGTCGCTC
>JBGALW010000259.1:0-4312 GCA_044223585.1 Amaricoccus sp.
ACCTGGGCGCGCAGCGGCCGCAACGACCCCTGCCCCTGCGGCTCCGGCAAGAAGTACAAGCACTGCCACGGCCGGGTCTGACGGTCCGCGATGACACCGCGATGATTGGGCAAGCCGCGGCCGAGCCCGAGATCGAAGCCTACCTCGCCTTCTTCCGCGCGGCCGAGGCGCTGAAGGATACCTTGCGCAGCGGCCACACGGCGCAGGGGCGGCCCGAGAGCACGGCCGAGCACAGCTGGCGCCTCTGCCTCATGGCGCTGACGCTGGAAGACGCGCTGCCCGGGATCGATGTCGGGCGGCTGCTGCGGCTGCTCATCCTGCATGACCTCGGCGAGGCGGTCAGCGGCGACATTCCGGCGCCGGAACAGGGCGCCGACAAGACCGCCGGCGAACGCGCCGATTTCCAGAGCCTGCTCGCCCCCCTGCCCGACGCGGCCCGGCGGCGGCTACTGGCGCTCTGGGACGAATACAACGCCGTGGCGACGCCGGAGGCGCGGCTGGCGAAGGGGCTCGATCGGCTGGAAACCGTGCTCCAGCATACCCAGGGCGCCAATCCGGCGGATTTCGACTATGCCTTCAACCTCGGCTATGGCCGGACCCATACCGACGCGCATCCGCTGATCGCCGCGCTGCGGGCACCGGTCGATGCCGAGACCGCCCGCCTCGCGCGGCTTGGAGCAATGTCCAACCAGACGGACTCGCCTGGTGGTTAGGACATTGCGAAATTTCAAGACTCCAGAGCGGACGGCCCGGCGCGGCCGGATCGGGCTCCGCTCCAGCCCTCATTCCAGCACGAAATAATCCTCGATCCGCCGCGCCGCCTCGATCAGCGGCGGCAACAGCTCGACCTCCATCTCCGCCGGGTCGAAGCGCGAGGATTGCGTCGAGACATTGAGCGCGGCGGCCACCCGTCCGGCCCGATCGCGCACCGGGACGGCGAGCGAACGCAGGCCGAGCTCCAGTTCCTCGTCGACCAGCGAAAAGCCGCGCAGCCCGCACCGCACGATCTCGGCTTCCAGCGCGGCGCGATCGGTGAGGGTCCGCGGCGTCAGCGGTTCCAACGCGACCGGGCCGAGCAGCGCCGCGCGTTCCTCGGGCGCCAGATCGGCCAGCAGCACCCGGCCGAGCGAGGTGCACCAGGCCGGCAGCCGGGTGCCGACATTCAACGCGACGCTCATGATCCGCCGGCCCGGGACGCGCGCCACATAGACGATATCGTGCCCGGACAGCACCGCCGCCGAACAGGCCTCGCGCAGCCGGGCCGACAGCGCCCGCATCGGCGCCTCGGCATAGGACCAGAGCGTGGAGCCCTGAAGCCAGGTCCGCGCCAGCGTCAGCAGCTTCGGGGTCAGGCGAAAGCGGCGCCCGTCGAGCTCGACATAGCCCTCCGCCGCCAGCGTCAGCAACAGCCGCCGCGCCCCGGCGCGTGTCAATTCCGTCGCCTCGGCGACCTCGGTCATCGTCAGGCCGGCGGGATGGGCGCTCAGCACCTCCACGACGGCCATGCCCCGCCCGAGCGACCCGACATGATCGCGAAACGGCTTCGCCTCGATTTCCGACATGCCCTCGCCACCCGATTGACAGAATCAACGCGTTGCGGCATGTTCGCATACAGAATAAATGTTCGCAATAAGAACATTTCCCGGAAGGGTCCGGGACGGGGGACGGAGACCACCAAGCGAAAGATGCCGGGTAGAGCCGGCCCGCCCCCGCGCAACCAGAACCAACAACGGAAAGCGTCGCCTGCCATGAGCAAGACTCCCTGTGTCATCTGTGTCGCGATCACCGGATCGCTGCCGAAGAAGTCCGACAATCCCGCCGTGCCGATCACCGTGGCCGAGCAGGTCGAATCGGCGCACGAGGCTTTCGAGGCCGGGGCGCGCATCGTCCATGCCCATGTCCGCGACGATAACGGCGATCCCACCTCGGACCCCGAGCGTTTCGCCAAGCTGCTCGAAGGGCTGCGGCGGCATGTCCCGGAGATGATCGTGCAATTCTCCACCGGCGGCCGCTCCGGCGCGGGGCGCGAGCGCGGCGCGATGCTGGCCCTGCGCCCCGACATGGGCTCGCTGGCCGTGGGATCGAACAATTTCCCGACCCGCGTCTATGAGAACAGCCCCGATCTGGTCGACTGGCTCGCCGCGGAAATGCTGGCGAACGACGTGAAGCCGGAAATCGAGGCTTTCGACCTCAGCCACATCTTCCAGGCCGTGGCCATGTCGCAGGCCGGCAAGATCAGGGCGCCGCTCTATGTGCAGTTCGTGATGGGCGTGAAGAACGCGATGCCGGTCGACCGTCCGGTGTTCGAATTCTATATCGAGACGCTGCGGCGCCTCGCGCCGGACGCGCAATGGTGCGGCGCGGGGATCGGCCGCCATCAGCTGACGCTGAACGAATGGTGCGTCGAGCTGGGCGACCATGCCCGCACCGGGCTCGAGGATAACGTTCGCATCGACAAGGACACGCTCGCCCCGTCGAACGCCGCGCTCGTCCGGCGGGTGGTGGAGCTCTGCGACAGGTACGAGCGCCCCGTCGCCACCCCCGCCGAAGCGAAGCGCCTCCTCGGCCTCGCCCGGACAGCGGTCCCGGCGCAGGGCTGACGCCCCGTCCTTCTGGCGGGACCGTTCGAGATATTTCCCGCGCCCGCGCCTTGCCGACGTGCCAGTGGCACGTCGCGCGGGCGCGCGGCCGAAGCAAGCTTGCGGAGGCCGCGAGGGGCACAGATTTCTCCGGAGTTCTCAATCGGGACGGGCGTGCCCGGCTCGCCCGTTGAAAACGGGCGTGCCCCGTCGGGGCACGCCCGTCACGATCTCGCCGACGGTCGATCTCGTGCAGTGAATGCTGCGCCGTCGCGCGCCCTCCACACCAGTTGCACGACCCCGCCCCCCGCGGGCATGGTTGGCACCCAACAGGGGGAGGTGACCTTGCCCGATCTCACTTTGCGTCAGGTCGAGGTGGTCCGCGCCGTCATGATGACCGGCACGATCCAGGGCGCGGCCGAGTTTCTCAATGTCTCCTCGCCCGGGATCAGCCGCCTGCTGAAACATACCGAGGAAACCCTCGGCGTCCGGCTGTTCGAGCGCCGGGCGGGCCTGTTCGTGCCCGCAGCCGAGGCCGCGCCGGTCTTCGAGCAGATCCACCAGATCCACGAGAAGATGGCGGGCCTCGCCTTCGCCGTCGAGCGGCTGAAACGCGGCACGGAATCCGAGCTCGCCTTCGCCGCCATGCCGTCGATCGCCCAGTTCATCGCCGCGCGCGCGGTCATGCACGTCCGGCGCCGCTATCCGGAACTCTACATCGACTTCAACGTCCTCAAGATCGAGGAGACCGTCGACTACCTGCTGCTGGAGCGCGGCGAGTTCGTCGCGTCGAGCTACGCCTTCGAACACCCTTCGCTCGACTTCAGCAAGCTGGGCACCGGCGAGCTCGTGGTGATCCTCCCCGAAGGCCACCGCCTCGCGGCGGCGCGGCGCCTGTCGATCAGGGACATCGCCAGCGAGCCGCTGATCGGCGTCGACACCAGCGACCCCTACGGCACGATCACCGCACGCCCCTTCGCCGACGCCGGCCTGCCCCGCCGCCTCTCGGTCAAGGCCCGCTTCGCCCAGACCGTGGTCAGCCTCGTCCGCCACGGCCTCGGCGTCGCGATCATCGACGAATTCTCGGTTGCCGGCGCGACGATGCCGGGACTCGCCCGCGTCGCGCTCGCCGAGACCGTGCCGATCTCGGTCTACGCCGTCACCCGGTCCGGCCATGCGCTGTCGAGCTATGCCGCCACGGCGATCGAGCACCTGCGCAGCGAACTGCGGCGCGCGATCACGGCACGACCCTGGCTTGATTAACATGATGTTACGTCAAGCCTAATCTTGGTATTTGACGTTAGGCTGGTTTGAGCCGAAAAACACCAAAGAAGCAATCCAGGCGAAGCAATCGCCTTCAAGGGGAGGAAGTCAGCGGGTTCCACGCGTGCCCGTGCTTCCGGAAAATCAGACCGCACGGCACCCACGGGTCCCGCATCGGTCGTGCACATGGTGCGCGGCGCTGAGCCTCGCACGCCTGACCGGCTGCGGCCGAGCCCTGCGCCGACACAGGCGCGGGACGCCGCACGCGCATGAAATTCAACCATAATGTCAGACCGGAGGATTTGCCGTCATGACTGCCCTCAGTGCCCACGAACCGGCTGGCAAGCACCAGTCGAGGAAGGCCGCCGCCAGCGCCTGGATCGGCTCCGCGCTCGAATACTACGACTTCTTCATCTACGCGACCGCCGCGTCGCTCGTGTTCCCGCAGGTGTTCTTCCCGTCGGAGAACC
>JBGALW010000260.1:0-3000 GCA_044223585.1 Amaricoccus sp.
CGGCGTCGCCGCGGGTCCTGACGGCGAGGCGGACGACGGCGCGGGCGAGGCCGCGGTGGAAGCGGCCGGCGATGGTCCCGACGGGCGTCCGCTCGATCAGGTCGCCGAGGAGCGCGCGCCAGACGGCGAGCGGCTCGATGTAGGGAAGGCCGGAGCCCTTCAGGTTCGGGATGGCGAAGGGATAGGCGAGATCGTCCGGCTCGGCGAGCGCGGCGGGGTCGATGGCCGCCTCGAAGGCCATGGCCGCCTGTCCCTCGTGGTCCTGCCGGTCCCAGGCGAGGCCGGAGAGGGCGGTGGCGGCGTCGAAGAGCCGGCCGCAGGAGGAGGAGAGCGGCGCATTGAGGCCGCTTCGCATCATCGCGTCGAGCGTGGCGCGGGGCTTTTCCGACAAACGGCAAAAGACGTCCAGTTCGCTGAAATTCATCGCGAACTCGGGCCAGCCCATCTCCGCCATGAGATGCGCATGGGCGTTGCGCCACGGTTCGCGGACCGCCGCCGCCCCGCCGGGCAGGGGGACGGGTTTCAGGCAGCCGACACGGCGGAAGGCGCGATAGTCGGCGAGGAGGAACTCGCCGCCCCAGATCGTGCCGTCCGTCCCGAGGCCGAGCCCGTCGAGCGCGATGCCGAGGACCGGCGGCGCGTCGAGCGGGTAGCCGTTCTCGGCGAGGCAGGCGGCGATGTGGGCGTGGTGATGCTGGACCTCGACGACGGGGCAGGGACCCGCGATCTCGGCACCGTGCCTGGTGGAGAGGTAGTCGGGGTGCATGTCGACCGCGATGACGCGGGGATCGTGGTCGAAGAGATCGCGATAGAGGCGGAGGTTGTGGCGGACGTCGTCGGCGGTCGCCGCGTCCTCGAGGTCGCCCATGTGCTGGCTGAGGATCGCCTTTCCGTCCTGCACGAGGCAGAAGGTGTTCTTGAGCTCGCCCCCCATCGCCAGCACCGGCAGGTCGCGGTCGAAGCCGGCCGGGAGCGGCAGCGCACGGGGGGCGTAGCCGCGGGCCCGGCGGAGGACGCGCGGGCGGCCCAGATCGAAGCGGACCACGCTGTCATCGATGCGGTTGGCGATCTCCCGGTCATGCAGCAGCGCGAAGTCGGCGACATCGGACAGGCGGGCGCGCACCTCGTCGTTGGTCGTGCATTGCGGCTGGCCCGAGAGGTTGCCCGAGGTCATCACCACCGGCCGGTCGAGCCGGCGGAAGATCATGTGGTGGAGCGGCGTGTAGGGCAGCATGAAGCCGAGACGGTCGAGGCCCGGCGCCACCGCCTCCGGCAGCGGCCTTCCGGCGGCACGGAGGAGGACAATCGGCGCCTCCGGCGCGCGAAGGAGCGTCTCCTCCGCGTCGCTCAACTCGGCATAGGCCCGGATCACCTCCGGGTCGCGCGCCATCAAGGCGAATGCCTTGGACCTGCGCCGCTTGCGTTCCCGCAGCCGGGCCACCGCAACGGCGTTCGTCGCGTCGCAGGCGAGGTGCACGCCGCCCAGACCGCGGATCGCGACCGCATGTCCCTTGAGGATCATGCCGGCAACGGCGTCGGACGCGTCGAGCATCGAGAAGGCGTCGGGCTGCACCGCGCCGCCGCGCAGATGCTCCAGCCAGACCCTTGGACCGCAGGCGTGGCAGGCGATCGGCTGGGCATGGAACCGGCGATCGGCGGGGTCGCGGTATTCGGCGGCGCAGTCCGCGCAAATCTCGAAGGGCGCCATCGTGGTCCGCGGGCGGTCATAGGGGCCGGACCGGACGATGGAGAAGCGCGGCCCGCAGTTGGTGCAGTTGGCGAACGGATAGCGGAAGCGGCGGGCGAAGGGGTCGCGGATCTCGGCGAGGCAGTCGGGACAGGTCGCGGCGTCCGGGGTGACGGCGGCGCGCATCGCGCCCCCGGTGGTCGCGGCGATCTCGAAGCCCTGCGGCGGCGGATCGCCGAGGGGTGAACTCTGCAGCGCGTCGATGCGCGCCAGCGCCGGCAGCGCGGCGCGCAGGCGGTCCGGAAAAGCCTCTACGCCGCCTCCCCAGATCCGGATCTCCACTCCTTCGCCGGTATTCTTCACGTCGCCCGAGAGGCCCATCTCCTGGGCAAGCCGCCAGACCGTCGGGCGGAATCCAACCCCCTGGACCTGGCCACGGACGATGAGGCGGGTCCCGGTCATGGCGCGAGATCCCAGAGCAGCACCCGGTTGTTGCCGCTGTCCGCGATGCCGATGGTGCGGCCGCTCGACGCGAGGCCGTAGGGCCAGCACAGGCTGTCGCGGGTGGCGAGGCCCCATCGGTTGTCGCCCTTGGCCGCAAAGTCGGGCTGTCCGGTCAGCCAGTCGGCGGGCGCGGCCGTCCCGGGCGTGCCGAAACCGATCAGGCGCGAGTTCGCGGTGTCGCCGACGATGAGGCGATCCCCGGCTACCGTCGCGGCATAGGGCATGTTCAGGCTGCCATCGGACGGATAGTACCGGCCGAGATTGTGGTCGCAGCCGGCGAAGTCGGCCTGTCCCAGAACCGCGTCAGCCGGCTGGCCGTGTGCTTCGGGGAACCCGTCCCAGAGCATGATCCGGTTGTTGCCGGCGTCGGCGACGGCGAGGTGACCGCGCCACCGGACGGCTGCGTGCGGCCAGCGCATCGAGCCCGCCGACACCGCGTCCCCGGCATTCTCGTCCCGGCAGCCGAAGCTCGTCTGGCCGAGCACCAGATCGGCGGGCTGGCCGGTCGCCTCCGGGTCCGTCCAGACCAGCACGCGGCGGTTGCCGGTGTCGCAGACGAGGAGGCGGTCGCCGATGGCCGCGACACCGTAGGGCCAGTTCAGGCTGTCGGCCCGCGGCCGGTCGGCGCCGCGGTTGGCGAGGACGGCGGTGCCGTCCCGCTGCCCCAGAACGATGTCGGCAGGGTCGCCCGGTCCCTCGGGCGGACGGCGCCAGATCAGCACCCGGTGGTTCCACGCGTCGGCGACGGCTAGGCCGCTTCCGAAAGCGGTGACGCCGGTCGGAACGTTCAGCGTGGCGGCGGACGGCAG
>JBGALW010000260.1:3031-4270 GCA_044223585.1 Amaricoccus sp.
TGGCGGCGGACGGCAGGCCGCGGGCATTCCGGCCCTCGGCGTCGAAACCGGGCTGACCGAGCACGACGTCGGCCGGCGTGTCGTCATTCCCGGGGACGCGGTGCCAGCCGAGGAGGCGGTGGTGGCCGGTGTCGGTGACCCAGAGACCGTCCCCGGCGAAGCACAGTCCGCGCGGTCCGAAAAGCCGTGAGCGCGAGGGACGGATCGGCTCGGCCAGCGCGGACGTCGCGCCCCCCAGCACCACGCGGGCGCCGGCCGGGTCGAGAAGGGCTGCGCCGGGGCGGACGGTTCCGGGCGCCTTGACCGGCTGGAAGGCGGAGGAGAGCGCGATCTTCACCGGACCAGCCTCACCTCGATCATGCCGCCCGCGATCCGGGCGCCGTGGGGGGCGAGCTGCACCTCCGGCGCCGTGAGGCACTCGCCGCTCTCCAGCGCGTAGCGGAAGCCGTGGTGGGGACAGGTGAGGATGCCGTCCGCGACCAGCCCCATGTCCATCGGCAGGCCCATGTGGGCGCAGGAATCGGCGAAGCAGGTCACGGTTGCCCCGAAGCGCGACAGGATCACCGGCTGGCCGGACACCTCGGCGAAGCGGGTTCCGCCGTCAGGCAGGTCGGCGAGGGGCAGGGCGGCGATCCAGCCGTCCGCGTAGGCCGCGAACGGCGAACTGGTGTGGCCGGCCCCGGCGCCCGCACCCTTTGCCTGGCGGATTTCGGTGATCTCGGGCACCTGCTCCTGGATCGCCTTCTTGACCCCGGCATAGAAGGTGAGCTGCGACGCGGGGCAGCCGTCGCATGCGCCGGTGAAGCGCACGTCGACGCGGGGCGGGGCGACCAGCGCGATCTCGGCGTCACCGCCGTGGCTCCTCAGCATCGGGCGCACCGAGGCGAGCGCGGCCTCGAGCCGCTCGTTGAGGGAGGCGCGCAGGATACCGTGCCGGCGCAGCACCGCATACACCACCTCGTCCGCGGCCGCTGCGCGCAGGGCCCCGCCGAAGCCGGGCACGCCCTTGAGGCTGCGGATCAGCCGGCGGAAGGCCTCGGCGTTGAGCGCGTCGACGGCCTCGGCGCGGGCCTGCGCGGCCGAGCGGATGGTTTCGTCCCAGCCCTCCGCCAGCCCCTCGAGCGCAGAGAGCTCGCCGAGCAGGCGGTCGAGGTCGGGGGCGTCGCTGTGGGCCGGTCCATCCATGGCATCAGGCGTACTTCAGGTCCTTGTAGAGCACCGGCTGGAGACCGCCGGCCA
>JBGALW010000261.1:0-4267 GCA_044223585.1 Amaricoccus sp.
GGCCACGAGGTTCGGCCCGAGGCTCCAGAGCATGCCGTGCAGCAGCGGATCGATCGACGTCCCCCCGAGCGCGACCGGGTTCAGGGCCGCGATTCCGAACGGTCCGTCGACCAGCAGCAGCGGGGAAAGCCAGCCGGCGCTGGCGAAGGCGGGAACGGCCACGGTCCAGGCCCAGCCGAGGAACCCCGCGGCGATGCCGCAGAAGGCGCCGGCCGCCGTGCCGTTGCGCCAGAATAGGCCGCCGACCAGCGCCGGCGCGAACTGCGCGACTGCCGCGAAGGAGATGATGCCGATCGCCGCGAGCGGGAAGGCCGAGCCGATCGCGAGGTAGCAGGCGTAGGCGAGGGCGATGATCCCAACCACCGCGACACGCCGGGCGACGATCAGCACCGGACCGGGATTCGCTTCCCACCGCCGGCGCAGGCCCCGGTTGAGCGCGAGCAGCGGCAGCAGGACGTCGTTCGACACCATGGTTCCGAGCGCCAGCGTGGCGACGATGATCATGCCGGTTGCGGCGGAGAGGCCGCCCAGGAAGGCGATGAAGGCGAGCCAGGTCCATCCGAGTTCCCGCGGGATCGCCACCATGAAGGTGTCGGGCTGTGCACTGTCGCCGAGGAGGGTGAGGCCGACCATGGCGACCGGCAGCACGAAGAGGTTGATGCCGACGAGGTAGAGCGGGAACGCCCAGGACGCGGTGCGCACGTCGTCGACATGGGTGTTCTCCACCACCGCGACGTGGAACTGCCGCGGCAGGCAGAGGAAGGCGAGGGCAGAGAGCAGGCAGTTGCCCCACCAGACCGGATCGACCGGATCGAAGTGCAGCAGCGCGCCGAGGTCGGGATTGGCCGAGATCTGCGCCACCAGTCCGCCGGTGTCGCGGAGCGCGAGGAAGGCGATGGCGCCGCCGACGACGACCGCTGCGGCGAGCTTGACGATCGACTCGGTGGCGACGGCCAGCATCAGGCCGCGGTGATGTTCGTTCGCGTTGACGCTGCGCACGCCGAAGAGCGTGGCAAAGACCGCCATCGCGGCGGCGACGATCAGGGTGGTGCCGCCCGGCAGGCCGCCGATCGTACCGTCGCTGTTCCCGGCGAGGGCGTCGAAGCTGATGGTGATCGCCTTCAGCTGCAGCGCGAAGTAGGGCAGGAGGCCAAGAACCGCGGTGACCGTGACGAGCACGGCGACCGCGTGACTCTTGCCGTAGCGTGCCGAGATGAAGTCCGAGATCGACGCGAGGTTGTCGGTCTGCGCGATCCGAACCATCCGCGCGATCAGCGGCCAGCCAAGCCCGATCAGCAGGATCGGCCCGACATAGATCGCGAGATAGTCGAGCCCGCCGGACGACGCGACGCCAACCGCGCCGTAGAGCGTCCACGAGGTGCAGTAGACGCCAAGCGACAGGGCATAGACCACCGGGGCCCGACCAACGGGCCGACGCTCAGCTCGCCGGTCGCCGGCCCAGGCGATAAGGAAGAGAAGCCCGAGATAGGCGATCGAAAGCGCGAGAACGGACCAGTCCCGCATGGTTTTTTCCTCCCGAGGACGGGAGCTTAGGGACGAAGTGTCCGGCTGTCACCTGTGCGTGCCGGCCCGGGGCGCCGTCATTCGGGGCGCGGAGGCGGCCGGAGGGCGAGCTGGCTCGCCACAAGGATCGCCTGCGTGCGGTTTGTCGCCCCTAGCTTGCGCAGGATGACGGTGACGTGGTCCTTCACCGTCTGTTCGCTGATCGCCATGTCGTAGGCGATCTGCTTGTTGAGCTTGCCCTCGGCCATGCCGACGAGCACGCGGAGCTGCTGGGGCGTCAGATTCACCGCCCGCTCGGCCATTGCATTCTCGGCGTTGGCCGCGGCGGTGATGGTCTCCGGCAGCCAGACCTCGCCAGCGAGGACGCTGATGATCGCTTCCGCCACCTGCGCGAGCGGGGCCGATTTCGGGATGAAACCCGAGGCGCCATAGTCCATAGACCGCTGGATCGTCGCCGGATCCTCGGCCGCCGAAACGACGACGACCGGAATTTCCGGGTGCTCGGAGCGCAGCATCATCAGGCCGATGAAGCCGGACATGCCGGGCATGTGCAGGTCGAGCAGGACGAGATCCGGCGTCGCATCGCCAAGCTGGGCCTGTAGCTGGTCGTAACGGGCAGCCTCGAGGACATCCGCATCGGGAAAGGCCTGCGTCACCGCCTGCCGCAGCGCCGAGCGCATCAACGGATGGTCGTCCGCGATCAGAAACTGGCTTGCCATGTCCGGTCCGAGAAGTCCCGTTCCATCAGCAGTATCGAAGCCTGCCACCGGGATGGCAAGCATCCGCGCGCACGGCGGCCACGGGACAGAGGTATAGCGGGTTCGGGTCGGGAGCATCTCCACCAGCTTTGCCGCAATCGTTCCATGACCACGGAGCATAGGGCAGCCTCACTCGGAGGAGCAGCACGACCATGGTCGTGCACCGTCGTTCCTCACGAAGCGGAGAGGTCCGGCGAGTGGTAGAGCTCTCTCTGCCAACCATAGAGGGTAAAACGCTTTCCGGTCGCTGGAGGTGGCGGAAATGAGTGTCGCGGACTGGCCATATCGACACGGAAGTCAGTCCGGCGCGCCCTCGGTGCGGGGCCGGCCGCTGTCCACGTGCCGGTAGATCGTCGTGCGGGAGAGGCCGAGGCGGCGGGCGGTCTCGGCGATGTTGCCGCCCGTGGCCTGATGCACGTCGCGGATGCGGCGACACCGGTCCCGGGTGAGCGGGGTGGCGCGGCACGCGGGGCAGCTTTCGATGGGGTCGATCTCCCGGGCGACCCCGGCATCGCCGGAGACGGCGATCTGCTGGAGCGTGGCGCGGAGTTCGCGCATGTTGCCGGGCCAGGGGTGCGCAGCGAGGTCGGCGAGGAGCGCGTCCGTCAGCGCAAGGTCCGGGGCGAACCGTCCGGCGAGATGGCGGGCGATGGCGGCGAAGTCGCTGCGGGAGCGGAGCGGCGGGAGGGTCACGGTGAGCCCGCCGAGGCGGTAGCGCAGGTCCGGGCGGAAACCCGAAGGGTCGTCGAGCGTGCGATTGGTCGCGGCGACGATCTGGACGTCGACCCGGGTGCCGCGGGTAGCGCCGATCGGGCGGACCTCGCCGTCGTCGAGAAAGCGCAGGAGCGCAGACTGCGCGGTCGGCGGGATCTCCGCGACCTCGTCGAGGAAGAGCGTGCCGCCGTCGGCGGCACGGGCGAGACCCGGCGCCTCCCGTCCGGCGTCGGTGAAGGCGCCGCGTTCATGGCCAAAAAGCTCGGCGGCGAAGAGCGCCTCCGGCACGGCGCCGCAATTGAGTGCGACGAAGGGCCCCTTGCGGCCGCTGGCGGCGTGGACGTGCCGCGCCATCAGCTCCTTGCCGGTGCCGGTCTCGCCGAGGATCAGGATCGGCATCCCGAGCGCGGTGGCGCGGGCGACGCGCGGCAGCTGGCAGGCGACGGCGGGATCGGCGCAGACGAAGCCGGGGTCGTCGGGCGCAGGGCGCTCCGGTGCGCGGGCGGCGCGCGGCGCGACTCCGAGCTGGCGGCAGGCGAGGAAGAGGCCGCTTCCGGCACGGTCGCGCACCGGGATCGCCGCGCCGGCGAGGGCGGCGCGGGCGGCGCCGAGGTCGGTTTCGAAAAGCGCCGCAAAGGGCACGCCCGGCCGGACCGGCAGGCCGGCGAGGAGGGCGGCCGCCGGGCGGTTCAGGGACAGGATCTCGCCGTCCGGGCTGACGGCGACAAGGCCGGCGGAAAGCGTCTGGAGATACTCGGGCCGCGGATGGAAGGCGAGGATCACCGCCGCGGGAAACCGGTGGAAGAGCAGACCGTTCTCGACCTGTGCCGCAGCCATGCGGACAAGGGCGTGGGTGTGTTGCTGCCGGGCCTCGTTGGCGCAGGAGGCGTCGAGAAGGCCGAGGACGCTGCCGTCCGGGGCGAGGATCGGCGCCGCCATGCAGCTGAGGCGGCCGTGGGCGGCGAAGAAGTGCTCGCGGCCGTGGATCGCAACGGGCGCGCGCTCGATCGCGGCGAGACCGAGCGCGTTGGTGCCGCGGTCCGCCTCGAGCCAGCGGCTGCCCGGGATGATGTCGCGCCCGGCGGGGCTGCCGGCAAAGGCGCGGTCGCTGATGGTGTCGAGCACGACTCCATCGGCGTCCCCGAGGGCGATCATGAACTCCGATCCAGCGATCTGCCCGTGGAGCTGGTGCATCTCGGCAAGGGCGAGGCGCCGCATCGCCGCGACCGCCTCCCGCCTGCGCTCGACCTCGGCGAAGGGAAGCACCGGCG
>JBGALW010000024.1:0-26471 GCA_044223585.1 Amaricoccus sp.
GGTGGTCGCGCGCAACCACCTCTCCCGCCAGCGCCGCCGCCGCGTCCCAGTCACCGGCCCGAAGCGCGAGGAGCGCGGTGACATTGAGCGCGACGAGGCCAAGGCCCGCCGCGCTGGCGCCGGCCTCCCGGATGACGCCGGCGATGCGCTGAGGGCTCAGGTTTTGCACCGCTTCGGCGGCCAGATTCTCGACGATCGTGCGGGTCGTGACCTCGGGACCGTCGGCGAGGATCCGCGCCCGCATGTAGGCGTCGCGCCGTCCGTCCCAGCGCGCGAAGACGTCGTTGGGGGCGACCGGCGTGCAAGGGGGTTCAGAGGCCATTGAGCGTCCGCCGGTCGGCAATCAGCTTCTCGACCCCGGCCTTGTCGGCGGGGCTCAGCTTCGCACTACTCGCGGCCACGGCTTCGTCCGCACCCTTGACGCCCGCGATCTCGGCGAGGCGCGCCCACTGATAGCTGGCGGCGGGGTTCGCCGGCACGATCTTGCCGTTCGCATAGGTCCTAGCCAGCTCTAGCCAGGCATCGGGAAAGCCCCGGTCGGCAGAGAGCTGGAGCAGGTCCAGCACCTTCTGCGGGTCAGCCGCCCCCTCGCCGCCGGCCACCAGGTCGCGGGCGAGGAAATAGGGCGAATAGCGGTCGCCGGCCTCGATCGCGCGACCCAGCCAGACATGCGCTTCCGTGCGGTCCTTGCTGACGCCCCAGCCGTTGAGGTAGCTGCGCCCGAGGCTGTTCATCGCCTCGCGCTGGCCGTTCTCGGCGGCGAGCAGGTAGAGCGCGGCCGACGCGCGCTCGTCCTTTTCGACGCCCTGGCCCTTGCGATACATGTCCGCGAGCGCGTTCTGGGCGTTCGGCCAGCCCATCGAAGAGGCGAGGCGGTACCAGAGCAGCGCCTCGGCGAAGTCCGGCTGCACCCCCTGACCCTTTAGGTAGATCTCGCCGATGTTGGTGCGGGCGCGCAGGTTGCCGAGCGCGGCGGCCCGGCGGTACCAGGCGCCGGCGGCCGGGTAGTCCGGATCGCCGCCGCGGCCCTCGACCGCCATGTAGCCGAGGTTGGTCATTGCCGCCGCGTAGCCGGCCTCCGCCGCGAGGGTGTAGAAGTAGCTTGCCCACGGATACGCCTCGCCGATGTCGAGGGCGCGCGCGAGCTGGAAGGCGAGGCGGGCGTTGCCCGGATCCCGCGCCAGCGCGTAGCCGCAGGTCCGTACCGCCCGCCGGACATTCACAAGCCCCCAGTCCACGCCGGGCGCGACGCGCTGCTGGTCGTCCGGGTCGGCGGCAACGAGGTCGCAGTCGGTGACGAGTTCACCGAGGCCGCCCGGCGTCTTCGGCAGCGGGGTCGGCCAGACGGCAAACAGTTCCGCGGGGATGCTGCTGTCCGGCTCGTAGGCGGCGCGCGCCGGGAGCTTGCTGCGGAGATCGAGGACGGTGGCCACCGCCTCGGGCTGGACGGCCTCACCGTCGATCAGCACGGTGCGCCCGGTATCGGCGCTTGCAAGCTCGATCTCGCGCAGGCGCGTGGTGGCGTCCGGGACATGGGCGCTGTCGGGGAAGGCCTGCACGAAGCGCGTCAGCTCGTCGGGGTCGAGCTCGTTGTGGATGGCCCACCAGACGACCTGGTCGAGCGCCACCTGGCCGGCATCGTCCGCCGCCGCGATCGGCGTCTCCGTGCCGCGCCGGAGCTCGAAGTCGGTCTCCATCGAGCCGACCACCCAGGGAATCTGCCGGGCCTCCGTGGCGAGTCGAACCGTCCGGCGCACCTCCCGCAACATTGCCGACACGGTGACGCCAGGCCGCTCGAGGGCCCGGCTGAGGGCAAGCGCGAAGGGGCTGTTGCCATCCGCCGGCCCGTCGAAGGCGAGCCGGCCGGCGCCCGTCGAAAACGCGATCAGGGTCTCCTCGGCGCCGCTTTCCTCGAAGGAGAGCCCCTGGGCATAGGCCGGCCCCACGGCCGAGAAGGGGTCGTTGCGACAGCCGTCGAGGACGACCACCCTGAGGGTCCCGGCCTCGCCGGACCCGGAGTCGGTCGCCGCGAGCAGTTCCCGCAGGGGCAGGCGCTTCTCCTCGATCGTGTCCGCGCTGAGATCTGGCACGTCCACGGCAAGCAGCTGGTTCTGGCCATTGTATTGGAAGGCGTGGCCCGCGTAGTAGACGAGCCCGATCTCGGCCCCGGCGAAGCTGTCGCGGACTTCGGCAAGCACCTCCGGCACCTGCTCTGACGTCACGTCGAGGTGCACCTTGACGGAGAAACCGACCTCCGCGAGCGCCCGCGCCACCAGCGCCGCGTCGTTGGCCGCGTTGCGCAGCGGCGCCGCCGGATAGTCGTTGTTGCCTATGACGATGGCGACCCGTCCGCCGGGCTCCTGTGCAACGCCGGGTGCGCTGCAGAAGAGCCCGAAGGCCAGCAGGATTGCCTGAAGACCCCGCCGGAAACGGGTTTCCGCAATGCACCCCATCCTCGCTCCCTTACGAGCAATTCGCATGTATCATACGTGCCTCCCGGCATCCTGTCGAGAAAGCCGGGCCGGCGCGCTTGTAAAAATTGCCCTCCGAAGGTATACTAATGAGGTTGTGGGGGGTCCTGTACCGCTAGATCTTGATTTTTGAAGCAGCTGCCTTGCGGGACCCGTGACGGGTGGGGTGCGATGGCTAGCTTTTTGGGAACGTCCGGCGACGATACGATCGCCTGGTTTGAAGTCTCCGCGGGGGTGGTTGCGAACCCTCCCGGGAGTTCCCCGGGAAATGACAGTGATACCATCGTGGCGGGGGATGGGGACGACACGATCTTCCCGGCCGGCGGCGACGACCACGTCGAAGCCGGGGATGGCGACGATGACATCGTCCCGGCCAGCGGCGACGACTATGTCGAGGCCGGGGACGGCGACGACGAGATCTCCGAGTTCAACACGGGAATCGGCAGCGGCAGTGACGAATTCTACGGGGAGGGTGGCAACGACACCATCTCCGGCGGGGAGGGCGACGACCAGATCGACGGGGGGGACGGCGACGACAGGCTGTTCGGCGGCGAGGAGTCCGAGCCCTACGAGGAGGATGGCGACGACGTCATCTTCGGGCGCGCCGGAAACGACTATCTGGCCGGTGGCCGCGGAGCGGACGAGCTTGATGGCGGCGACGGCGACGACATGCTTTTCGGCGACCGCGAGCGCGACTCCATCGCCCTGAGGGACACCTCCGCCAACATCCTTCGCGGCGGTGCCGGGAACGACCACGTCTATGGCGCGCTGGGCGCGGACTGGCTGCATGGCAACCTCGGCAACGACGTGGTCGACGGCGACGACGGCGACGACACGATGCTGGGCGGCTCGGGCAATGACACGCTCTATGGCGGGGCCGGCGACGACCGGCTGAACGGCGGCGAGGGGAACGACTATCTGGAGGGCGGCGACGGGGTCGACCGCTACGCAGGTCTGGAGGGGAACGACGAGTTCCATGTCCGCGACTTCGACGACAGCGGCCAGAACCTTGTTCTCCGGTCCGAGCTGGTCGATGGCGGCAAGGGCCGCGATACCCTGTTCATTGACCTGACCGACCTCACGATCAACCTCGGCAAGGGCATCGTGCGGTGGGGCGGCGCGCCGAGCGTCACGATGACCCTGCGATCCATCGAGGACGTCCAGTGCGGTTCGGACGTCACCGTGGTCGGGTCGAATGCCGCCAACCAGATCTGGGGCAGCGGCGACCAGACCTTCCGCGGCCTTGGCGGGAATGATTTCCTGTTCTCGGACAATGGTGCGCTCCGCGCCTATGGCGGCACGGGTGCCGACACGCTGGTCGGCGGCCGCGACACGGACCGGCTCTACGGCGACGAGGGCGCGGATGTCCTGCACGGCCGGAATGGCGACGACTGGCTCTATGGCGGCGCCGGCAACGACGAGCTCTACGGCAACACGGGCTACGGTGTCGGCGGCGGCGAGGGGAGCGACGTCCTGTTCGGCGGGGCAGGCAGAGACCTCCTGAACGGGAACTACCGAGCCGACAACCTGTACGGCGGCGCCGGCCGCGACACGTTTCTGTTTACCGATCCCGCGGACTCGAAGTATGGCGACATCGACCACATCCGCGGTGGCGCGCCGAGGCAGGGGCCGGAGGACGGCGCGGTCAAGGCGGCGTTCGAGGCTCCCGGCGCGGGTGCGGGCGACATCATCGACCTCAAGGCCATCGACGCGGACGACAGCCGAAACGGCAACCAGCCGTTCATCTTCCACAGTCAGGGGCAGGGAGGCCTCTGGCTCAAGGACATCGGCACCGTCACCGTGGTCCTCGGCAACATCGATCACGACGATACGGCTGAGTTCGTGCTCTATATCCACGACGGCAAGGATGTCATGGCCGAAGACTACACTGCCGCCGACTTCATGCTCTGACGCGTGATGCCTCCCGACTGGCTGCCCGGGCACACACGCGGCTGGGGTCCCGCCTGCAAACGGGGAAGCCATCCAGCGAGCTCGTGGCGTTCCAACCGCCTGTTGCAGAACGGGTCCTTCCGAAGATGTTCCGGCAGCGGCACGTGGGCAGGCCGCGGGGAGCAGTTGCGCGCAACCGTGCGTCCGTCGTCAGGGGCGCTTCTGCTCGCTTCGCGGACGGGTCCGTGGTATGTTGAACGCCGCACACGGCCGATAATTCCTCCGTCGGCCCTCTCCCATGCCTGATCCGTGCGACCTTATCTGACGCGTTTATTGTGTGGAGTTTGTAGATGCCAGCGATTCATTTCCCGACATGTTCGCGCCCTGTTCCCGCCCGCCCCGGCCTGTCCGAAACGCTCCTCCTCGCAGTCTGTCTGTCCTTGGCCGCCGCGCTGCCGGCGGCCGGAGCCGACTACGACCTCGACGGGGTGCCGGACCAGCGCGACATCTGCCCCCGACTGCCGAACGCGCCGGACGCTACCGGGAAGCAGCCGGACGTCTGCAGCGTCCGCCGCGGCGGGGGCGGCGCGACCTTCGTCTATCTGCAGGCCCGCACCTTCAGCCCGCCACAGGGCCTCGACCAGCGCCTCGTCGGCTCGGCCGACCGCCGGCGCGCCTACCTTCATGTGCGCGGGGCTGACCGCGGCGTGCCCCTCGGTCAGAAGCAGCGCGAGGCGCTGGCCGCCGCGGACGTGCGGCTCGGCCGCTATCTGCCAGAGAACACCTACATCGTCTCGGTTCCCGCAACGCCGGCGGCACTCCGCCGCATCGTCGCCCTCCCCTTCGTGACCGGCCTCAGCGCGGTTCTGCCCGACGACCGCATTGCGCGGGCGCTGCGACGGGACCGCGCGGCCGGCGTGGAGCGGGACGCGAGCGGACGCATCCCGCTGACGGTCGATTTCGACGAGGCCACCACCGACGCGGAGGTGGCCGCCGCGCTGGCGGCCGCGGGCGCGGAGGAAACGGCGGCCGACGCCGAGGAGCGACAGATTCTGGTGAAGGACTACGATGCGGTCCTGAAGCTCGCCGCAACTGACGCGGTCGCCTGGATCGACGAGACCCCGGGCGCGTTCGCGAGCCACGACGATCTCTCGCGGAGCGAGACCTGGACCGACGTCGTCGAGCGGGTGGAGGGCTACGACGGCGCCGACCTCCACGTCGCGATGGTCGAGGCGAATCCGCTGCCGCTCCCGCCCGACCAGCATCCCGACCTGACCGAGCGGATCGTCCGCCTCAACTGCATCGGGCCGGTCGAATTCTGCCCGGAGGAAACCAGGGACCACAACCTTGGCGTCGCCGGCACGCTACTCGGCGACGGCACCCTCGATCCGACCAAGCGCGGCATCCTTCCCGCGTCGATCCTCTTCACCCTCAACGATGCCTTTCCGCACACCAACCGGCACCGCTGGTTCCGCTACCCGAAGAGTGCGCGCGACGACGGGGAGGCGGTTGTCCTCAACTACTCCGTCGGCTCGGAACTGAACTGCAACCACATCGGCGACTATCGCTCCGACGCCAAGCAGCTCGACAAGGCGGTGACCCGGTTCGGCATCCCGATCGTGCGCGCCGCGGGTAACGCCCGCGGGGAGGACGGCGACTATGCCCTCGACCCGCACGACCCCGATCCGGTGATCGCCGCGCAGGCGCCCAAGCACGGGCCCTGCCGGACCAATGTCGCGAGCCTGCCCGGTCCGGTCGCGAAGAACGACATTGCCGTCGGCAACTGGGACCTGGCGGAGGACGACATCTCCGGCCAGAGTTCCATCGGCCCGACCGAGGACGGACGGCTGAAGCCCGACCTCGTCGCCCCGGGCATCGGGCTCTTCGCCCCGAGCTTCGATGGCGGCGTGTATGGCTACGGCGCCTTCGACGGTACTTCCGCCGCGGCACCGGTGGTCTCCGGCGTCGTCGGGGAGGTGATGCAGGCGTTCCGCGACGGCGCGGTGACGCGTGATCCGCTGACGGTGCCGCCCGCGAGCGTCAAGGCGATCCTCATCCACACCGCCCGCGACGTCGGCCCGTGGGGACCGGACTATCTGACCGGCTGGGGACGCGTCGACGCGGCGGCAGCGGTGCGCGTGGCGCTGAACCACTCGAACTACCTGCACGAGGACCGCCTCACGCTCGCGCAGCCAGTGAAGACATGGCAGTTCGACGTTGCCGGCACCGTGCTCGGCTTCAAGGTGACGCTGGCCTGGGACGACCCGCACGCGTCGGCCGGCGCGAGCACGACGCTCATCAACGACCTCGATCTGGTGGTGACCGACCCGACCGGCGCGCAGAGCTATTTCCCGCTCGATTCCGCGCTGAGCGCGTCGCCGACCATGGCCGAGCTTCGTCGCGGCGCCAGCCGGTGCCTCAATGCCCTTTGCCGGGACGACCGCAACACCGTCGAGCAGGTGCTCGTCTCCGATCCGTCGGGAGCCTCGCTGCCGACCGGGCTCTGGACCGCAACGGTCACGGGGAATCCGCTGGCCGAGCCGGACCAGCCCTTCAGCCTCGTCGCCACGCCGGACGGCTGCCCGCTCCGGGTATTCGACGACGCCACGCTCAGCGCCGCGGTCAGCTGCCCCTACGAGCCGCTGGAGCCCGTGGCGGTGTCGCTGGAGGCGGACGGGGTGGAGTTCGACTGCGACGACCTCGCGATCACCGGCGGGGGGGCCAATGTCGACGGCTTCTCGGGCGCCTATGCGGGCGTGCGCAGCCTTCGGGACGACACTGCCGTCCGGCGTTGCGCGATCTCCGCTTTCGACGTCGGGATCGACTTCGCCGGCAACACCCGCGGCACGATCGAGGACAACGTCATCGACCAGGTCGGGACGGCCGGCATCCGCGTCTCGGGGTCGAGCCACGCGATCGGCGGCAACGAGGTGAGCGCGGTCCGCAAGGCCGGCGGCGCCGGGATCGCCGCAAGTGGCACGGCGCACGCGATCACCACCAACACGATCACCCCGAATCCCTCCGGTCGCGATCGCGCCTCCGGCATCACCGTTGCCGGCGCGGGAGCCGGGTTCGACATCACCGGCAACCACGTCGTCACCGGCGTCGACGGCATCGTCGTCACCTCCGACCTTCAGACGCCTATCGACGCCATGACCGTCCAGGGCAACGGGATCGGGCCGGTCGCCGGCGACGGTATCCGCCTCACCGGGCCGGTGATGAACAGCACGGTTGCCGCCAACGAAATCGAGGGGTTCGGCATCGACGCCGCCGCGATCCGGCTGCAGCCCGCCGACGCCCTCGACAGCGCGCCGCAGAACAACGCCGTCACCTTCAACCGCATCGTCGGCGCAAGCGTTCCAACCCAGACCGGCGTGCGGCTGGAAGGCAAGCGGTTCAGCGACGTGGACGACCCGACCGTGGTCATCGATGTCCGGCCGACGGGCAACCGGGTCTCCGGCCATCTCTTCGTGCAGGGCGTCGGGGTCGGCGTTTCCGAGGAGCTTGGCGAGGACAACCAGATTTTCGGCAACGTCCTCCCCGCCACCGCGATCGGCATCCAGACCACGAGCAGCCTCGGCGATCCAGGCGGCTTCCACATCTTCGCCAACATCGTGCAGGACGCCCCGACCGGCATCACCCTCGCCGGCCCGTCGCGCGCGACCGTCGCGGCCAACTTCGTAACCGGCGCCAACGTGGGCATCGCCGCGAACCTTGTCTCCGGCGAGACGGCGCGGATCAACGGAAACCGGATTCGGATCACGGGCGCGGGCACCGGCGTCTCCGTGGCCGCGAGCCAGGGCGTGACGGTCCTCGGAAACAACATCGCGAGCGGCGATCCCCTCAACCCCTCCGGCAACGGCATCAACGCCAGCGGAACGAGCGGCCTCGCGCTGACCGGGAACACCCTCACCAACCTCTCGACGGCGATCGGCTCAGCCGGCAATCCCGACGCGGCGATCGCCCGCAACACCGTCGCGAATGCCACCACGATCGGCATATCGGCCTCCGGGGATCGGGTGGCGATCACGGACAACGACCTCTCGGCGGTGCCCCAGACCGCCATCGGCTTCCTCGGCGGCGAGGGCGCCCGGATCGAGGCGAACGACATCGCCCAGGTCACGCCCGGCCTGACGGGCATCGCCGTCTCCGGCAAGCCCGGTCTTGAGGTCGAGCGCCTGACGATCTCCGGTCAGACCGTCGGGAACTTCGCCACCGCGGTCGCCATTGGTGCAGGGGTGACCTCCTTCACTCTGGAGGACAGCGTGCTTTCCGCCACCGACCGCGCCCTTGACGCGGGCGGGGCGATCGACCTCGACGAGGCCGACGTCAGCATCGTGAACACCAGCTTCGCGGGCGCCGCCTTCGACGCCGACTTTCGCGAGCCGGTGGAGACCTCCGGCAACACCTGGTCCGAGGTGCCGCTGATGGACATCGTCGATGGCGACGGCGATGGAGACGGCGACTGCGGTTCCGACTTCGCCTTCTCCTCCACCGACTATACCGGCACGGGCGCGTCTCCGGCGCTGACCTCCGTCAAGACCTCGCAGGTTTACGACGATGCCCCACGCGTGGCGGCACCGGGCGCCTGTCCCCCGTGAAGCCTCGGCGATGAGGTGTTGGCCCGGCGCCCGCTTGCCGGCGCCGGTTCGCTTCGGCGCGCGGCGGGGCTGCTCCCGCGCCGACCGACCCGCCGGGTGTGTCGCGTCAGGGCAAATCCGGCGCATCCGCCGCCGCCGCGTCGCCAAGCATCCGGGCAACGATCATCTCGGCGATCGGCAGGGCCGCGGTGGCGGCGGGCGACGGGGCATTGCAGACATGCAGCACCCGCGTCGACTGCCGGAACAGAAAGTCGTGGATCAGGGTGCCGCTGCGATCCACCGCCTGCGCCCGGATCCCGGCGGTCCTCGGCCGCAGGTCGGCCGCGGTCAGGCTCGGACAGTATTTCCGGCACTTCTGAAGGTAGGCTTCCTTGAACAGCGAGTCGGTCGCTTCCGCGATCCCGCTCCGCAGGTTGCCGCCGATCAGCCGCCAGAAGCCGGGGTAGGTCAGGTACCGGGCCATGTCGCGGAGATCGGGCCGGAACTTCGCATACCGCTCGCGCGCAAGCCCTAGGACGGCGTTGGGCCCGACCGTCACCGTCCCGTCGATCATTGGCGTCAGGTGGATGCCGAGAAAGGGCAGCGCGGGATCGGGCACCGGATAGATCATGTGCGAGATCAGGGTCGAGAGGCCAGGCGCCAGCGTGTAGTACTCGCCGCGGAAGGGCACGATCTGGAAGTCGGGAACCTCGCCGGCCCGCTCGACCATCCGGTCAGCCTGGAGACCGGCGCAGACCACGAGATGGCGCGCGGCGATCGAGCCTGCGCCAGCCTCCACCCGGACGTCGGCAGCGGTCTCGCGGATCGCCGCCACCTCCCACCCGAGGCGGATCTCGCCACCCTCGGCCGTGATGTCGCCGGCGAGCGCCCGGCAGACACCGGGATAATCGACGATCCCGGTCTCCGGCACCCGAAGGGCCGCGACCCCCGCGATGTTGGGCTCACGCGCGCGAAGGCCGGCGGCATCGAGATCGAAGACCGTCAGGCCGTTGGTCCGGGCATTGGCGCCCAGCGTCGCCAGACGCTGCCGCTCCGTGTCGTTCGTTGCGACGATCAGCTTGCCGGGAGTGCGGAACGCGACCCCGCGCGCCGCGCAATACTCCTTCGTCATCCTCTCGCCTCGTTTGCAGAGCCGCGCCTTGAGGCTGCCGGGGGCGTAATAGACCCCGGCGTGGATCACGCCGGAATTGTGCCCGGTCTGGTGCCGCGCGACCTGATCCTCCTTCTCAAGCAGGACGAGGCTGGCACCGGGGCGCCTGCGCAGCAGCTCCCGTGCCGTCGCGAGACCGACGATCCCACCGCCGATCACCGCGAAGTCATGACGCATTCCAGTCTCCAGAGGGCAGCCAGCGAGGTGTCGATCATGCCGTCACTCGGCGGGCTCGGCCAGACGTCGGATGGCGATGGCCGCGAGAGCCTCGACCCTGTGACGCGTTGCCGGCAAAGCGGCAGGACCAGGGCGAAAGCATAGTCGCGGCAGGCAGAGACAGGAACGGAACAAAGGCGTCTCGTTTCCATGTCATTGCATTCGGCCACAATTCTCTGACCCGGCCAGGACAAGGGGAGAGCACGGGATCACGTCAGCGCAAGATTGAAACCATGAGGTGGTCTCGTTTTTCGCGAAACTCAATTATAAGTGCAGCTTATGAGCGTCCGCTGCACTAGTCATTGGATTCCCTGTCCGGCTAGGCGGTACACAGCCCGAAAAGCTGGGGGAATGATGGCCATGGGCGAGAGTGTCGGAGAGGTTGAGGTCGAGGGCCGCGCGGGCAATCCGTCGCGGGCCGGACGGTAGGGGCCGGGCCATGCAGCACGATCCGTTCGACTATGTCATCGTCGGCGCCGGTTCGGCCGGCTGTCTGCTTGCCAACCGCCTGAGCAGGCATCCGTCGCGCCGGGTGCTGCTGCTCGAGGCCGGCAGGCCCGACACCTACCCCTGGATCCACATCCCCGTCGGCTATCTCTACTGCATCGGCAATCCGCGGACAGACTGGCTGTACCAGACCGAACCGGATCCGGGGCTCAACGGGCGCTCGCTGCGCTACCCGCGCGGCAAGACCCTCGGGGGCTGCTCGTCGATCAACGGCATGATCTACATGCGCGGGCAGGCGCGCGACTATGACGGCTGGGCGCGGCTGACCGGCGATGACGCGTGGAGCTGGGCAAACGCCCTGCCGGACTTCATGGCGCACGAGGACCATTTTCGCCTTGATGGCGGCGCCGATCCCGCGACGGGCGCCAACAGCCGCTTCTCCGACCTGCACGGGCATGGCGGCGAGTGGCGGGTCGAGAAGCAGCGGCTGCGCTGGGCGATCCTCGACGACGTTGCCGAGGCGATGGTCGAGGCCGGCTTCGATCGCACCGACGACTTCAATTCGGGCGACAATGCCGGGGTCGGCTATTTCGAGGTCAACCAGAGGGCGGGCTGGCGCTGGAACACCTCCAAGGCGTTCCTGCGACCCGCCAAGGGCCGCCCCAACCTGACGGTCTGGACTGCGGCGCAGGTCGAGCGGCTGATCTTCGAGACCACGGCCGACGGCGGCCGGCGCTGCGTCGGCGCCGCCGTGCGCCGCGCGGGCGAGACCGTGACGGTGCGCGCGGGCCGGGAGATCGTGCTCTCGGCCGGCGCCATCGGCTCTCCGCAGATCCTGCAGCTTTCGGGCGTCGGGCCGGCCGGGCATCTGAAGGCGCACGGCATCGACGTGGTGCTCGACGCGCCCGGCGTCGGCGGCAACCTGCAGGACCACCTGCAGATCCGGGCGATCTACAAGGTCACCGGCGCCCTGACGCTGAACACCCTCGCCGGCAATCTCTTCGGCAAGGCGCGGATCGGGCTCGAATACGCCCTGAAGCGTTCGGGGCCGATGAGCATGGCACCGAGCCAGCTCGGGGCCTTCACCCGCTCCGACCCGTCGCAGCCCTACGCCAACCTCGAATACCACGTCCAGCCGCTGAGCCTCGACGCGTTCGGCGAGGGCCTGCACCGCTTTCCGGCGATCACTGCCAGCGTCTGCAACCTCAACCCGACGAGCCGGGGCAGCGTGCGGCTGCGCTCGAACAATTTCGGCGACGCGCCGGCGATTGCGCCGGGCTACCTGTCGACCGACGAGGACCGGCTGATCGCCGCGGAGAGCCTGCGGCAGGTGCGGCGGATCATGGGCCAGCCGGCGCTGGCGAAATACCGGCCGGAGGAATGGCGGCCGGGCGTCGAGTTCCAGACGGACGAGGAACTCGCGAAGCTCGCCGGCGACATCGCGAACACGATCTTCCATCCGGTCGGCACCGCCAGGATGGGCGCGGACGACGACCGGGACGCGGTGGTCGACTCGCGGCTCCGGGTGCGCGGGATCGTGGGGCTGCGGGTGGTCGACGCAAGCGTCATGCCCCGGATCACCAGCGGGAACACCAACGCGCCGACCCTGATGATCGCCGAAAAGGCGGCGCGCTGGATCCTCGGCGGCTGACCGCGCGGAGCGGTTGGCCGCTGCCGGCGCGGCCGGTGGAGCATCGGCACCGGAACTTCTATCGCGCGGTTCGCCGTTTCACCCGCCGGCGCGTTGCGGCCGGCGCCTCGGGCGCCGTCACGGCGGCGGCGTGGGGTGAGGTGACGAGATCCACGACCCGGCTGTAGAGCTCCGCCGGGTCCCGCCGCTGCGAGATGTTGACGAGGGCGGTGTCCGCCAGCTCGTCGTTGAGGATCGAGACCAGGATCTGCCGGTTCGCCTCGTCGAGGGAGTCGAGTCCCTCGTCGCAGACGAGACACACGGGCCTGTGCAGGAGGAGCCGGGCATAGGCGAGCCGCTCCTGCTCGCCGACGCCCAGGTCGCGGTCCCAGCGTCCGGACTGGTCGAGGCAGTCGCACAGGCTTTCCAGCCGCACGCGGGTGAGCGCGGCCCTGAGCGCGGCGTCCCTGGGGGCGGTGCCATTGGTCCGCAGGACCGCCCGCAGCGTGCCGGCGGGCAGGAAGGGCCGCTGCGTCAGGTAGGCGACGTCTCCGTCCGGCGGCACGGTGATCCGGCCGGAACCCGCGCTCCAGAGGCCGGCGATGGCGAGGAAGAAGCTCGTCCGTCCCGACCCGGGCTTGCCGAGCAGCAGCACCCGCTCGCCCCTCCTGACCTCCAGCCGCGGCACGTCGAGCGCCACGGTGCCGTGCCGCGTCTCCACACGCACATTCTCCAGCGTCAGGCGGCCGTCCGGATCGTCGGACCGCTGGATCAGTCCCGCCTCGGCCTCCACTGCGTCGAGGTCGAGCAGCGCCTGCCGGAAGTTCATCACGCGGAGCAGCGTCGCGCGCCAGTCGGCGATCGCGCTCGTGTTGTCGACGAACCAGCGCAGCGACTGCTGCACCTGATTGAAGGCGCCCACGACCATCATCAGCTCGCCGAAGCTGAGGTGGCCGGCGAAATAGCCCGGCGCGGCGACGATGATCGGAAAGACCAGCGCGACCCAGCCGTAGCCCGCCGTCACCCAGGTCAGCCGCACGCGCCCCATCGCCAGCTTGCGGAGCAGCGTCACGAGGGTGGCAAGGCTCGCCCTGAGCGCCTGCTGGCTGTCCGCCTCGCCGTTGCTGAGCGCGATGCCCTCGGCGCGCTCCGACGCCTGCACCAGCGCGAAGCGGAAATCGGCTTCGCGCGCGTAGCGGTCGGCCCCGAGGGTGACGAGCGGCCGCCCGACCCGCCACGAGATCAGCGAGCCGGAGGCGGCATAGATCAGCGCCGCCCACACCATGTAGCCGGGGATCGCCAGCTCCCGGCCCGCGACCGGCAGCACGACGCCCTCCGACAGGATCCAGAGCACGCCGATGAAGCTCACCAGCAGCACCGAGGATTGCAGCAGGCCGATGCCGAGGTCGGTCGAAAGCTCGGTCAGGTTCTGGGCGTCGGCCTGGATCCGCTGGTCGGGGTTGACGCCTATCTCGCCGGCCCGGCTGATCCGGGCCGCCCGCTTGCGGGTCATCCAGTTGCCGATGAGGTCCTTGGTCGCGAGGTCGCGCAGCCGGACGCGGATCAGCTGGTTCGCCATGGTCTGCGCGACGTTGAGGACGAGCAGGATGCCGGCGAGGATGAAGAAGACCCCGAGCTGCTGGAAGAACCCGTCGAGATCGCGCCGCTCGATCGCGTTGTAGAAGGGCTGGTTCCAGGCGTTCAGCCGCACCTGCATGACCGCCGTCAGGACGATGATCGCGACGATGGTCCCGCCGAGGAGATAGAGCCGGGAGCGACCCGGCGTGCGATTTATGGCGCGGGCCAGCACCCAGAATTGATGGGTGACGCGGGTGTCGTAGCGGGCGACCGGGGCCGTCGTCATGGGCTCCACCAAGGTGGGATTGGGAGCCCGACGCTAACCGGATGCGCCGGCGTGGGAAACCGCAAATCCCCGCCCGCGGTCAGGCGGCGGGCGGCGCCTCCGCCGGCACGTTCGCCTCCGCCCGCGCGAGAGCGCCTGCGTAGCGGCTGCCGACCGTGAGGAGGCCGGGCGCCGAATAGTGCAGGCCGTCGTCGTCAGCCCCCGCGCTCGGTGCGACCGCGGTGAAGGGGAAGGTGGCCGTCGCCTGCGCCACCTCGGCGCGGATCGCCTCCCGCTCCGGGTGCCCGGCCGTGAATCCGGGCGGCAGCTCGCCGAAGACGATGGGCAGTTCCGGCGCGGCGAGGTCGACGCGGATCGCCCGGATGAACCGGCCGATGGCGCGCCGGAAGGTCGTCGCCAGCATCGCGTTCGACCCGTCGGTCTCGAAGCCCTGGAACAGCATGGCACGGAGCCGCCAGTCCGGGTGGTCGAGGAGCGCGGTGCGGGTCAGCCGGACGATGTTGTCGTAGAGATCGTCCCCCGGGTTCCAGCGGTGGTTCCAGAAGCTCGTGCCGCCGACCGCGCCGGGCACGAAGACGATGCAGTCGCGCGGGTGCGCCGCGAGGAAGTCCGCCGCGAAACGCTTGGCAATCAGGAACTGGCCGGAGTCGTCGTCGGCCGAGGTGATCGTCGGGGTCGGCGGCAGCGGCTCGCCCCGCTGGGTCAGGAAGCGGACCGCCGCCGGGCAGGGATCGTCGTCCTCGGGTTCCGCGCGGGCGACCATGTTGCTCTGGCCGGCGAGCGGAAAGACCCAGGTCGTCGGGCCGGGGTCGGCCACGACGAGAAGCCGCCGTCCGGTCGCCGTCTCGACCTCGACCGGCGCCCCCGGCGTGGCGAAGGACGGAATGCGGAAGCGCCCCGGCCCGTCCGCGGGCGTGAGGGGCACACCGCCGACCCGGACGCTGGCGCCTGCCGGGACGGTGATGCTGCCGGAGGGCGCGAGGTCGCCCGCGACGTCAAGGACTGCCGTCATGATGTTCTCCGGGTCAGGGCACGAGCGTGAAGCGCAGCACGCAGGGCGCCGCGCCGAACGCCGCGATCGCGGCCATCGCCTGCCCTTCGTGCTGGACGAGGAACAGCCGGTCGGGATTGAGGGCGGGGTCGCGGTCGGGCAGGACCCGGCGCCCCGCCTCGGGATGGCGGCCGTATTTCGCCAGCATGTCCGGGGTCACGGTGAAGCTGAGCGTCGCCGACTGCCCCGGCTCCAGCACCGTCTGCTGGTGCCCCAGTCGCTCGAGCAGCCGCGGCACGCGCTCCTCGCAGACCATGTCCTGATAGTAGAGATGCACCGTCTCGGTCCCCGCCCGCTGGCCGGTGTTCGTGACCCGCACGCTGGCGGTGAGCGCCCCGCCGGCCGCGGAGAGGCTGGTGCCATCGAGCGACCAGTCGGACAGCGCGAAGCTGGTGTAGGAATAGCCCTCGCCGAACCAGTAGGCCGAGGGCCAGCGGGCACCATGGCCGAGATAGTAGGCGCACCAGTGGCCGACCTGGCGTCGCCCGGCCTGGCCCTCGATCACCGGCACCGGCGGGCGGTCGATGCGGGCAAGCCGCGTGTCGAGCCCGGAGGTGATGCCGTCCGCGATCGGCAGCCCGTGCGACAGACGCGCCGTCGGGCTGACGATCCCGGCGAGGATCTCGCCGATCGCGTCGCCTGCGTAGGTGCCGACATGCGCGGTCCAGAACAGCGCGTCCGCCGCTGCCTCGACGTCCGCGGGGATATGCAGCGCCCGGCCGGCGGTGACGAAGACGATGATCTTGGCCTGCGGGTTGCCGCGCCGAACCCCCTGCACCAGCCGCCGCTGCACCTCGGGCAGCCGCGGATCGGCCAGCGCCGCGGACTCGCCGCTCCACTTGTGCCGCTCGCCGAGGAAAAGGACGATGTGCGTCGCCCCGGCGACCGCCTCGACCGCCTCCGTCAGTTCCGGCAGGGCGTCGCGCCATTCCTCGCTGCCGGTGTCGTAGTCGCAGCCCCGGACGTAGGTCACGTCCGGCCAGTGCCGCCGGATCCCGGCGAGCGGCGTCGTCACCGTTTCCAGATGCTGGAAGGCGTGGCTGCAATAGGCCCCCAGCCAGTCCTCCGGGTCCTGGTCGGCGAGCGGCCCGAGCACGCAGACCCGGACCGCCGGGTCGCCGACCGGGATGGGCAGCACCGCCGGATCCGGCGTCGTCGGCCGCAGCATGACGATCGAGGCCCGCGCGAGTTCGGCGTAGGCCGGCCGCGGCCCGGTCAGCAGCCGCCGGTCGGCGTCCGGCGCCGTCCCGCGCAGCGGGTCGTCGAAGAGGCCGACCTGCTCCTTCAGCGTCAGCATCTCTGCGGCCCGGACCACCAGCGCCTCCTCGCCGATCCGTCCTTCGGTGACGAGGTCGGGCAGGTGCAGGAGGTAGAGGAGCGAGCAGAGGTCGATATGCACCCCGCCTTCCTCGAAGCAGCGGAACGCCGCCTCCTTCGGGCTGCCGGCATAGCCGAAGCCGGCATAGACCTCGTAGAGCGCGTCATAGTCGGACTCGATGATCGCCCCAGGCCCGGCGTTCGCCTTGACGATGTCGCGCAGGAACGGGTCGGCGTGCGCCGGGACGCCGTCCAGCGCGACGAAGCTCATCATCGCGCCGTGGGCGCCGGCCGCCCAGCCGGCGTCATAGCGCGGCAGCACCGTCTCCAGGAACTCCACCCGGCTGATCGGCAGGGCGGTATAGTCGGGGCCGGCGGTATACTGGTACGGCCCCATGTGCTTCAGCACCACGGCGACCCGGCCGCTCGCGAGGAGACCCTCGGTGCTTGCCCCCGTGACCGCGCTCATGAAGCGCGGGCAGGCGACGATGCCGCCCTCCTGGGTCCGGCCCTGATGCTGGGCGAAGGAATAGTCGCAGGTGAGCCGGATCAGCGAGACGCCGGCGATGGCCGCGTCCTCCGCCGCCGCCTGATGCGCCCGGCGCACCAGCCCCATGTCGAAGCAGTAGAGCGGGAAGGGCGCGACGAGGTAGAAACCGCGGCGCCCGTCATCCTTGATGAGCAGGGGCGGGTGGCCGTTGTCGCGCGCGATCTGCTGCAGCTCCAGCAGCCGTTCGCCGACAAGGCCGCTGCCGCCGATCTCGCCGCGCGCCACGGCCAGCGCGATGTCCTCGCCCGCCAGCGCCTGATAGCGGCCGGGGTCGATCGAGGTCAGCTGTCCCGCGAGCTGCCGCAGCGACATGCCGCCGGCAAGCGTCCAGGCGCGGTCGCTGACGTGGTCGGGCTTGGGGTAGGGGGGGCGTGTCGCCATCAGGGGCCGTCCATGCTCTGGCAAGAATGCCATAGTTTAACGAAATCGCCCGAGATCTTTACCATCCCTTAAGATCGTGGGAAGAAAACTGAAAGCGGCCTTGTACGATCCACGGCCCAAAGAATGCGTGCGGGGGCCGGGCAGGATGGCACAACCGACGACGTTTCCAAGGGCCCGCGTGAGGGTCCCTCCCAGAAGGCGACGCGGCACGGTCCGGCGCCTGACGACGTTCTGGGGGCTTGTCTCCGCCTACTGGCTTTCCGAACGCTGGCGCGAGGCCTGGTCGCTGACCGTGGTGGTGCTGGCGATCACCCTCGTCGTCTCGAAGGCGGCGGTCTGGACCGCGACGGCCAGCGCCGACTTCATCGCGTCGCTGGCGGAGTTCCACCGCGCCGACGTCACCGATCCGGCGCGGGTCGTGCTGCTGGCCGCGGTGGGTTATTTCGCGATCTCCGCCTCCAGGTCCGCCGGCCTCGCCGTCCGCCACCTTGTCTCGACGACGCTGCATCGCCGCGCGCGGCACGGGCTGGTCGGGCGGTTCGACGCGGAGATCCTCTCCGACCAGCGCGTCGCCTACGACCTGATGAGCGACCGCGGCAGCGAGGACGGCAAGGCGCCGCGAATGCCGGACTCGATCGACCAGCGGCTCGACATCTGCACCGACCATCTCTACGGCGGCCTGATCGGACTCGTCATGGGCTTTGCCGGCTCGGTCGCCTCGATCTGGTTCGTGTCCGTCGCGCTGGTCCAGCGCAGCCAGCCGGTCGCCTTCCTCGACCGCGCGGGCGCGGCGGCGAACGACGCGCTGGCGGCGGTCTTCGGTCCCTGGATCACCGGCTGGGTCGACCTCACGCCGGGGCATTACGGCACCGCGATCCTCGCCGGCCTTCTCGTCGCGGTCTATGTGCCGCTCGCCACCCTGTTCTCGTGGCGGGTCGGGCGGATCGTGCAGTTCCGCACGCTGGAGCGGCAGCAGAGCGACGGTGCCTGGCGTGGTGAGCTCGCCTCGATGCTGAACCGCGTCGGCCTCGTCGCGGCCTCGCGCGGGCAGGCCGCGCAGGCCGGAACCAACGCCCGGCTCTATGCGCGGATCGACCACGCCTGGAAGCGGCAGAATGTCTGGGTCGCGGCGATGCTGATGTTCACCGAGGTCTCGACCTTCCTGTCGCAGCGGCTCCTCGCCTACCTGCCGGCGCTGCCCGCCTTCATGTCGGGCGCCATCGGCTTTCGCGTCTATGCCGCTGCCTCCGAACTGACGGCGGAGCTGATCGGCGGCGCCTCGTGGTTCACCGTGGTGATGCCGGAGATCGCGGTCCTGCGGGCCAATGCCGCCCGGCTGACCGCGCTCGCCGCGGCGATCGAGCGGGTGCGCGACCGCGACCGCTTCTATGCCGAGACCGGGATCAGCGCCTTCAGGCGCCGCGAGATCATCGCCGGGCCGATGCTGGCCGTCGACCGGCTGCGGCTCTGTCATCGCGGCCATGACGCCCAGCCGTTCATCACCGTGCCGCGCCTCGTGCTGCACCGGGGCGACCGGCTCCGGATCAGCGGCCCGAGCGGCTGCGGCAAGAGCTCGCTGCTGAAGGCCGTTGCCGGGCTCTGGCCCTATGGCGCCGGCGGGGTGGCGATGGCGCAGGGGGCCCGGCTGTTCCTCGCGGCACAGGAAGCGGACCTCCCCGACCACCTGACGCTGCACCAGCTCGTCACCTATCCCCGCTCCGCCGCCGACTACGACTCGCTTGCCGTCGCCGACGTCCTGTCGCGCTCCGGCCTCGGCCACCTGATCCGCGACCAGGAGGCGGAGCTGCGCGAGGGGCGGCCCTGGCGCGACGTGCTGTCCGGCGGGCAGAAGCAGCGGCTGGTGCTGGCGCGGATGCTGCTGCAGGAGCCCGACATCCTGCTCCTCGACGAGGCCACCTCGGCGCTCGACATGGCGGCGGCGGAGGACTTCCACCTCGCGCTGTCGGAGCGGCTGCCGGCGACCGTTGTGCTCTCGGTGCTGCACACCGATGCGGTGCCGCTCGATGCGCGCGGGCAGCCCTTCTACAACCGCCGTCTCGACCTCGGGCCGCGTCTGCCGCTCGCGAAGGGCTATGCCGAGGGCATGCCGGTACCGGCCTTCGGCGCGCCGTCGCCGGTCATCCGGTTCCAGTAGCGGCGCGCGTCGCGCGGGGGCTTGCGATTCCCGCCGGGAGAGCGCCACTCGTCAGGACTCGGCGGGGGCCTGCGTCTCTGCCGCGGCGGATGGGGGAGCGACGATGACCACCGACCTCGACGACGACGCCCTGCTCGACCGCGTGCAGCGGCAGACGCTGCGTTATTTCTGGGACTTCGCGCATCCCGCCAGCGGCATGGCGCGCGAACGCAGCAACGTGACGCCGCGCTACGGGCTCGAGGCGGTCACGACCGGCGGCACCGGCTTCGGGGCGATGGCGATCGTCGCCGGCGTATCGCGCGGCTGGATCGGGCGGGAGGAGGCGGCGGACCGGCTCTGGACCATCGTCCGGTTCCTGCTGAAATGCGACAGCTATCACGGGGTCTGGCCGCACTTCCTGAACGGCGACACCGGGCGGACCATGCCATTCAGCCGCAAGGACGATGGCGGCGACCTCGTCGAGACGGCGTTCCTGCTCGCCGGGCTCCTCGCGGCGCGGCAGTTCTTCGACGGCGAGGGCGAGGTCGAGACCCGGCTGCGGGCGGCGATCACCTGGCTCTACGACGAGACGGAATGGAACTGGCACACCCGCGACGGCCGTAACGTGCTGACCTGGCACTGGAGCCCGAACAACGGCTGGAGCATGAACCACGAAATCCATGGCTGGAACGAGTGCCTGATCGCCTACGTCCTCGCCGCCGGCGCGCCGCGCTACCCGATCGGCCCAGACGTCTATCACCGCGGCTGGGCCGAGGGACGGGACTTTCTGAACGGCGCTACCTTTGACGGCACGCTGCTGCCGCTCGGGCCGAAGGGTGGGGGGCCGCTGTTCTTCGCGCATTATTCCTTCATGGGGCTCGACCCGCGCGGCCTCGGCGACCGCTATGCCGACTACTGGCAGCAGAACGTCGCGCATGCCCGGATCAACCACGATTATTGCGTGCGGAACCCGAAGGGCTTCGCGGGCTATGGCCCGGACTGCTGGGGGCTGACCGCGAGCGACAGCGTCAACGGCTATGACGCGCATTCGCCGGAGAACGACCTCGGCGTCATCACCCCGACCGCGGCGCTCGCCTCGATGCCCTACCTGCCGGCGGAGGCGATGCGCGCGCTCCGGCACTTCCACGACGACCTCGGCGACCGGCTGTGGCGGGAGATGGGGTTCGTAGACGCCTTCAGCGAGACGGCGGACTGGGTCGCCGACACCCACCTCGCCATCGACCAGGGACCGATCGTGGTGATGATCGAGAACGCCCGCAGCGGGCTTCTCTGGCGCCTGCTGATGAGCTGCCCGGAGGTCCGCCGCGGGCTGGCGCGGCTGGAATTCCGGAGCCCGTGGCTGGAGGGCGCGGCGGTCAGCTGAGGAGGAGCGCGCCTTCGTCCGGAACGAGAGGGCAATACCGGTGTCGCTGCGCATGAAGTCGTCGCGGCGCGTTCCGCTTCCGCAAAACATGGCCACTCATAGCGCGAATAGGCGGGCGGGCTGGTGAGCGCGGTTTCTCCGCGCCCATGCGTTGGCCGGCTCGGGCGTCACGACCCGGTTGCGAGGACCCCGACGCTCTTGCTGATCTCGATGGTCTCGGCGACGTCGGCGCGGGCGCGGGCGAGGTCCGCCGCCGTGGTGATCTTGTAGTTGGCCTCGGAGCCGGGAACGATGCGCACCTCCAGCCCGGCCGCGCGCGCCACCGCCACGTCGTCGGCCGCGTCGCCCCGGTAGCTGCGATGCGCGGCAAGGATGCGCTCGTAATGGAAGCCCTGCGGGGTCTGCGCCCGCCAGAGCCCGTCGCGCGGCAGGGGTGCCTGGGCGCAACCATCCTCGGCGCTCCACAGGGCGTCCACCACCGGCAGGGCGGCAAAGGCACCCGGTGCCGCGTCGAGCGCGTCGATGACCGCTGACACGACCTCCGGCGGGACGAAGGGGCGGGCCGCGTCGTGGATCAGCACCCGGGTCGGGGCATGGGACACAAGGACCTCAAGCCCGCAAAGGACCGACGCCGCACGCGTGCTGCCCCCGGCCGCAGGCGGCAGGACGCGCGCATCGTGCAGCCCGCGCAGGGACTCGTCATAGAGCGGCAGGTCGTCGGGATGGACGACGGCCTGCACGATGTCGATCCGGCCGGTTTCCAGAAAGCGCTCGATGCTGCGGCGGAGCGGGCTCCGGCCGGCGAGGGGCAGGTACTGCTTCGGAATCGCTCCGCCGAGCCTGTGCCCACGCCCAGCGGCCACGATCACCACCGCTACTACCATACTCATGCCACCTTCCGTTCGCCGAGCGAATGCTGCCTCCCCCGCCGTCTGTCCGCAAGGGCGACGCCGGCGAGTGTAGCGCCCGGCCCCGGTGGCACGGAGCCGAGGCGGCTGTACCCTCCGGTCATCGACCCGTAGCACCCGGCGAGGACTGTTCGGCGAGAGTGGCTCGATGACTGCCAATTCCGCTTCACTTAGTTCGTATCGCCGAACCAACCCTGCCCCTTTCGGGAGGTCGAATCAGAAACGTCCAAGAAGGGGAAGCCCGTGTATGGGGCCTGACCTCAGGGCTTGAGAGCGGCCCCAAGGTCTGCGATCATCGAAGACACATTCTTGCTCCCAATAGTAGAGTGATCGATTCGGTCCGCCCGCGCGGGCTATGCAGGGGATACGACTTGGACGGCGAGGTTCGGTCCTGGGAGTTCGTCGAGCGCCTTTTCGATGCCTCGGTCAATCCTGAGCGGCTCGACGAATTGATTGGCATGTGGGATGCCGAGATCGAGAGCGTCTAGCCTGACGGAGGGGTGCGGCTCGGTGGCTTAGCCGGGTCGGTGTTTGCGCGGCGGATCGGTGGCGTGTTACAGACTCTCGAGCAACTTCGAGCCGCTGAACTCGCCCGGCTCGGCGATTGTCTCTCAACGCTTCTCGGCGCGGCCATGATTGGTGATCGCGGGTAACGATGCCGCGGCCACGGTGTTCGGCCTTCGTCCCGGCGGATCGATATGGGAGATGTCGCTGGACGAGCGGAGCATAGACGAGCTCGCGTCGCGGGTTGCCTTCGCAGCCGAAGGCCACGCGGGCACCGAGGAGGTCGTGCAGTTGTTCGCCGACCTGGACCTTTCGGATTCTCACGAGGTCGCGGTAGTCCCGATGTCGACGGGATACCTGAGCACGATCTCGGCTACCGCGACAGATGCATCGACCGGTGACGGCGTGGGCGAGGTGACCTGGCAGTTCGGGGCCGACAATGCGGAGTGCAGATCATCGATCGATGGGGGGCGAATCCGAGCAGTTCGTGACCGTAACCCTGCAGGGCTCGAACGATGTCCCAGTATTCGAGTCAGGTCCGCGAGCCGAGACGGTAACCGAATGGGCTGACGGATCGACGAACGAAGCGAGCGACGCTCCTCATGGTCTCGTCGGATCAATCAGCTTCGCCGACCCGGACCCTGCGGACAACCATACAGTCTCCGCGGCGGCTTTGGGGACGGGCTATCACGGCGACTTCGCGGTTGCCATCGACGGGACCGGTCATTTCTTCGACTGGAACTTCGCTGTTCCCGATAGCGACCTCGACTTTCTCTGGCCGGGACGGACTCTGGTTCAGACCTATCAAGTTACTCTGAGCGACGGCCACGCCGGAACGGCCGAGCAGCTCATCAGGGTTACGCTCGAGGACGCCGCAGATGGACCTGCGCCAAGTGCAGCGAACGATGCGGTACTGACCAATGTTGCACTCGGCGGGGCAATTGCCATCCCAGAGTGGGCGTTGATGCAGAGCGACGATAGTGGAGGGGGTCCTCGACAGATTCGCGCTGTCTCCGGTCCCGTTGGTGGGGACGTTGGTCCGTTCGCCCCCACGGCCACCGACGACGTCGTCATCTTCACCGATACCAGCCCGGCAGGGGGCTCATTTAGTTACGAGCTCACGTCCCCGGGCGGCACTGATGCCGCCGGCGTCACGATCACATCCTTCGCCGGATCGTCGATCAGCGGTACGGGTGCCGGCGAGATCCTGATCGGCGGAGGCGGCGTCGACCTGATCACGTGCGGCGGCGGAAATGACACCGCGATCGGCGGCGCCGGCAACGACACGAACAACGATACACTGGGAACCGCGACCGCGGCCGATGCGGGCGCCGGCGACGACCAGATCACCGTGCTCACCAACGGCACGATGTCGGGCAGCGTGGACGGCGGCCTCGGGTCCGACACGCTCAATGTCTCGGCCGGCGGCGACCTCACGGCCCTGTCGCTCTCGGGAATCGAGACGCTTCAGACTGGCGGGATCACCGCAATTGCGCGCATCGCGCAGCTGAAGGCCTTCGACAGCATCTGGTTCAGTTCGTCCAGCCAGTCCTTCGCCGGGGGCTTCACCCTGGCAGACGGCGGCGCGATCGACCTCACCGACGAGACCGTGGGACGGGCGGTTCAGGTCACCGCCGCCGCGGCCGGCAATGCCATCGTCACCGGCGCGGGGAAGACACTTTGACAGGCGGAGCCGGAAGCGACTCGCTGGATGGAGGCACGGGAGCGAATGCCCTCCGGGGCAACGGGGGGCCGATACCTTCGTACTGCAAAATGGCACCGGGATTAACACGATAGCTGACATGACTCATATGACGGACCGGATCGCTGTCAGCGGTTCGGGATTTGGCAGCGGACTGCAGCCTGGGGGGCAAGTACTACTGTCGACGGGAAGCGACCCGGTTGCCGGGGGTAGTGGCGTCGGGTGGCTGCTCTATGACACCGACGATGGATTCCTCTAGTGGGACGTCGACGGCACCGGCGCAGGGGTCCGCGAGCAAATTGCGACCTTGACTTCCCGCCCCACGCTCACCGCGGATGACTTCCTGATCGTCTAGATTCGGCGCCGCAGGGACTGTGCACGGAGCGAACGGAGCCAAAGGCGGCAAAGCAGCGCCGGTCCGCAGCCGGCGCTGCATCCGCTGGCGCGGCACAGCGGATGACCTACTTTTCCGGCGGACTCCCCGCGGCGACGGACTGCTACGTCAGGCTTCCCTGCAAGAGCGCGAGGAGTCTCGACCAGGCCCTCTCCGCCTGGACCTCGTCGTGGCGCGCGCCATCGGGGGGTACCCACCCGTGGTCCGCCGGATAGACCTCGACCTCCGCCCGGTCGCCGAAGGCCTGCGTCAGCCGGTTCTTCGACTCGGGATCCTTCGCGTCGTCGTTCTGCGCCACGGCGAACAGGAACTGTGCTTTCGTCTCCGGCGCGAGCAGGTGCGGGCTGTCGGGCGAGTCGGTCGCGACGCCCGCACCGTGCAGCGAGGCGGCCGCACCGACCCGGTCCGGAAGCGCGGCCGCGGCCCGGATCGTGTACGAGCCGCTCATGCAGAAGCCGACGACGCCGATCTTCCTGCCGGTGTCCACGGCCGGCTGGTCGTCGAGCCATCCTGCGAGCGCGGTCGCGTCGGAAACGACCCCGTCCGGCGTGATGTTGCGGGCGTACGGCAGCAGCCGCTGGACCGCGGCGGACATCTCCTCGCCCTCGACCACGACAACGCCCCTGGCGTCACGATAGAAGGGATTGGGGACCAGCACCGCGTAGCCCTGCGCGGCGAGCCGGTCGGCCATCTGGCGGAACGTCGGCCGGAGGCCGAAGATGTCCGGCCACATGATGACTCCCGGGCTCCTGCCGGCGGGACAAACGAAATAGGCGTCGATCGTGCCGTCAGGCGCGGTGATCTCCACATCGGCGCCGGTCACTTCCTGGGCGTTTGCCGCAGGCCGCCAGAGCACCGTCATCCCCGCCGCGCCGGCGAGCGCCCCGAAGGTGCGCCGGGAGAGCCGGATTCGATCCCCTGCGTGGAATTCGTCTTTCTCGCACATCCCGATGCTCCCCTGTTCGGACCGCGCTGCAATCAAGGTGCGGTCCCCCGGTCACATAGCATCGGACGCCCGCCGGACCATCAAAACCAGTCGTGAGGGAGGCGAAGCGGCTGAGATCAGGCCGCCCGGACCGTGCGCCTGATGGACTGCGGCGGCTGCCCGAAGACCCTGAGGAACGCGCGGCGCATCCGCTCGGGATCGTCGAAGCCCACCGTCCGGGCAATCTGCTCGATGGGCTCCGAGCCTGTCTCGATCCGCAGCCTCGCAGCCTCGGCCCGCATCCGCTCGACGGCCTTTGCCGGCGGCACGCCCAACTCGGCCGTGAAGACGCGGTGGAACTGTCGCGGGCTGAGGCAGGCGACTTCCGCGAGATCGTCGACCGAGAGCGGCTCGTGAAGGTGCGTGCGGGCGTAGTCAAGCGCCTTGCGGATGCGCGGGGTGTCCGGCTCGATGTCGACGAGCCCGGCGAACTGGGCCTGCCCGCCCGGCCGGCGCTGGTGGACGACCATCAGCTGGGCCGCGGCGCGCGCGACCGGAAGGCCGAAGTCCTTCTCGACCATGCTCAGGGCAAGGTCGATCCCGGCGTTCGTCCCCGTCGCCGTCCAGACCGGTCCGTCATGGACAAAGAGCGGCTCGGCGTCGACGCGCACGCGCGGAAACCGCTGCCGGAGGGTCTGTGCGTGACGCCAGTGCGTCGTGGCGCGGCGGCCGTTCAGGAGCCCGGCGCGCGCCAGCAGGAAGGCGCCGGTGCAGACGCTTGCAACGCGCCGGCATCTCGGCGCCATGCCAGCCACGATGTCCGAGGCGCCGGCGCTCTCGTCCGAAAGGCAGGGGCTGCCGCCGGGCAGGATCAGCGTGTCGAACATGCCGTCACCCGCCGGTTCGGTTCCGACCTCCAGGCCGGACGAGCTTCTCACCGCGCCGCCGCGCG
>JBGALW010000024.1:26534-31979 GCA_044223585.1 Amaricoccus sp.
GTAGGGCCTGCCCGGGACGACGCCCCCTGCCACCTCGAAGGCAGCCATGGGGCCGCTCATGTCCAGCAACTGGAAGCCCGGGTAGACGAGAAAGCCGATGTCGCGTTTCATGGCTGATTTCATGGGATACCGCGCTGGTGGCAGCAGACTAGCTCCGAGCGCGGACGGTTCCAAGTCGGTCACAAGCCTCTGTCATAAAACGAGGGAAATACGACAGGCGTTTCCCGCCCCCTGGCTGCTGCGCGACTGAAAGCGAGGGAAAGCTGACATTCAGTCAGATCCTCCGTTCCCTCATAGTGATCCCGACAACGCAGGCGCGGCTCGGGCGGCAGCAGGAGGGGATGATGATCAGGTCAATCGAGATCGCCGTTTCCGACGGGCAGATCCTCGATCTGCACCGGCGGCTCGATGCCACGCGCTGGCCGCAGGCGGTCGAGGGATCGGGATGGGAGGACGGCACCGATGCCGGCTACCTCGGCGACTTCCTGAACTACTGGCGCCGCGACTACGACTGGCGCGAACGCGAGGCCTGCATGAATGGCTTCGATCATTTCGTCGCGGAGGTCGGTGGCGTCGCCATCCACTTCATATGGGCCGAAGGCAAGGGGCCGCGGTCCGTGCCGCTGCTTCTGCTGCACGGGTGGCCGTCGAGCTTCGTGCAGATGCTCGGGATCATTCCGCTGCTGACAGAGGCGCGCGGTTGCGGCGTCCCCTCGTTCGACGTCGTTGCGGTGTCGCTCCCCGGCTATCCGTTCTCCAGTCTTTCCGTGCACGGCGTGAACTTTGCCCGCATGGCGGACCTGCTGGTGCGGCTGATGTGCGAGGAACTCGGATACCCCCGGTTCGCGGGTCGCGGGTCTGACCAGGGCGGCCTCGTCCTGCAGCAGATCGGGCTCCGTCACCCGCAGCGCCTGATCGGGCTGCACCGTTCCGGGGTCACGCCCTTCGCGAGCCCGATGCCCGAAGATCTCGACCCGGACGAGCTTGCATATCAGGGCGCGGTGGCCGAGTGGGCGCGTCGGGAGACGGTTTACGCGCAGCTTCAGGCGTCCCGGCCGGAGACGCTGGTTCCCGCGCTGACCGACTCCCCCGTTGCGCTCGCCAGCTGGTTTCTCGAGAAGTTCCAGCGCTGGGGCGACTGCCGGAACGGGCTCGATGCCTGCTTCGGTCGGGAAAGGCTCGCGGACAACCTGTCGCTTCACTGGTTCACCGGGGCTGCAGCGTCCTCGACCCGGCTCTACCGGGAGGCGGCCCGCGACGGCGGCGCGACAGGCCGGGTCGAGGTCCCGACGGCGATCATGATGCCGCTGCACGACGGCGTGACCGTACCGGCGCCGCGGCGCTGGTGCGAGCGAAGCTACAACGTCACGCGGTGGACGACGATGGAGCAGGGTGGGCATTTCCCCGAGTGGGAAGCCCCCGCTGTCGTCGCGGACGACATGCGCGACTTCTTCTCGAGGCTCCCCTGAACCGGCGCCGTTCCGCGGCGCACTCCCAACTCCCAGCCAAGGAGACTGCTGATGCTTCCCGATTCAACGGACGTGCTGATCGTTGGTGCCGGGCCGGTCGGCCTCGCCCTCGCCGTGACGCTGGCGCAGTCGGGCGTCCGCCCGCTCGTCGTCGAGCGGTCGGAGACGTCGCAGACGACCTCCCGCGCCGCGGTGGTCCACGCCCACACGCTGGAGGTCCTCGACGGGATCGGCGTCGCGGGGGCGATGCTGGCGGAGGGCCGGAAGATCGACCGCTTCGCCATTCGCGACCGCGACCGGCTGCTCAGTCTGGTCCGGTTCGATGCACTCCCCTCCGACCACCGGTACCTCCTCATGCTGCCCCAGGACCGGACCGAGGCGATCCTGCTCGACCGGCTCCGGCGCCTCGGCGGGGAAGTCGCCCGCGGCGTGACCTTTGTCGGCATAGCCGAAGCGGCTGACGGTCGCGCCCTTGCCACGCTTGCAGCAAATGGCGAAACCGTCACCGTGACGGCGCGCTACGTGGTCGGCGCCGACGGCATCCACAGCGCCGTACGCTCCGCCTGCGGCATCGAATTCGACGGGGCGCAGTACGAGGGCTCGTTCGTCCTCGCCGACGTCGAACTCGAAGGCGCCGACGACCGGGACGAGGTGACGCTGTTCTTCTCGCCCGAAGGCCTCGTCGTCGTCGCCCCGCTGCCGGGTGGGAGCTTCCGTATCGTTGCCACCGTCGACGAGGCCCCCGAGAGGCCCGACGCGGGCTTCATCCAGGCGCTGCTGGACGCACGGGGGCCGGTGCGGACGCCGCTGCGGAACGTCGACAACGTCACCTGGAGCTCGCGGTTCCGGCTGCATCACCGCCTCGCCCGCCGGTACCGGCGGGGGCGCGTTTTCATCGCCGGCGACGCCGCGCACGCCCACAGCCCGGCCGGCGGCCAGGGTATGAACACCGGCCTCGTCGACGCCTACACGCTCGGCCGGCTGCTTTCGGACGTCCTCGTGGCGGGCGCCGCGGAGGCTACCCTCGATCGCTACGAGACGTTGCGCCGTCCGGCCGCGGCGAAGGTGCTGGCCCTCGCGGGGCGGCTCACCGAGGCGGCGACGCTCCGCTCCTCCTGGAAGCGGCGGGCCCGCAATCTCGCGCTGAGGGCCGCGGGCCACGTGCCCGCGTTCCGGACCCGCCTCGCCCTCAACCTGTCCGGCGTCGCGCGCCGGTCGGCGACGGTGCTTTGAAACCCTCACCTCACGGAGACTGACATGCTGACGACCACGGACACTGCCCCCATCGTCCGCCGAAGGACGCTTTGGGAGGCGATTGCTGCAAGGTTCGACCAGGCGCGGCGTTCCTGGCGCCGACGCCGGGCGGCGCACCAGCTGGCGCAGCTCGACGGACACCTCCTCCGGGACATCGGCCTGCCGGTCTACATGGAAGGCCGGCCCTGGGAGGAGTTCGACGCCCTCCTGAGCGAGCACGATCCGTGAGCACCGAGGCCGCGGGCGCGTGGCGACTGGCCGTTCCCGCACGCCGGCGAGCGGCCGGTCAGGCCTCCATTGCCTCCAGCTCGTCGATCATCGAGGCGATCAGTCCGAGGCCGCGGCTCCAGAAGGTCGGATCGGAGGCGTCGAGGCCGAAGGGGGCGAGCAGCTCGCGGTGGTGCTTCGACCCGCCCGCGGACAGCATGGCGAAATACTTGTCGGCAAAGGCGGGGTCGCCGTCCTGATAGACCGCATAGAGCGCGTTCACGAGGCCGTCGCCGAAGGCATAGGCGTAGACGTAGAACGGCGAGTGGATGAAGTGCGGGATGTAGGTCCAGAACGTCTCGTATCCCGGCATGAACTCGAACGCCGGCCCGAGGCTCTCGGTCTGCACCGCCATCCAGATCCCGCCGATCCGGTCCGGGGTCAGCTCGCCCTCGCGGCGGGCGGCGTGCAGGCGGCTCTCGAAGTCGTAGAAGGCGATCTGCCGGACCACCGTGTTGATCATGTCCTCGACCTTGCCGGCGAGCATGATCTTGCGCGTCGCCGGGTCGGAAGCGGCGTCGAGCAGGCGGCGGAAGGTCAGCATCTCGCCGAAGACGCTTGCCGTCTCGGCAAGGGTCAGCGGCGTGCTCGACAGGAGCTCCCCCTGGCCGGCGGCGAGGCGCTGATGGACGCCGTGGCCGAGCTCGTGCGCCAGCGTCATCACGTCCCGCGTCTTGCCGAGGTAGTTCAGCAGCACATAGGGGTGCACGTCGACCACCGTCGGGTGGGCGAAGGCGCCGGGGGCCTTGCCCGGCTTGACGCCCGCGTCGATCCAGCCGCGGTCGAAGAACGGCTCGGCGAGGTCGGCCATCCGCGGGTCGAAGCCGGCATAGGCGCCGAGCACGGTCTCCCGCGCCTCGGCCCAGGGGATCTTGCGATCGTCGTCGCGCGGCAGCGGCGCGTTGCGGTCCCAGACGGCGAGCTTTTCCAGCCCCAGCCATTTCGCCTTCAGCGCATAATAGCGGTGCGACAGGCGGGGATAGGCGGCGACCACCGCGTCGCGCAGCGCCTGCACCACCTCCGGCTCGACATCGTTGGCGAGGTGGCGGCCGGCCTGCGGGGTCGGCAGCTTGCGCCAGCGGTCCTCGATCTCCTTTTCCTTCGCCAGCGTGTTGGTGATGCGGGCAAAGAGCGGCAGGTTCGCCTGAAAGACGGCGGCGAGCGCCTCGGCGCCCGCCTGCCGGCGGGTGCGGTCCCTGTCGGAGAGGAGGTCGAGCGTCGCTTCCAGCGTCAGGGTCTCGCCCGCGACCTGGAAGGTAAGGCGGGCCATCGTCTCGTCGAACAGCCGGTTCCAGGCGGCGGCGCCGACGACGGACTGATCGTGCAGGAACTGCTCCAGCTCGTCGGAGAGCTGGTGCGGCTTCATCTTGCGGATGCGGTCGAGCACCGGCCTGTAGCGCGCGAGCTCCGGGTCCGAGGCGACGATGGCGTCGAGCGCGTCGTCGTCGAGCCGGTTCAGTTCCAGCGTGAAGAAGACCAGCGGCGTCGTGGCGTCGGTGATCTCGCCCTGGCAGTCGCCGAGGAACTTGGCGCGCTCGGGGTCGGTGGTGTTCTGCTGGTAGCGCAGGCCGGCATAGCTCATCAGCCGGCCGGCGATGGTGTCGATCTTCTCCCAGCGTCGGATCGCCTCGAGCAGGCCCGCCGCGTCGAGACCGGCGAGGTTGCCCTGATAGGCGGTGGCAAAGTCCCGCGCCTCCGCCTTCAGCCACTCGAGGTCGGCGCGAATCTCCGGGGCGTCCGGGGCGGCATAGAGATCGGAGAGGTCCCACTCCGGCAGCGGCCCGAGGCCATCATCGGCGGTGTCGAGGGCAAGGGCTTCGGTCATGGAAATCTCCTCAGGACGGGCGGAGACTTAGGCGCTCCGTCGGCCGGTGTCGAGGTTCTCAGGCGACCTGCGCGGGCAGCGGACGGCCGGCAAAGAACGCCTCGAGGTTGTCGACGGCGAGCATGCCCATGGCGGTCCGCGTCTCCAGCGTCGCGCTGCCGATGTGCGGCAGCAGCGTGACGTTGGGAAGCGCGAGCAGGGCAGGGGGAACGTGCGGCTCCCCGGCAAAGACGTCGAGCCCGGCGCCGGCGATCCGGCGCTCGGCGAGGGCGGCGACGAGCGCGGGTTCGTCGATGATGTCGCCGCGGGCGGTGTTGACGAGCCAGGCCGTCGGCTTCATCAGCGCCAGCCGCTCGGCCGAGATGGCACCGGTGTTCCCCGCCCCGCCGGGAATGTGCAGCGAGACGACGTCCGCCGCCGCCATCACCGCGTCGATCGAGGGCAGGGCTTCGGCCGGAAAGTCGAACGGCCCGACCGGGGAGCGGTTGAAGTAGGCGATCCGCATGCCGAAGCCGAGCGCCGCCCGGCGGGCCGTCGCCCGGCCGATCCGGCCCATGCCGACAACGCCGAGCGTCTTGCCCTGCAGTCCCATCCCGAGCCCGGACGTGGTGGAGAAGCCGGTCCAGTCCC
>JBGALW010000025.1:0-9618 GCA_044223585.1 Amaricoccus sp.
GTCCGGCAGGCATCGGCAAGGACGTCGGCGCCGCAGGCCCGCGGCGCGAAGGCGCCGGTCAGGCAGACCCGCACTTCCTGAAGCGCGCCGCCCCGGCAGGTCACGATCACGCCGTCCGGCGCCCGCGCCGGATTGGCCGCGAGGAACCCGGCCTCGATCGCCTCGGCCGTCGCCGGCCCCTCCGGCTCCGGCAGCCGCAGCGCGCCGTAGACCCGCCGGGCGGCACCGAAATAGGCGCTGGCGGAGAGGCCGCTGCACCGGCCGTGCTTCTTCCACTCGTACCAGGCGAGACTGCCCGAGCCCATGATGTCCGCCATCGCCGCGGTCTGCCGCTTGCTCGGGTCCGCCTCGCGCGTCTCGCAGTATTCCGGCCAGCCGCCACGCTCGTACTGCGGCCAGAGGCCGTGGAGCGAGAAGCCAAGCCCGTGCTCCGGATCGCACTGCGCGTCGCTCGGGTCGCCTTCCGCCGCGCACCATCCGGGCGACCAGGTCAGCGCCAGCAGGTAGTAGTCGAAGCCGGCCGCAGCGGCCGGAAGCCCGCCCGCAGCCAGCGCCAGCCCCAGCGAAAGCCCCTTTATCATCCTGACCATTGGGCCTATATACCGGTCCGAACTCCCCGCGAAAACCGACCTTCGCGCTCCGGCGCACCCGAGTTTTCGGCTCGGGGAACGACCGTTCGATGAGGAGGGAAAGCCGATGGCGCTTCCGTTGATGCAAAAGGCGACCGCGGTCTGGCTGGTCGAGAACACCACGCTGACCTTCGGGCAGATCGCCGAATTCTGCGGCCTGCACGAGCTGGAGGTCAACGGCATCGCCGACGGCGAGGTGGCGCAGGGCATCAAGGGCTTCGATCCCATCGTCAACCGCCAGTTGACCGCCGAGGAGATCCGCCGCGGCGAGGCCAGTCCCGCCTACAAGCTGAAGCTGATGTACAACCCCTCGGCCGAGGGCGAGGCGAAGCGCAAGGGGCCGCGCTACACCCCGCTGTCGCGCCGGCAGGACCGCCCGGCCGCCATCGCCTGGCTCGTCAAGTTCCACCCCGAGCTGTCGGACGGCCAAATCGCCAAGCTGGTCGGCACCACCAAGCCGACGATCGAGTCGATCCGCGACCGCAGCCACTGGAACATCGCCAACGTGACGCCGGTGGATCCGGTCGCGCTCGGCCTCTGTAAGCAGGTGGAGCTCGACTCGGCGGTGTCGAAGGCGGTGAAGCGCGGAACCGCCGAGGGCACGGTGATGAGCGACGCCGAGCGGATGAAGCTGGTCTCGACCGAGACAAGCCTCTCGATGGAGCCGGAACCCCGCCTGCCCTCCGGCATCTCCGGGCTGGAGAACTTCCGGCTTGGTGGCACCGACGAGCGCCTGTCCCCCGCCGCGGCCAAGGCCGACGCGGAGAGCTTCTTCAACATCTCGCCGAACGAGAGCGAGGAAGAAGAAGAGGACGACGACGATCCCCGCCGCTGAGGCGGCACTGTCCGATCCCGCCCATCCCGCGTTCTGGCGGGCTCACGGCCCGACCCGACGCCCCGCAGGCTGAATTCGCGAGACCAGGATGGCGACCCTCGACATGCCCGCGGGCCGGCGGCCGACCTTCTGGGCCGATCTCGCCGTTCTCGGCGTCGCCGTGGTCTGGGGCGCGAGCTACCCCGTGGCCAAGGGCGCGCTCGGCCACGCGCCGGTGCTCCTGCTGATCTTCTACCGCTTCCTTGCCACCGCACTCGTCATGGGCGCGGTCGCGCGGGCCGACCTCGCGGCGGCGCCTGCGCGTGACCTCCGGGCGGGTGCCCTGCTCGGCGGCATCCTCTGCACGATCTTCCTCGCCGAGACCTGGGGCGTCGCGCTCACCACCGCGACCAACACCGCGCTCATCATATCGCTCTGCACGGTTTTCACACCGTTCCTCGAATTCGGCCTGGTCGGGCGACTGCCGCCCGCGGGCGTCGTTGCCGGGGCGGCGATCGCGGTCGCCGGCGTGGCGGTGCTTGCTGGCGGCATGACGGCGCCCGGCCCCGGCGACGTCCTGGTGCTGGTGGCCGCCGGGCTCCGCGCGGTGATGGTCGTCGCGACCCGGCGGCTGATGCAGGGCCGCGCCCTCACCTCCGCGGCGCTGACCGCGGTGCAGGCGACGACGGTCGCCACGCTGACCCTCGCCCTGCTGCTGGCCGAGGCCGGACCCCGCGGCCTGCTCGTCTCTGCCGGACCTGGCTTCTGGGGCGCGGTCGGCTTCCTGTCGCTCTTCTGCACGATCGGCGCCTTCTACGTGCAGAACGCCGCCATCCGCCGCACCAGCCCCACCCGCGTCAGCTTCCTCATGGGCACCGAGCCGCTGTTCGGCGTCGCGCTCGCCTGGCTGCTGCTGTCCGAGGCGGTGGGGCCGATCACCCTGCTCGGCGCGGCCCTCATCGTCGGCGGCACCTTCCTCGGCGTCACCGCCGAGCGTCGGCGGCGGTAGCGGTCAGTCCCGCGGCGCGACCAGCGGATCGACGAGGTGCCGGCCCCCGTCGATCTGGAGCACCTGGCCGGTGACGAAACCGGCGGCAGGCGACGCGAGATAGAGCGCCGCCCCGGCGGCGTCTTCGGGGCTGGCCGTCCGGCCGAGCGGCACGACGGCGGCCATCGCCTCGGCGAGATCCGCGATCTCGGGCAGCGCCTCGGCCAGCGAGTGGCCGGGCAGGCCGCCGGCGGCGATGGCGTTCACCCGGATCCGGCTCGGCGCCAGCGCGACGGCAAGAAGGCGGGTCAACTGCTCGACCGCGGCGCAGCTGACCGAATAGGCGAGCAGGCCCGGATTGGCCCGCTGCGCCTGTACCGAGCTCATGTTGAGGATCGAGCGGTCGGCCGGCGTCTCCTCCTCCGCGGCGATCTCCATCATCCGCCGCGCGACGATCTGGGTCAGCCGCAGGTTCGCCGCGACATTCTGCTGCAGCGTCTCCTCCAGCCGGTCGGCCTCGGCGTTGAGCGGATCGGACCCGACGAGCAGCCGGCTCGCGTTCACCAGCACGTCGATGCCGTCATAGGCGTCCAGCGTCGCCGCCGCGAGGTTCGTCATCGCGAGCTTCTGCCGGAGATCATCGGTAAAGCCCTGGACGCGGCCGGCGAAGCCTTCCTTCTCCAGCGCCTTGACCGCCCGGTCGAGCCGCACCTCGTCGAAGTCGGCCAGCATCACCGACGCCCCCTCCCGCGCGAAGGCGCGCGCGACGGCGAGCCCGACCCCGCGGGCCGCGCCGGTGACAATCACCGCCCTGCCCGTATATCCCTGCGCCACGCCGCTTCCCCCTTCGCTGCGGCGCACACCCTAGCGCAGCCCTCGCCAGCGGGCGAGGGGGTTTGGAAATGGCCCGAACGCGGCGTTCCGCGAGGCTTCGGGCGGGTGATGCTGGCCTTGCGGCAGCGGATCGGCTACCCCTGCACCATGGTTGTTCTCAGCAAGATCTACACCCGCACCGGCGACAAGGGCGACACGGCGCTCGGCGACGGCACGCGGGTGCCGAAGCACGGCCTGCGCGTCACCGCCTATGGCACGGTCGACGAGCTGAACGCGACCCTCGGGCTCGCCGGGCTGTACGCGGCGGGCGAGACCGCGGCGGCGCTGACGCGGATCCAGAACGACCTCTTCGACCTCGGCGCCGACCTCGCGACGCCGGACATCGACAAGGACGCGGAAGCGCCCTACCCACGGCTTCGCATCATCGCGGGCCAGGTCGACCGGCTGGAGCGCGAAATCGACGCGATGAACGCCGGGCTCACGCCGCTCCGCAGCTTCGTGCTGCCGGGCGGCACCGCGCTCGCCGCGCATCTCCACCTCTGTCGCACCGTCTGCCGGCGCGCGGAGCGGCACGCGGTGGCACTCGCCGCGACGGAGCCGGTGAATCCCGAGGCGGTGCGCTATCTGAACCGCCTGTCGGACTGGATGTTCGTGGCGGGCCGGGTTGCAAACGACGGCGGCAAGGCCGATCTCCTGTGGGTGCCCGGCGCAAACCGCTGAGCACGCGGACTGGACGAATTTCCCCGGCGCGCTAACCATTAACCCTCGAGGCAGGTGCAACGCCGCCGGGATTTCTGGTTCTTTTGACTTAAGGGGTACGGGAATTTGCCCGTCGTGGGGGAGCGTGCGATGTTCACGCGTGAGCGCGTGCCGATGGTTTACAGCCGGGCCGAATTGCTGAGTGACGCTGCCGTGCATGTGATCGGCGTCGCGAGCGCCATGATTGCCGTGCCGGTCCTGATTCTGGCGGCGGTGCGATCGGGAGATCGCGCGACGGTCGCTGCGGCGAGCGTCTATGGCATCTGCCTCATCGGAATGCTCGCCGTCTCCGCGCTCAACAACATGGTCCAGGTGTCGCGGCACAAGGCGCTCTACCGGCGGATCGACCAGTCGGCGATCTATCTCAAGATAGCCGGCAGCTACACGCCCTTCGCGGTGCTGGCCGGCAGCCACGCCGTCGCCTTCCTCGCCGGGGTGTGGGGCGCGGCGGTGACCGGCGCGCTGATCCGCATGCTGAGCGTACGCCGGCTGAAATGGCTCAGCATTGCCCTCTACCTCGCGATCGGCTGGGCCGGGGTGGTGGTCGGCGGCCCGGTCTTTGCCGGGGTGACGCAGGCCGGCATGACGCTGATCGCGGTCGCGGGCTCGGTCTACACGATCGGCGTCGCCTTCTTCGTCTGGGAGCGGCTGCCGTTTCACAACACGATCTGGCACGTCTTCGTTCTGGCGGCGACCTTCCTGCTCTACGCCGCGGTCATGGTGGAGCTGAGCGGGCGCATTCCTGCCGCCTGATCCGGCCGGAGGCCGCCCGCCTTGCCTGTGCCCGGCGGATCCCTAGGCTACCGCGAGCGCGTCGGAAGCGCGCGCAGGGAAGGGAGCTCAGGACATGGCGCGTCTGGTCGGAAACAACCGGAACAACCGGATCGAGGGCACGCACGAGAACGACAGCATCCACGGACGCGGGGGCGACGACCGGCTTTTCGGCCGGGGCGACAGCGACGTGCTGGTAGGCGGGTCGGGCAATGACCGGCTGGCGGGCGGTGACGACGGGGACACCCTGATCGGTGGTCGCGGCAACGACGTGCTGACTGGCGGCGACGACGGCGACCGGTTCGTGTTCCGGTCGGGCCGCGACGTCATCACCGACTTCCAGCCGGGAGGCGATGATGACGACGACCGGGGAAGCGCCGACGACGATGGGGACGTGATCGACCTGAGTGGCCTCGCCGGGGTCGACTCCTTTGCCGACGTCCGCGCCGCCGCGCATCAGGACGGCGACGACGTGGTGCTGCGCTTCGACCGCGACGTGCAGCTGACGCTGCTGGACGTGCGGTGGGCCGCGCTCGACCGCGACGATTTCGTATTCTGACCCGTTGCAAACCCCGGGCGGCCCGACGCCCGGAGTCCCGCCGCCGGTCAGTCGAGGCCGTGGCTTGTGGCGTCGATGTGGGCGCGCATGCCGCCGTCGCAGGCAATGTTGGTTCCCCTGAGCCAGGCGCTGCCGTCCGAGAGCAGGAAGGCCACCACCGGCGCAATGTCCCCGGGCGCACCGGGCCGGTCCATGATGCGCATGTCCTCCTCCGCCCGCTCGCCCAGGGTCTCGAGGAAGTCCGCGAGAATTGGCGTATCGACCGGACCGGGGCTGACCGCGTTCATCCGGATGCCCCGCCCACGCCAGGTCCAGCGGTTTTCCAGCGTCCACGCGACAAGGGCCTGCTTGGTGAAGAAGTAGCTGTTGTCGTGGGTGATCCCCTCGGCCCTGCAGAAGTCCGCGACGCCGGCATGGTCGAGCGCGAGCGCCCGCCTGATCCGCGACGCCACGAGATTGACGGTGAGGACGACCTCCGGCGGTGCCGTCGGCGGAACGCCGGCAATGTTGGCGATGCCGTCGGCCCGCAGCCCCGACAGCGCTGCGATGGCGGCGTCGAGCGCCGCCGGATCCATCAGATCGACCTGCAGGAAGTCCGCGAGGTCGACGCTGGGCGGGTTGCGGTCGAGGCCGACCACCCGGCCGCCCGCAGCGACGATCCGCCGCGCCGTCTCCGCGCCGATGCCCGAGGACACGCCGGTGACGATAACGGTCTTGCCGTGGAGCATGCCGTCCTCCCTCACTGAGCGGCCACGACCCGGGCGGGGGTCATCGCGTATCCCTCGGGGTGGAAGGTTCCGTTCTCATCCCGGAAGCTGTAGGCGAAGTCCGGCCAGATCAGCGTGAGCCGGCCGGAGCGCTGGTCGACGTACCAGGACTTGCAGCCTCCGGCGAGCCAGACCGTACCTTCGGAGCGGGCGTGCAGGCGGTCCATGTAGTCGTCCTCGGCGGCGCGGGTCGCCTCGATGACGGCAATGCCTTCCGCCTCGATGTGGTCGAGCGCCCCGAGGATGTAGTCGACCTGAGCCTCGATCACGTACACGATCGAGTTGTGGCCGAGCCCGGTATTCGGGCCGTTGATGATGAAGAGATTGGGGTAGCCGTTGACGGCGATGCTGTCGAACGCCTGCATCCCCTTGTCCCAGTGGGCGTCGAGGCTGACCCCCTCGGTGCCGAAGATGCGCTTGGCGAAGGGCGGGCGCACCGCCTCGAAACCTGTGGCGAAGACCAGCACGTCCAGGTCATAGCCCTTGCCGCTGGCCCCGTAGGCCGTCCCGCCGTCGATCCGGGCGAGCGCCGAAGCCTCGAGGGTGGCGTTGGGCGCGGCGACGGCCGGATAGTATTCGTTGGAAATCAGCACCCGCTTGCAGCCGATCTCGTAGGGCGGCGTCAGCTTCGCGCGAAGCGCGGGGTCGGGGACCTGCGCCTCGAGGTGGTCGAGCGCGAACTTCTTCGCCTCGTCGATGTAGCGGTCGATGTTGCGCCGCTGGGCGAAGTTGAACTCGCCGAGCCAGAAGATCTCCGACCGAAGCGCCTCGAGCGACTCGGGGTCGCGGGCGAGGAGCCGCCTTTCGCCCTCGCTGAATGCCCGGTCGAGGCGCGGGAGCATGTAGGGAGCCGTCCGCTGGAAGACGACGAGCTCGGACGCGATCTTCTGCATCTGCGGGACGATCTGGATCGCCGATGCGCCGGAGCCGACGACGCCGATGCGCTTGCCCTCGAGGTCGACGGAATGGTCCCAGCCGGCGGAGTGGAAGAGCGCGCCGGTGAACGTCTCGATGCCCTCGATCGCCGGCAGGTGGCTGTCGGCAAGATGGCCGGTGCCGCTGATGAGGATCTTCGCCGTGTAGGTGCCCTTGGAGGTCTCGACGACCCAGTGCCCGGCGGCACCGTCCCAGCGGCATTCGAGCATCTCGGTGTCGAAGTGGATCTTCGGCAGCAGGCCCTCGTCGCGGGCGCAGTCGCGCATGTAGTCGAGGATCTCTGCGCCGGGAGAGAAGACCCGGCTCCAGTCCGGCTTCGGCAGATAGCTGAAGGAGTAGAGGTGCGAGGGAACGTCGCAGGCCACGCCGGGATAGTGATTGTCCCGCCAGGTGCCGCCGACCTCGGAGGCCCGCTCGACGATGAGGAAGTCCTCGCGGCCGCGCCGGCGGAGCTGGATCGCCATGCCGAGGCCGGCAAATCCGGAACCGATGATGAGGATGGGAGTGTGGGTGGTCATGGCTTGCCTCTCCTCACGGCCTCTGCGCCGGAATGATGCTTCCGGCCGGATGCGCCTCGGGGTTGCGGGTGAACTGGTCGATGAGCTGGAAGAGCTCGGCGGCCCGCTCGTGGACGATGGCGTGGCCCGAGGGAACCTCGGTGTAGCGGGCATCGGGAATGGCGCCGAAAAGCGCCTTGGAGTGGTGCTTCGGGACCATCATGTCGTGGGCGCACCCGACGACGAGCGTCCGGGCCGAGATGGTCTCGCAGGCCGCCGCGATGTCGATGCGGGTGTTGAGGTCCATCTGCTTGTCGACAAACGGGCTCATCGCCAGCATGCCGGCCGCCGCCACCATCTCGTCCAGCGTGCGGAGGTTCATGAAGCCCGGCGAGAAGGCGCAGAAGGTCATGTATTCCGTGATCGAGGGCGAGCCCTGGTCGCGCAGCGCCTGCCACACCCGGTTGCGCAGCCGCTGGTGGGTGTCGGTCCGCAGCCAGCCGGCGACGAGGATCAGGTTCTCGACCCGGGCGCCGAGGTCGGCCGCGACGCTGGCGGCGACGACCGCGCCGAGCGAATAGCCGAGCAGGGTGAAGGGCCGGGTCGAGAGCTCGGCTTCGACGACCGCCTTCACCTGCGCGACGAGCTGGTCGAGCTCCAGCCGGTCGCCCGCCGGCTCGGACAGGTCGAGGGCGATCACCCGCTGGCGATAGCTCGCCATCGGGAAGATGTAGCCGAAGTGGCCGTCGATGCTGCCGGCGGTGCCGTGTACCAGCACCAGCGGCAGCCTGTCGTTCTCCGGGCCCGCGACACGGTAGGCGACGCGGACTCCGTCCACGACCACCTGGCCAGCGCGGTAGAGGGCGTCGTCGAGCATGGAGGTCTCCTTTGTCATGACGGTCCCGGTCGCGGCCCCGCCTGGGGTCGCGTCGCGCCGTCGGGCGCCGGGTCCGAAGCTACGGGTGTGGAGCGCGTGGCCCCGGTTCAGGCAGTCGGGATGTGAAAGCCTCCGTCCACGTGGATGGGCTGGCCTGTGACATAGGGGAGCGCGCCGCCCGCGAGGCTCGCGACCACGCGGCCGATGTCGGCGCTTTCGCCCCAGCGCCGCTGGGGCACCGCGCCGCTGGCGATATAGTCGTCGATCTTGCCGGTCGGGGCCGAGCCGGTCATCTCGGTGCGGATGAAGCCGGGCCGGACCTCGTGCACCGCGATCCCGGCGGCGCCGAGCCGGTCGGCGAACAGCTGCGCCACCATCGAGAGGCCGGCCTTCGAGATGCAGTAGGGACTGCGGTCGGTCGAGACGTGCCCGGCGGCGATCGAGGTGATGAAGGTGATCGAGCGATAGGTGCCGGTTTCCCGCGCCAGCATCCGCCGGGCCATCGCCTGGGTGAGGAAGAAGCTGCCGCGCAGATTGACGCCGAGGTTGCGGTCGAAGGCGTCGGGGGCCAGCTCGAGGATGTCGGTCAGCGGCCGGGCGGCGATTCCGGCATTGTTGACGAGCGCGTCGACCGGACCGAGGGCTGCTTCCGCCGCGTCGAGGGCGGCCTCGTGGCTGGCGATGTCGGCGAGGTCCATCGCGCCGAACCAGCCGCGCGCTCCCCTCGCCGCAAGCTCCTGCAGCAGGCCCTCGGCCTTCTCGTCGTTGACGAGGTCGAGGACGGCGAGGTCGAAGCCGGCGTCGGCGAGCGCGAGGGCGATGCCGCGGCCGAGTCCCTGCCGGGCGCCGGTGACGAGGGCGATCGGTCGGACCATGTTCACACCTCCAGCCATTCGGAGCGGACGTCCGGCGCGTCCATCAGGGCGCGCGGCGTGCCTTCGAAGACGATCTCGCCGTGGCCCATCACGTAGAGCCGGTGCGAGATGTCGAGCGCGATGACGAGCTTCTGCTCGACCAGCAGGATCGAGACGCCGCGCGCTGCCACCTGCTCGAGCAGGGCGCCGACGGCGGCGACCATCTTCGGGGCCAGTCCCTCGGTCGGCTCGTCCACCATGATGAGCTCGGGGTCGCCGATCAGCGTCCGGCAGATCGTCAGCATCTGCTGCTCGCCGCCCGAGAGGGCGCCC
>JBGALW010000025.1:9649-32194 GCA_044223585.1 Amaricoccus sp.
CCGGGTCTCGGCGCGGGTGCGCAGCACCGGGAAGAGGTCGAAGATGTCGTCCATCGACCACCGGCCCTGCGGCCCCGGCTTCTGGCCGAGCACGAGGTTCTCGCGGACGGTGAGGTCGGGAAAGACGTCGCGGCTTTCCGGGACGTAGCCGAGGCCGGCCCGAGCGATCTGGTGCGGCCGGAGCCCGGCGATGGCGCGGCCGGCGAAATCGATCTCGCCGCCGGTCTCGACGCCGCCCATGATCGCCTTGAGCAGGGTCGAGCGGCCGGCGCCGTTGCGGCCGAGCAGGCTGACGATCTCGCCCTTCCGCACCTCGAGGTCGACGCCGTGGAGGATGTGGCTCTTGCCGTACCAGGCGTGGAGGCCGCGGACGCCGAGCAGCGTCTCGGTCCGGATGTCCCGCTCTGCTTTCGTCATGCCGCGGTCTCCGTGGCTGTGCCGAGATAGGCCTCCTGCACCGCGGGGTTCGACCGGATCTCGGCCGGGGTTCCGGTGGCGATGACCTGACCGTAGACCAGGACCGAGATCCGGTCGGCCATCTCGAAGATGACGCCCATGTCGTGCTCGACCATCAGCAGCGTGCGCCGCTCGGTGACGCGCATGATCAGGTCGAGTGCGGCCGCGGTCTCGGAGTGGCTCATGCCCGCCATCGGCTCGTCCAGGAGCAGCGTGCTCGCACCCCCGGCCACGGCGAGCCCGAGCTCGAGCGCCCGTTGCTCGGGATAGGTGAGGAGCTCCGCGCGGGTGTCGCGGCGGTGGCCGAGGTGCAGCTCGTCGAGCAGCCGCGCGCATTCCTCCTCGACGTCCCGCAGCCGCGCCACCGGCCGCAGGATCGAGTAGTGGTGGCCGAGCTTCCAGAGCACGCCGCAGCGGAGGTTCTCGATCACCGTCATCTCCGGGAAGATGTTGGTAATCTGGAAGCTGCGCGACAGGCCCGCGTGGCAGATCGCGGCGGGCGAGCGGCCCTGGATCTCCCGGCCGTGGAGCCGGATCGTCCCGGACGTCGGCACGAGCCGGCCGGAGATCAGGTGGAACAGCGTCGACTTGCCGGCGCCGTTCGGGCCGATCAGCGCGTGGCGTTCGCCGTCGCGGAGGGTGAGGTCGACTCCGCGGATGATGTCGATCGGCCCGAAGGATTTGCGCAGGTCGCGGATCTCGATGGCGTCGGTCATGTGCGTGCTCCTTCCGCGCTGGCGTGGCGGACCGTGGCGAGCCGGTCGATGAACCGGCGGACGGCGAGACAGCCCGCGCCGAGGAGAGCGAGGCCAAGCGCCCAGGACCAGACCGCATGGGCGTCGAGCGGCAGCCAGAGCACGGTGATCTCCGGCCCCATCGCGGCGTCTAGGCCGCTGCGGTAGGCGAGCTCGATCAGGATGACGATGCCGGCGAGCGCCACGCCTCCGCCAACGGCGGTCGCGGCGAGGAGCGGCAGCTCGGCGCCGAGCCGCCCGGCGCGGACGATGCCGACGCCACCGGCCAGCATCCCGGCGAGTCCGCCCGGCGCCGTCATGACCACGAAGATGAAGAGCAGGCCGAGATACATCATCCATGCGGGCGTCAGGTCGGACAGCCAGAGCTTCATCAGCCCGATGACGATGGCGCCGAGGACCGGGCCGAAGAAGTGCCGCGTGCCGCCGACATAGGTCATCAGCAGGACCTGCATCGACAGCGCGGCCCCGAGTTCGTTGACGGTGATGATCTCGAAGTTGAGCGCGGCGAGGCTGCCGGCGATGCCGGCGACACCGGCGGCGAGGGCATAGGAGGCCATGCGCACCCGTGCAGCGGAGAAGCCGAGGAACTCGACGCGCTCGGCGTTGTCGCGGACCGCGTTGGCGAGCAGGCCGAACGGCGTCCGGGCGATGTAATGGAGCAGCAGGGCGCAGAGCAGGAACCAGACGGCGACGATGACATAGATGTCGATCTGCGGCCCGTAGCTGAGCCCGAACGAGGAACCGAGATCCATCCGGTCGATCGCGATGCCCTCCTCCGACCCGTAGATCGAGGGAAACAGCGCCGCGGCGGCGTAGACGAGCTCGGCGAGGCCGAGGGTGATCATCGCGAACGGCATGCCGCCGCGCCGCGAGGCGAGCCAGCCGCCGAAGATGCCGAGCAGGAACGTGCCCGCGCCGCCGATCAGGGGAATGAGCGGCAACGGAAAGGAGATGCCCGCCTCGCCGAACCGCAGCACCGCGTGGGCCGCGATGAAGCCGCCGATGCCGAAGAGCGTGGCGTGGCCCAGCGAGAGCAGGCCGGTCTGCCCGAGCAGGACGTTGTAGGAGAGGGCGAAGATCGCCATCGTCCCGAGGTAGCAGAGCGTCGACAGCATCGCCGTGCCGGGCAGGACGATCGGCAGGATTACGAGCGCGGCGACGATGCCCACCCACGGCAGCAGGGCGGCGGTGACCGGCCCCCCGAGCGTGGCGGGGGGGGAGATGCCGAGGTTCGAAGTCATGGGGTTGTCCTCTGTCCTGGCCATCAGGCGCGCTTTCCGATGAGGCCGGCGGGGCGGAAGATCAGCATCACGACGAGCAGGAGGTACGGGATGACCGGCCCGATCTGGGCAACGGTGACGTTCCAGGCGTCACCGAACGCCGATCCGAGGAAGGCTGGCGCTTCGTGGACGCCGAAGGCGCCGAAGACGTCGGCGACCGAGAGGTCGATCGCCACCGCGAAGGTCTGGATGAAGCCGATCAGCAGCGAGGCGATGAAGGCACCCGCCAGCGATCCGAGGCCGCCGACGACCACGATGACGAAGAGGATCGGACCGAGCGAGCCCGCCATCGACGGCTGGGTGACGAGCACCGGCCCGGCGATCACCCCGGCGACCGCGGCCAGGGCGCAGCCGACGCCGAACACGGTCATGAATACGAGGGGGACATTGTGCCCGAGCATCGCCACCATGTCCGGGTGGGTGAGCGAGGCCTTGACGATCAGCCCGACGCGGGTGCGGGTGAGCAGCAGCGCGAGGGCGGCGAAGATCATGATCGAGACGACGAGCATGAAGATCCGGAAGGCCGGGTAACCGGTGCCGAAAACCTCGAAGGCGGTGAAGTCGAGGAACGCCGGGACCTTGAAGTCCTGGGGCGAGCGGCCCCAGATCATCTGCACCGTTTCCTCGATCACGAAGGCGAGGCCGATCGTGAACAGCAGTTCGCCGAGATGGCCGAAGCGGTGGACCCGCCGCAGGCCGTACCGCTCCACCATCGCGCCGAGCAGCCCAACGGCGAGCGGCGCGAGCACGAGCGCAGCCACGAAGCCGACGCGACCCGATATCTCGAAGCCGAGGTAGGCGCCAAGCATGAAGAAGCTCGCGTGCGCGAAGTTGAGGACGCCCATCATCGAGAAGATGAGCGTCAGCCCGGAGGCGAGCAGGAACAACAGCATGCCGTAGAGGATGCCGTTCAGCACCGAGAAGGCGAAGATGTCGAATCCCATGGTTCAGAGCCCCGAGAAGTTCGGCTTCAGACCCGGCCGCGGCCAGTCGACGGCGAGGACGCGGCCCGATCCGGAGAGGGTGACGTAGGCGGTCCGCATGTCCGGACCGCCGAACGCGAGGTTGGTCGAGAAGGGATCGGGCATCGCCACCGTCTCGACCTCCCGGCCCTCGGGCGAGATCACGGTGATGCAGCCGGGAGTCAGTCCCGCGACGCAGATGTTGCCGCAGGCCTCGACGGCGAGGCTGTCGTAGCGCTTGAAGCCCTCGACCTGCGCGAGCACCGCGGCGCCGGGCTGGGTCGGGTCCTGCGCCGCGATGGTGCCGGGACCGGTGACGGCATAGGCGTACAGCCGGCCGGTCTCGGTCTCGGCGACATAGACGGTCTTTTCGTCGGGCGAGAGGCCGACGCCGTTCGCCGTGGTGATCGGATAGGCGATCTCCGCCGCGAAGGAGCCGTCCGGACGGCCGTAGTAGAGCCCGCCATGCCGGAAGCCGCGCGGATCGCGGATGCCGTGGTCGGTGAACCAGAGGCCACCGTCCCGATCGACGACGATGTCGTTCGGCATCAGCAGCGGGTGCCCGCCGATCGCCCGGTAGAGCTCGATGACGGTGCCCGTCGCGAGGTCGATCCTTTCGATCCGACCGCCGGAATAGCCGGGATTGCCGCCAACCGGCTGGGTGACACCGCCCGGGTCGCCCCAGGCGAAGCCGTCGCCGTTGTTGCAGACATAGAGCGCGCCGTCGGCGCCGACGGCCGCGCCGTTCGGGGCGCCGTCGAGCGTCAGGAGAACCCGCCTGCCGCCATCCGCGTCGATGGCGGTTAGGCAGCGGTGCTTGATCTCGCAGACGATGAGCGTGCCGTCGGGGCGGACGACCGGGCCTTCGGGAAAGCCGAGCCCTTCGGCGAGCACGCGATAGGGATACTGGACCGGCATTGCGGCTTCTCTCCTTCGGTCGGTTCTGGAGATGTGGCGGCGGCGCTCAGGTGCGCGGCCGCTCCATCTCGCAGGTCGACGGAAGCGAGATCTCGTCACCCGGAATGATCGCGACGTTGCTCCAGCCCCAGCCGGTGCCCTCCTCGTCGAGTTCGCCGTCCTTTGCCGGCGCGAACTTCGACACCGACATCTGGGTGATGATCTGGTGGTCGTCGGTCCGCATCACGGCCGGGGCGCCGAAGATCGTCTGGAACTCGACGCCCTCGAGGGCCGGGATCAGGTCGTCGACCTCGTTGGAGCCGGCCGCGGTTGCGGCGATCGCCAGCGCGCGGATCGCCGAGGCGTCTCCCGGAAACGGGCTCGCCGAGATGCCGTCCGCGGTGCGGAAGTCGCGCTCGTGCCCCTGCAGGTCGGGATTCTGGATGCCGGCGTCGCCGTCGAAGACCGAGTAGACGAGGCCGTCGAGGCCGGCCTGGGCGATCGCCGTCGGCGCCCCCGGCCCGGTCGAGAAGTAGGTGAACCACGCGGCGTCAAGCTTCCCCTCGCCGGCCGCCTTCAGCACCAGCGCGAGATCGGCGCCCCAGTCCGAGGTGATGACGGCCTGGGCGCCGGACGCGCGGATCTTGGCGATGTAGGGGGCGAAGTCGGTGATCTTCTGCAGCGGGTGGGTGTCGTCGCCGACCCATTCGATGTCCGGACGCGCGGCACCCACCATGTCGATGATGCTCTGGCGAGTCGTCTGGCCCGACGACCCCTCGGCGTTCAGCAGGAAGACCTTGGCGATGTCCGGACGCGACGCCAGGTAGTTGGCAAGCCCGGCGGTCTTCATGTCGGCGTTCAGAACCCAGCTGAAGCTGTAGTAGCTGCACTTGCTGCCGGTGATTGCCGGATCGTGCGAGGCGCCGTCGAAGACAATGACCTGCGCATCGGGATTGCGCCGGTTGTACTTCCGCACGAAGTCGACGAGCGCGAAGGTGTTCGAGGACGATACGCTGGTCTGCAGGATGCGCGCGCCGGCGTCGATCGCCTTCTGCGCCTGGATGGCGGTCTCCTGCGGCGACATCTTGTTGTCGAAGGTCAGGACCTCGACCTGCTGGCCGTTGAGGCCGCCCGCCGCGTTCACTTCCCCGACCGCGTAGCGCAGGACCTTCTCGATCCGTTCGGTCACCGCGGCCGCCGGCCCGGAGAAGGGATCGATCATCGCGAACTTGAAGGTTTCGTCGGCCCAGGCGCTGCTGGCGGCCATCAGGACGAACGAGGAAAGGATGAAGCTTTTCGGTGCGCCCATGCGCGTCGTCTCCCACTTGGCGCACGCACTCCGACGGTCGCCGCCGAGGGGCGGCACGCGGGCGGTGCTTGGTTTCGTTGTTCTTCCTCAGGCGCGGTGCGGAGCCATCGGCTCTTCGCCTCACTCGCGCCAAGGTGCGTCAGGGCCCCCCTTTCTGTCAACTTTGCAAGTCCGATAGTCGGACTTCATGGGAATTTTGTGACCCGCCCGATGGCCGAGAAACCCGTGGAGCGTAGCAGAGCACTCGCAGCGCATCCGCGAAATATGGCGATATTTCTGATCGTTATGCCGAAACTGCACGTGCCATCCATCCCATGTCCATATGTCCGTATTTCGGACGGAACGTCGTCAGTAGGTCGCCCGGCCGCCGGACATGTCGAACACCGCGCCGGAGCAGAACGAGCATTCGGGGCTCGCGATGAAGGCGATCATCGCCGCGCATTCCTCGACGGTGCCGAATCGTCCCTGCGGAATGCGGGAGAGCGAGAACTCGACCTGTTCCGGCGGAAGCTGCGCCATCAGCGGCGTGTCGATCAGGCCCGGCGCGAAGGAATTTGCCCGGACCTCGCTGCCGGCGAGTTCCTTGCCGAGCGACTTCGTGAATCCGATGATGCCGGCCTTGGCGGCAGAGTAGCTCGAGGCGTTGGGGTTGCCCTCCTTCCCGGCAACCGAGGCCACGGTGACGATGCGCCCGTAGTTGCGCTCGAGCATGCCGTCGAGCACGGCCCGCGCGCAGAGGAACACCCCGCCGAGGTGGATGTCGATCACCTGCCGCCAGGAGGCGTAGGGGTGCCCCCGGACCGGATGCGTCGGCCCGGTGATGCCGGCCGCCGTCACCAGGACGTCGATGCGGCCGAACGTGGACTGCGTCTCCGCCGCCGCCGCCGCGACCCCCGCTTCGTCGCTCACGTCGACGCGGAGGCCGATGCCGCCCTCCAGCGCCCCGGCCGCCTCGGCGGCGCCGGCGAGATCCCAGATCGCAACCTTCGCGCCCTCGTCGGTCAGCCGCCGCGCAACCGCAAGCCCGATCCCCCGCGCTCCACCAGTGACGACGGCAACCTGCCCCGCGAATCTCTTCATGGCATTTCCCCTTGTTGAAGTCCGGAATTCAGACTCCCTATCTGGAGTCCGGTGACAGGATCAGACTTGATTCGCAACGTTTCCGGCTGTACCGCATCGAATGCGCCATATATCAGTCCATTTAACGGACTATCTGGGAGAACCCTGTGAGCAGCGACGAACGGAACGGTGGAAGCCAGGTGGTCGAGCGCACCTGCTCGGTCCTGCGCGAGCTCGCGCGGCACGGGGTCCAGGGCGCGCGTCTCATCGAAGTCACGACGGCCACCGGCCTCAGCCGGCCCTCGGCGCATCGCATCCTCGCGTCCCTGGTGGCGGAGCGCTTCGTCCGCCGCACCCCGAGCCGGCGGTATCAGCTCTCGCCGATCATGCACGAACTCGCGCGCAGCGCGCCCAGCCCGACCGGCGACCTGGAACCGCTGCGCCGGATCGTCCAGGCTCTCGCCGACGAATGCGGTGACACGGTCTATCTTGCGATCCGTCAAGGCGAGCATGCTCACTACCTGCTTCGCTGCGAGGGGGCCTATCCGATCCGTACGCACGTCGTCTCCGCCAACCAGTCGCTGCATCTCGTCAGCGGGCACTCGGGCCGGGCACTCCTCGCCGCGCTGCCCCCGGAGGAAGCCGAGGCCATCATCGCCCGCGCCGAACGGGATCGCAGCCTGTTCGGGGAGGCGACGCCGGACTCGCTGCGGGACGAGGTCGAGTTCATCTGCAGGCACGGATACGGGTATGCACGCGATGTCACCTTCATCGGCGTCGCCGGCCTCACGATGCCGGTTCCGAGCGACACCGGTCCGTCGTATCTCGCACTGACCATTTCGAGCATCCCGCAACGCCTGACCATGGAGAGGGCCGAACGACTCCGGGAGCCGCTCGCCGCTGCCGCCGCCGCCATCTCCGACGTCATCCGCGAAACCCGATCCGAGTAGCGGACACGTCGGCTTCAGGGGCGGCCGCGGGGCGGGCCTTCAGGCCCGCCCCGAGCTCATCGCTACTTGAGGCCGGCCGGCATCCATTCCTCCCTCACGGGCTCCGGATAGCGGTCCGCCAGGTGGTCCGCGACCGACTCGCTGAAACTCGTCGCCGGATAGGGCAGGATCGTCCCGTTCCAGGCATCCCACTTCGCGCGGAGGTCCGCCATGATCTCGGGATGGACGTCCTTCTGGTCCGCCCGCTCGCGCTGGTCGGCACCGAGGTCGAACAGATGCTCCTTGCCGCCGAGGCGCACGTATTTCCAGTCGCCGCTGCGCACCGCGGCCTGGTCGCCGGCGCGCATCCGCCAGAACAGCGTGCGCTCGACCGGCTCGCCCTGTCCGAGCCACTGGGGCAGCAGGTCGACCCCGTCCGTCTCCGCCGGGGCCGGGGCGCCGGCCGCCGCGAGGAAGGTCGGCACCGTGTCCATCGAGATCGTCACCTGCTCCGAGACGGCGCCGGCCGGTACGTGGCCGGGCCAGCGGACGATCATCGGCACCCGGATGCCGCCTTCGAGCAGCTCGCCCTTGTAGCCGATGAAGGGCCAGGTGTTCGAGAAGCGCTCCCCGCCGTTGTCGCTCGTGAAGACGACGATCGTGTTGTCCGCGATGCCGCTTTCATCGAGCGCCGCCAGCACCCGGCCGATGTTCGAATCGAGACTTCCGATCATCTTGGCGTAGGTTTCGAGCGAGCCGCCGGCGGCGTCCCGGACGTCCTTCAGCTGCCGCGCGTAGGCTTCGTCCTCTGGGCCTTCCCACGGCCAGTGCGGCGCGGTGAAGTGGAGGCTCATGAAGAACGGCTTGCCATCGTCGGCCTTGATCTCCTGAATGGCCTCGTCGGCGATGATGTCGGTCAGATAGCCGTCGCGCGCCACCGGGGTATCGCCTTCGTGCAGGCCGCGCGTGGGATCGTCGGCGACCGAGTTGGAGGCGTGGAGGAAATAGTCGGCGGCGCCGGCGGCGATGCCGAAGAAGGTGTCGTAGCCATAGTGCTGCGGTCCGAAATCCGGGATCCTGGTGACGTGCCATTTGCCGACGAGGTGCGTCCGGTAGCCGGCGTCCTTCAGCATCGAGGCGATGGTCGGGGTGTCGGCGGGCAGTTCCGAGCCCGGCGGGAAGCGGACGTTCGGTTCCTCGAGGCCGGCCTGGAAGTGCTGCTGGTACCGCCCGGTGACGAGTGCCGTGCGTGTCGGCGAGCAGATCGGCGCGTTGGCGTAGGCGTCCGTGAAGCGCATCCCCTCGCTCGCCAGCTCGTCGAGCACCGGCGTCGTGTACCCCTGCGCGCCATAGGAGGAGAGGTCCGCATAGCCCATGTCGTCGGCTAGGATGTAGAGGATGTTCGGCGGCCCCGCCGCCTCCGCCATCGCGGCGGGACCCGCCAGCACCCGGCCGATGTTCGAATCGAGACTTCCGATCATCTTGGCGGCTCTTGGCTCCATCATGTTTCTCCTTCGATTCGGCATGGGTGGGTCCGGGCCGCGGGCGAGCGATCGCCGAAGCCGGATGGCGCGACTGGAACGGGCGGTCTGACTGTCGCCGGCAGCCCGGTGCGGGCACGGCGTCGGCGGTCGGACTCAGCCGGTGAGGACGGCGTCGGCGGTGGGCCTCGGCGTCAAGCGGCTCAGAACGGATAGTGCTGGTGGGGATCCTCGATCGTGATCCAGCGGAGTTCGGTGAACTCGGCGACCCCCGCCTTGCCGCCGAAATGGCCGAACCCGGAGGCCTTGACGCCACCGAACGGCGCCTGCGGCTCGTCGGCGACGGTGGGGCCGTTGATGTGGCAGATGCCGCTCTCGATCCGGTCTGCGACGGCAAGCGCCCGGCTCACGTCGCGGCTGAAGACGGCCGACGACAGGCCGTATTCGGAGTCGTTCGCGACGCGGATCGCTTCCTCCTCGCCGTCTACCCGGATGATCGGCTTGACCGGCCCGAAGCTCTCCTCGGAATAGATGCGCATCTCGGGCGTCACGTGGTCGATCACCGTCGCGGCGACGATCGCGCCGTTGCGCGTGCCCCCGGCGAGGACCTTGCCGCCCTTTGCGCGCGCGTCGGCGATCAGCGCGTCCATCTTCTCGCCCGCGCCCGGCATGCAGAGCGCACCGAGCACCACGTGGCCGCGCGGGTCGCCGGCAGGGAGCGCCGCCGCGCGGGCGGCGAACTTCTCGGCGAAGGCGTCGGCGACGCGGGCGTCGACGATCATCCGTTCCGTCGACATGCAGATCTGGCCCTGGTTCATGTAGCAGCCGAAGATCGCCGCATTCACCGCCGCGTCGATGTCGGCGTCATCGAGCACGACGAAGGGCGCCTTGCCGCCGAGCTCCAGCAGGACCGGCTTCAGGTTCTCCCCCGCGAGCCGCCCGATGATCCGGCCGACCCCGCTCGACCCGGTGAAATTGACGTGCCGGACCTCCGGCGCACGGATCAGCGCCTCGACCACCTCCGCGGCGTCCTCGGGCGCATTCGAGACGACGTTGACGACGCCCGGCGGGAAACCGGCGTCGAGGAAGCACTGGCCGATCAGCCGATGCGTCTCCGGGCACATCTCCGACGACTTCAGGACCGCCGTGTTGCCGAGCGCCACCGGCACGGCGACCGCCCGCGTTCCGAGGATGACCGGCGCGTTCCACGGCGCGATGCCAAGGCAGACACCGCGCGGCTTCAGAACGCCCATCGACAGGCAGTTGGGCTTGTTGGAGGGGATGATCTCGCCGCCCGCCTGGGTGACGAGGCTCGCCGCCTCGCGGAGGATGCCGGCCGCCAGCGACACGTTGAAGCCGATCCATGGCCGTGTCGCGCCGGTCTCGGCCATCGCGGCGGCGATGAAGTCCTCCGTCCGGGCGTCCATCGCCTCGGCGGCGGCGAGCATCATCGCCCGGCGCTCCGCCGGGCTCGTCTTCGCCCAGGCCGGAAAGGCCGCCTGCGCCGCGGCAACGGCGGCGAGCGCGTCGTCGGCGCCCGCCGCGGCGGCCTCGGTGGCGACCTTCCCGGTCACCGGGTCCCGGCGGGCGAAGGTGCGCCCGCCCCTGGCCGGAACCGGAGAGCCCTTGATCAGAAGCTCGATCGTCATCCTCGTCTCCTCAGTCTTGCCCGGTCAGGAACGGATAGGCGGGCGGGGCCGTCGGGAGGCTCACCCAGCGCAGATCGGTGAACTCGTCGATGGCGGCCATGCCACCGAAGCGCCCGTAACCGCTGTCCTTGACGCCGCCGATGGGCGCTTCGGGGGTGTCATAGAGCGTCGGCGCGTTGACGTGGCAGATGCCGCTCTCGATCTGCCGCGCGATGGCGAGCGCGCGGGCGGTGTCCCGGCTGAAGACCGCCGCCGTCAGCCCGTAGCTCGTGTCGTTCGCGATTCCGATCGCCTCGGCCTCGGTGGCCGCGCGGCAGACGCTGGCGACCGGGCCGAAGCATTCCTCGGCATAGATCGCCATTCCGGGGGTCACGTCGTCCAGGACGGTCGCGTCGAGGCAGGCACCGTGGAGGCCGCCGCCGGCGCGCAGGCGCGCGCCCTTGTCGATCGCATCGCCGATCAGGTCGGTGAGCCGCGCTGCCACCGCCTCGCTCACCAGCGGCCCGAGTGCCGCCCCGGAGCGGGGATCGCCGGCGCGCAGACGCTCGGCCCGGGCGCACAGTTTCGCAACGAAGGCCTCGGCGACGGCGTCCACCACGACGACCCGGTCGGTCGCCATGCAGACCTGCCCCTGGTTGATGAACGCTCCGTAGGCGGCGGCATCGGCCGCCGCGTCGAGGTCGGCGTCCGCCAGCACGACGAGCGGCGCCTTGCTCCCGAGCTCGAGCAGGCAGCGCTTGAGGTGCCGCGCCGCAACCGCGGCAACGATCCGCCCGACGCGGGTCGAGCCGGTGAAGTTGACCCGGCGTATGGCATCATGGGCGATGAGCGCGTGCGTCACCTCCTCCGCCTCTTCCGGGGCGTGGGTGACGATGGTCAGCACGTCCTCCGGCAGGCCGGCGTCGGCGAAGAGGCTGCCGATCATCTGGTGCGTGGCGGGGCAGATCTCCGAGGCCTTCATCACCACGCTGTTGCCGCAGGCGAGCGCGGTCACGACCGACCGGATGCCGAGAACGAACGGAGCGTTCCAGGGCGCCATCGCGAGGCAGACGCCGACCGGCTCGCGAAACGCGAACGACACGCGGTCCGGGTCGCGAGTCAGCGTCCCCTCGATGCGCGTCACGAGGTCGGCCGCGCTTTCGATGTGGCGCCGGCCAACCTCCAGGTTGAAGTCGATCCAGTGCTTCGTCGCGCCGATCTCGTCCTGCATTGCTCCCCGGAGGTCCGGGGCCCACCGTGCAACCAGCGCCGCAGCGCGGTCGAGTATGACGCGGCGCTCGCCCGCGGCCGTGCGCGACCAGGCAGGGAAAGCCCCGGCCGCGCGGTTGGCAGCGGCGACGGCGCCGGAGGGGCCGAGGGCGGGGGCACGCGAAACGACCGCGCCCGAAAGCGGATTGCACCGCTCGAAATAGGCTGGCGCTCCGTCCGTCTCGAAGACGGCGCCGGAGGCGGCGCGTGCGGCTTTGCCGACCATTCTCGTTCTCCGTCCTGCCGCACCGCGGACCCGTCTTTCGGGTCCGGCGGACTACGGCAATCCCGCCTCCCGAGCGGAACACCCCAGCAATAGGCCTTGCTCCGGACCGCGAGAATGTAATTTTATGACTTAGATTTGTTGTTTTCTGGAAAGATGACCGCCAACGCACCCTTCGCCCTCGACCGCCTCGCCCGCGCCGAGCCGCTCGCGCCCGGCCTCCGCGGGACGTCGTTTCGACCCGCACGCGGGCTCTATGCGCGCTTCACGCACCTGCTGCTCGTCCGCTGGGGCGATGTCGCGATCACGACGGACGAGATCCGCCACGACATTGAGGGCCCGGCCGCCGCCGTGCTGCCGCCCGAGGCCGCGACGGTGGTCGAGCTTGCGCCCGGGACGGCCGGCTGGGTCCTCGGCATGGCGCCCTCGATCCTTTCCGACGCGCTCGGGACCGGTGCCGAGGCTGAACTCCTCGGCTCTGTCACCGCGCAGCTCACGCTCCTCCGCGACTTCCGGCCGTCTCCCGGCCTCGACGCTGACGTCTTCGCCGCCCGCATCCGCGCCGAGATCACCGACGGGGCGCCGGGTTCGCACATGGCGCTCCTCGCCTGCCTTCGCCTCGTGCTGGTCGAGATCTGGCGCCGCGGCGGCTTCGATGCCCCCGAGCTCGGCCAGGGTGACGAGATGCACGTGCTCCGCCGCTTCCGCCGCCTCGTCGAGCTGCGGTTCCGCACCCCGATGACCATCGCCGAATATGCAAGGCAGCTCGGCCTCAGCTACGAGCGCCTGCACCGCATCTGCCAGCGCAACCTCGGACGCCCGCCGCTCCGGCTCGTCCACCAGCGCAAGCTTCGCGAGGCCGAGCTCTGGCTCGAGCAGTCGGGCCGGTCGGTCGGGCAGATCGCCCAGACCCTCGGCTTCGCCGAACCCTCGGAGTTCAGCCACTTCTTCAGGCGCGCGAGCGGCCTCTCCCCATCCGCCTTCCGGGCGCGCGCCCGCGCGTCCAGCGGGGACACGCAGCGGACACCAACGTCCTTTTCGGACTGGCCATAGGGCCGCTCACGACCGATCCAGCGCATCAGGTGTGCCCATTCCGCCATCGGCGAAGTCCGTCGGCGGCATCCTGACAACTGTCTCTGAAAACATGGCTGGGGCGGGAGGATTCGAACCTCCGGATGACGGTACCAAAAACCGTTGCCTTACCGCTTGGCGACGCCCCAAGCGGGGCCGTTCTAGGCGTGTCGGGGGCGGATCACAAGGCGGATCAGGCCGTGAGGGGGTTTGCCTTGGCCAGCCGGTCGAAGGCCATCAGGTCGGCGACGAGCGCCGGCATCCGGTCGAGCGGGATCATGTTCGGGCCGTCGGACGGCGCGTTGTCGGGATCCTCGTGGGTCTCGATGAAGACGGCGGCAATCCCGAGCGCGACGGCGGCGCGGGCGAGGACCGGGGCGAACTCGCGCTGGCCGCCGGAGGAGCCGCCCTGTCCGCCCGGCTGCTGGACGGCGTGCGTCGCGTCCATCACCACGGGATACCCGGTGCGGGCCATGATCGGCAGGCCCCGCATGTCCGCAACCAAAGTGTTGTAGCCAAAGGAGGACCCCCGCTCGCACAGCAGGATCCGCTCGTTCCCGGTCGAGGCGATCTTGGCCGCGACGTGCGGCATGTCCCACGGGGCGAGGAACTGGCCCTTCTTGACGTTGATGGCGGCGCCGGTGGCGCCGGCGGCGAGGAGGAGGTCGGTCTGCCGGGAGAGGAAGGCGGGAATCTGCAGGACGTCGACGGCTTCCGCGACGGGCGCGCAATCGTCCGGCAGGTGGACGTCGGTCAGGACCGGGCAGCCGAATTCGGCGCGGACGTCGGCGAGGATGCGCAGGCCGGCCTCCATGCCGAGGCCGCGCTGGGCGCCGAGCGATGTCCGGTTGGCCTTGTCGTAGGACGACTTGAAGATGAAGCCCGCACCGGCCGCGGCGCAGGCGGCAGCCATCTTCCCGGCAATCATCAGGGCATGGTCGCGGGATTCGAGCTGGCAGGGACCGGCAATGACCGTCAGGGGCAGCCGGTTGGAGACGGCGACCGAGCCGATCTCGACGGTCCTCTGCTCGCTCATGATACGCCCTCCCCGGCGACCGCCGAGGGCTTACGGCGCCCGGCCGGGCGTGTAAAGGGGTTGGCACGGGCCCCGACAACGTTCACGGAGTCCACGTGGACGATTTCCGGCCATCGACCCCGGCCCGACGCCGCCCTAGAACCTGTGGCGATGGGCGAGGGCGAGACACTTTCCGAGCTGACGGAGGCGATCCGGGGCTGCGCGCTCTGCGCGCCGCGCTTTGCCGCGACGGCGACGCGGCACGCGCCGCGGCCGGTGCCATGGCTGTCGGCGGCGCCGGTCCTGCTGTGCGGGCAGGCGCCGGGCCTGAAGGTGCACGAGCGTGGGCGGCCGTTCGACGATGCGTCCGGCGACCGGCTGCGCGACTGGCTCGGGGTGGACCGGCCGACCTTCTATGACCGGCGGCTTTTCGCGGTGCTGCCGATGGCCTTCTGCTTTCCCGGCTATGACGCGCGCGGGGCAGACCTGCCGCCGCCGGCGGCCTGCGCCGCGGCGTGGCGGATCCGCGTGCTGGCGGCGCTGCCGCGGCCGCGGCTCATGCTGCTGATCGGCGGCCACGCCCAGCGCTGGCACCTCGGGACGCGGGCACCGGTGACGGCGGTGGTCGCCGACTGGCGGTCGGCGCCGGCGGGCGTGCTGCCGCTGCCGCATCCGTCCTGGCGCAACGCCGGGTGGCTGAAGAAGAACCCCTGGTTCGCCGCCGAACTGGTGCCCGAGCTGCGCCGGCGGGTGGCGGAAATCCTGGCCCATCGCCTGACCCATGAGGACCTGACGGCATGACGGACGCGACCCTGCTCGACCTCGCCCATGCGGCGCACGAGGCGGACCCGGAGGACGACGCGCTGCGGCTGCGCTTCCACGAGCGGCTGCTCGATGCCGAGCTTATGCTGCCGGTGGCCGGGGAGAATGAGGGCGAGGATGGAGGCGCCGTGGCGCCGCGGGTCTTCGATCTCTCCGACGGGCGGTTCGTTCTGGCGTTCGACCGGGACGAGCGGCTTGCGGCCTTTCTGGAGGCGCCGACGCCGTTCGTGGCGCTGAGCGGGCGGCGGCTGGTCGCCGGGCTTGCCGGGCGCGGGATCGGCATCGCGCTGAACCTCGGGGCGCCCTCGGCGGCGCTGCTGCCGGCGGCGGCGGTCGACTGGCTGGCGGAGATCGCCGCCGCCCCGACGGAGCCGGCGCCGCAGCGGCCAGCGGGCTTCCTGCGGCCGCGCGACGTACCGGCGCGGCTGCTCGCCGCCCTCGGGCCGAAGCTCGGCGCCATGGCCGGGGTCGTCGCGGCGGCGCATCTGGTGGCGACCGACCGCGGCGGGCTGGTGCTGGCGCTGGCCGGGGTGCCGGAGGGCGCCCGCGACGGGGTCGCCGCCGCGGTCGCCGAGGCAGTGCGGCTGGGCGGGCTCGCCGAGGGATGGCTCGACGTGGCGTTCCCCGAGGCCGGGAGCCCGGCGGCGGAGGCGGCGGCGCGGGTCGGCGCCCGGCTTGACCTGCCGGTCCCGAAGGAGACGCCGCCGGCCGGGCCGGGGATGGACCCCGCGCGGCCGCCGCGCCTGCGGTAGGGCGCCCCCGCAGGTGCCCCCTGCCCACGCCCGGACCGTGCAGAAGCGGCGCCGCGCATCGCCACATTGAACCAACCGCCCCGCCACCGCGACCCATGGCCAGCGATCGCCTGAAGGTCGCGGCAACGCAGAAGCGGAGTGAACGGTTATGGCGAATTTTCCGACCGAGGGTGATGACATCATCAATGGCGGTGGCGGCGACGACGTCATCGACGCGCTGGGCGGCAACGATGTCGTACACGGCAAATGGGGCGACGACAGCCTGTTCGGCGGCGCTGGCGACGACCAGCTCTATGGCGACGCGGGCGACGACCTGCTGATCGGCAACACCGGCGCCGACCAGATGTTCGGCGGCACCGGCGACGACGTCATGGTCTGGAACAACGGCGACGGGTCCGACCTGATGGAGGGCGGCGAGGACTATGACACCGCCGTCGTCAACGGCGCGGACACGGCCGGCGACGAATTCACCATCGCGGCGGGCGTCGGCGGCCGGGTCGACTTCGACCGGGTCAACCTCGTGCCCTTCTCGCTCGACATCGGCACCACCGAAAAGCTGGTGGTGAACGGCCAGGGCGGCGACGACACGATCACCGGGAGCGAGGGACTCGCCGGCCTCATCAAGCTCGCGCTCTATGGCGGCGACGGCAACGACGACATCTTCGGCGGCGACGGCGCCGACAACCTCTATGGTGGCGCCGGCGACGACCACCTCGAGGGCTTCCGCGGCAACGACCGGATGATCGGCGGCTGGGGCAACGACGAGATGGAGTGGGACAACGGCGACGGGTCCGACCTGATGGAGGGCGGCGCCGGCTACGACACCGCCGACGTCGACGGGTCGGAAACCGACGGCGACCATTTCGTCATCGCGCCGAACGGCGACCGCGTCGCCTTCGACCGGGTGAACCTCGTGCCGTTCGCGCTCGACATCGGCACGACCGAGAAGCTGGTCGTGAAGGGGCTGGGCGGAGACGACACGATCGAGGGCAGCGACGGGCTCGCCGGCCTCATCAAGCTGAAGCTCTACGGCGGTGACGGCAACGACACGATCGTCGGCGGCGACGGCAACGACTGGCTGTCCGGCGGGTCGGGCGACGACTGGCTCGACGGCGGAAAGGGCCGTGACGTGATGACCGGCGGCGAGGGCGCGGACACCTTCGTCTTCGAGAAGGGTCACGACACGATCACCGACTTCGAGGACGGCATCGACACCATCGTCATCGAGGCCGGCCGCCGGTACGACAGCTATGCCGACATCGAGGACCGGATCGAGGACCATGGCGGCTATGTCGAGATCGACCTCGGCCGGCACGAGCTGAAGATCGTCGGGGCGGAAGCCTCGTGGTTCAGCGCCCACGACTTCGACTTCCTGTGACGTCGAGGGTCCGGGGGATCACCCCGGACCAACCTCGCCCGAGGCCTCCCGCGTTGGCAGTTGCGCCGCTCCTGCTGACATCGCGATAGAGCAGTCGGCGTGGACACCTGCACCCGCGGCGCGCCGGCGGGATCGTGGCGGTCCCGTCTGACCCCCTCCGAAGGGCGCGGCGCATTGCCGCGCCCGTCGCGACTGCGACCGCGGTTTCCCGCCGGCCGTGGCCCTTCCGCCTTGCGGCAGCGGCCCGTGTCCGCATAATCCGGGCGCTGGGTGGGAACAGGCCGTTGGACGACACGACCCTTATCGCGCGCATCGGCTCCTCCGGCGACAAGGCGGCAATGAAGCTGCTCTACGAGCGGCATCACGAGCCGCTCTACCGCTTCCTGAACGCCCGGCTGCGGGACCCGTTCGAGGCGTCGGACGTGATGCAGGAGGCCTTCCTGGAGGTCTGGCGCGCCGCGCCCCGGTTCGAGGGGCGGTCCTCGGTCCGGACCTGGCTCTTCGGCATCGCCCGCAACAAGGCGGTGGACCGGATGCGCCGCGGCAGCCGCGTGGTCCTGTCCGAGCCCGACGACACGCTGCCGGACGATTCCCCGGACCCCGAAGCCGTGGCGGTGGCGGCGAGCGACGCGGCGCGGCTCCGCGGCTGCATCGGCAAGCTCAGCGACAGCCACCGCTCGGCGATCCAGCTCGCCTACTTCCAGGATCTGCCTTATGCCGAGATCGCCGAGATCGAGGGCGTCCCGGTCGGCACCGTCAAGACGCGCATCCTGCACGCGAAGCGGTTACTCATGCATTGCCTGACCCGGCCCGGCCGCTGAGGCCGCGGATCCGACGCGGGTGGCGCCGGACCCGGATTTCGGCTGGCGCGCGCGGGGGTCAGGCCGCGTCGATCTCCACCAGCAGATCCTTGGCGTCGACCTGCGCGCCGGGGGTGACGTGGACCGCCTTCACGGTGCCCGCCTTGTCTGCGTAGAGGCCGGTCTCCATCTTCATCGCCTCGATCGTCAGCATGAGGTCGCCCGGCTGCACCGGCTGGCCCTCCTTGACCGCGACGCTGGCAATGACGCCCGGCATCGGGGCGGCGACGTGGCCGGGGTTGCCGGGATCCGCCTTCGCCCGCTTCGGCGCGCTGGCCGCGGCCTTGCGGTTCGGCACCCGGACCATGCGCGGCTGGCCGTTCAGCTCGAAGAAGACGCGCACGTCGCCCTCCTCGTTGGTCTCGCCGACCGCCTGCAGGCGCACCTCGATGGTCTTGCCGGGGTCGATCTCGATGGACGCCTCCTGCCCCGGCTCCATTCCGTAGAAGTAGACCGGGGTCGGCAGCGTCCGCACCGGGCCATATTCCCGATGGCGGTTGAAGTAGTCGGTGAAGACCTTCGGGTACATGAGGTAGCCGTTGAAGTCCTCGTCGTCGATCGTCTCGCCCTCGCGGGCGAGCTTCTCGGCGTCCGCGCGCAGCTTGCCGAGGTCGGCCGGCGGCATCACCGAGCCCGGCCGCTCGGTCAGCGGCGCGTCGCCCTTCAGCACCTTCTTCTGCAGCGCCTCCGGCCAGCCGCCCGGCGGCTGCCCGAGATTGCCCTTCATCATGTCGACGACGCTGTCGGGGAAGGCGACGTCGACCGCCGGATCCTCGACCTCGGCGCGCGTCAGGTTCTGCGCGACCATCATCAGCGCCATGTCGCCGACGACCTTCGAGGAGGGCGTGACCTTCACGATGTCGCCGAACATGCGGTTCACCTCGGCGTACATGTGCGCGACCTCGTGCCAGCGCTCCTCCAGACCCATGCTGCGGGCCTGCGCCTTGAGGTTGGTGAACTGGCCGCCCGGCATCTCGTGCAGGTAGACCTCCGACGCCGGCGCCTTCAGCCCGGCCTCGAAGGCGGTGTACTGCGTGCGCACCGCCTCCCAGTAGTCGGACAGCTGGCGGATCGCCTCGATGTCGAGCCCGGTGTCGCGCTCGGTCCGCGCCACCGCCTCGACGATCGAACCGAGGCAGGGCTGCGAGGTGTTGCCCGAGAAGCTGTCCATCGCCGCGTCGACGGCGTCGACGCCGGCGCGCGAGGCGGCAAGGATCGAGCCGGCCGCGATGCCGCTGGTGTCGTGGGTGTGGAAGTGGATCGGCAGGCCGATCTCTTCCTTCAGCGTCTTGACGAGCGTGAAGGCGGCCGAGGGCTTCAGGAGGCCCGCCATGTCCTTCAGGCCAAGCACATGGGCGCCGGCGTCCCGCAGTTCCTTGCCCATCGCGACATAGTACTTGAGGTCGTACTTCGCCCGGTCTGGGTCGAGGATGTCGCCGGTGTAGCAGATCGCCGCCTCGCAGATCTTGCCGGAGCCGATCACCGCGTCCATCGCAACCCGCATGTTCTCGACCCAGTTCAGCGAGTCGAACACCCGGAACACGTCGACCCCCGACGCCGCCGCCTGCGCAACGAAGGCCGTCACCACGTTGTCGGGATAGTTGGTATAGCCGACGCCGTTCGAGGCGCGCAGCAGCATCTGCGTCATCAGGTTCGGCATCCGCGCGCGCAGGTCGCGCAGGCGCTGCCACGGGCACTCCTGCAGGAAGCGGTAGGCGACATCGAAGGTGGCGCCGCCCCAGCACTCGACCGAGAAGAGGCCGGGCAGCATCTGGGCATAGGCCGGGGCCACGCGGATCATGTCATAGGACCGCATCCGGGTGGCGAGCAGGCTCTGGTGGCCGTCGCGCATCGTCGTGTCGGTGATGAGCAGCTTTTCCTGCGCCAGCATCCAGTCGGCGACGGCCTTCGCCCCCTCCGCTTCCAGCAGCTGGCGCACGCCGGGCGGCGGCGTGTCGGTCGGCACCACCGGCGGCCTCGGCGCCCGCGCCTCGGCCGGCGGCTTGGGACGACCGGCGGTCTCCGGATGACCGTTGACGGTGATGTCGGCGATGTAGGTCAGGATCTTCGTCGCCCGGTCGCGCCGGGCGGTGAAATGGAACAGCTCCGGCGTCGTGTCGATGAACTTCGTCGTGTAGCTGTAGTCGAGGAAGGTCGGGTGCTTCAGCAGGTTCTCGACGAAGGCGATGTTGGTCGAGACGCCGCGGATGCGGAACTCGCGCAGCGCCCGGTCGAGGCGCGCGATCGCCATCTCCGGCGTCGGCGCCCAGGCCGTGACCTTTTCCAGCAACGAGTCGTAGTAGCGGGTGATGACCGCGCCGGAATAGGCGGTGCCGCCGTCGAGCCGGATGCCGTGGCCGGTCGCGCCACGATAGGCGGTGATGCGGCCATAGTCAGGAATGAAGTTGTTCTGCGGATCCTCGGTGGTAATCCGGCACTGGATGGCGTGGCCGTTCAGCACGATGTCGGCCTGGCTCGCCTTGCCGGTCGCCTCGGCGATGGTCTTGCCTTCCTCGATCAGGATCTGGGCGCGAACGATGTCGATGCCCGTCACCTCCTCGGTCACGGTGTGCTCGACCTGGACGCGCGGGTTCACCTCGATGAAGTAGAACTCGCCGGAATCGCGGTCCATCAGGAACTCGACGGTGCCCGCACACTCGTAGCTGGCCGCCCTGGCGATCTTGAGCGCCAGCCCGCAGACATATTCCCGCTGTTCCTGGCTGAGATACGGCGCCGGCGCCCGTTCCACGACCTTCTGGTTGCGGCGCTGCACCGAACAGTCGCGCTCCCAGAGGTGATAGATCGTGCCCATCTTGTCGCCGAGGATCTGCACCTCGACGTGCCGGGCGCTCAGGATCATCTTCTCCAGATAGCCCTCGCCGTTGCCGAAGGCGGCCTCCGCCTCGCGCCGGCCCTCCAGCACCTTCTCGACCAGCTCCTCGGGCTTCATGATCGGCCGCATGCCGCGGCCGCCGCCGCCCCAGGACGCCTTCAGCATGAACGGGTAGCCGACCGCGTCGGCCATCCGCTTCACCTCGTCCATGTCGTCGGGCAGCACCTCGGTCGCCGGGATCACCGGCACCTCGGCGGCAATCGCCACCTTCCGTGCGCTGGCCTTGTCGCCGAGCATCCGCATGGTGGCGGAGGTCGGGCCGATGAAGGTGATGCCCGCTTCCTCGCAGGCGTCGACGAAGTCCGGGTTCTCCGACAGCAGGCCGTAGCCCGGATGGATGGCGTCGGCGCCGGCCATCTTCGCGACCCGGATGATCTCCGGAATCGACAGGTAGGCGGCGACCGGTCCCAGCCCCTCGCCGATCCGGTAGGCCTCGTCGGCCTTGAAGCGGTGGAGGCTCAGCTTGTCCTCTTCGGCGAAGACCGCGACCGTGCGCTTGCCCATCTCGTTGGCCGCCCGCATGACGCGGATCGCGATCTCACCACGGTTGGCAACGAGAATCTTCTTGAAGCTCGGCATGCGGCTTGCTCCCCCGACCTTGGCCCCAAGGCCAAAGTGTTATGGCCACTGATGCTGCAATGCAACGACCCTTGGGCGGATCCTCTGCCGGATCTTCAGGCAGCGTCGTCGCGACTGCCGGCGGTTTGCGCAGGCCCTGACGCAACGCCGCGCAGGGCCTCCTCGATCATCGCGGCCTGCTGCCGCTCCCGCGCGAGGTAGGCGGCGTTCTCCTCCACCGGCACGTCGGGGCGCCACAGCGCCGCAAGCTCCCGGACCATCTGCTGATCCTGGCGCACGAACTCGTCCAGAACCCGCTCGACCTCCGCCGGCTCGTGGCCAAGCGCCGCCAGCGTATGCCGCCCGACCTCGACCGCGGCGCCGAGGACCTCGCGCACCGTCGCCGTCGCCCCCGCGGCGACGAGACCATAGACTTGGTGGCGGTCGCGGGCGCGGACGATCACCGGCAGGTCGGGATAACGCTGGCGGATGTGGCGCACCATCCGAACCGCCTGCGCCGGCTCGTCGATGGCGATCACCACCGCCTTCGCCCGGGCGATTCCAGCGGCCGCCAGCAGCTCCGGCCGCTCGACGTCGCCGTAGAAGCCGCGCACGCCGTAGCGGCGCAGCCGCGCCACCACCTCGGGCCGCGAATCGAGCACGACGGTGCCGTGGCCCATGCCGGTCAGGATGCGGTTGACGATCTGCCCGAACCGCCCCATCCCGGCGATGATGACGGTGCCGCGCTCGTCCACCGGCTCCAGCTCGCGCCTGCCGCGCTGCGCCAGCCACCGGTCGACGGCGCCCTCCAGCCAGAACAGCGCCGGCGTCAGCAGCATCGAGAGCGCGATGACCAGCAGCAGCACCTCCCCCGCCCGTTCGGACAGCGCACCGGACGCCTCGGCGAAGGCGAGCAGCACGAAGCCGAACTCGCCGCCCTGAGCGAGG
>JBGALW010000262.1:0-4181 GCA_044223585.1 Amaricoccus sp.
CAGGTCACCCAGCTGCTCGCGAACGCCATGGGCGCGGGCTGGACCTATACCCATCCGGGTCAGGTGATGGACGAGATCGCGGCGACGACACCGGGCTTTGCCGGCGTCAGCTATGCGATGCTGGACGAGCGCGGCTCGGTGCAGTGGCCCTGCAACGCCGCGGCGCCGGAGGGCACGCCGCTGATGCATGTCGACGGTTTCGTGCGGGGCAGGGGGCGGTTCATCGTCACCGAGTATGTCGCGACCGACGAGCGCACCGGCCCGCGCTTCCCGCTGCTGCTGACCACCGGGCGGATCCTGTCGCAGTACAACGTGGGCGCCCAGACGCGGCGGACGGAGAATGTCGTCTGGCACGACGAGGACGTGCTGGAGATCCACCCGCACGACGCGGAGCTTCGCGGGGTGAATGACGGCGACTGGGTGAAGCTCGCGTCGCGTTCCGGCGAGACGAGCCTCCGGGCGACGGTAACGGACCGGGTGGCGCCGGGGGTGGTCTATACCACCTTCCACCATCCTGGGACGCAGGCGAACGTCATCACCACCGACTTCAGCGACTGGGCGACCAACTGCCCGGAGTACAAGGTCACCGCTGTGCAGGTGTCGCTGTCGAACGGCCCGACGGCGTGGCAGGAGGAGTATGCGGCGCAGGCGGAACGGGCGCGGCGGATCCTGCCGGCGGCGGAATGATGGAGCGTCCGCCGAAGGGCTGTCCGGACTGCAGCTCGTCCCGATTCGCGGGAGGCATCTGATGCAGTCCGTCGGCGTCCCTGCCTTCGCCTTCGCGCACGGCGCGTTGCGCCCGCTGGAGCGCGAGCTGGCGGAGGAAACCGCCGTGGCGCTGGTTTTCGACGGCAGCACGCAGGCCGTGATGATGGCGACGGCGGCCGACCTGGAGGACTTCGCCACCGGCTTCAGCCTGACGGAGCGGATCGTCGCCGCACCGGACGAGATCGAGGCGCTGGATGTGGTCCAGCAGCCCGGCGGCGTCGAGGTCCGGATCTGGCTCGCCGGGGCGCCCGGCGCCGCGCTGAAGGCCCGGCGGCGGCAGATGGCCGGGCCTGTCGGCTGCGGCCTCTGCGGCATCGACAGCCTCGCCGAGGCGCTGCGCCCGCTGCCGGCGGTGGGGCGCGGCGTCGCGCTGGCGCCCGATGACGTGGCCGCCGCGGCCGCCGCGCTCGGCCGTGCGCAACCGCTGCATGACCGGGTGCACGCGGTGCATGCCGCGGGCTTCTGGCGCCCCGGCGAGGGCCTCGTCGCGGCGCGCGAGGATGTCGGGCGGCACAACGCGCTCGACAAGCTCGTCGGCGGGCTTGCGCGCCGCGGGATCGACCCCGCCAGCGGCGCCATCGTCCTGACCAGCCGGCTGTCGGTCGACCTCGTCCAGAAGGCGGCGATCGCAGGCAGCGGGCTGCTCATCGCCGTCTCCGCTCCGACCGCGCATGCGGTGCGGCTGGCCGAGGCCGCCGGCATCACCCTCGTCGCGCTGGCCCGCGCCGGGACCTTCGAGGTCTACAGCCATCCCGCCCGCATCACGGGAGCGCCGCAATCCCATGTCGCCTGACAAGCTCGTCTACATGGCGAACCAGATCGCCACCTTCTTCGCCTCGCAGCCCGGCAGCGACCAGGCGGACCGGGTGGCCGCGCACCTGACGGACTTCTGGGACCCGCGGATGCGCACGGAGTTCCGCGCGATCGTCGCCGCCGGGGCCAAGGGGCTGCATCCGCTGGCGCGCGAGGCGGCGAACCGGCTCGGATCCGCGGCGCTGCAACGGGGCGAGCCGCCGGCGACCGGCTGAGGGCGGGTCGGTCCCTGGCGGCGCCGCGATTAACCCATCGTTAGATCCGCCTTGCCCATGTTGGCGCGCCGATGCCACCGCCAGAGGGCGCCATGCCGCAGGCCGAATTGAGTACCTTCCCCGGGACGCAGGTCCTGCGCCGCGGATCGGCGGCCGTTGCGGAAAGTGCGGCAGCCGCTGCCGCCCCTTCGCCTGCTCTGGCCCTGCCGGTGGCCTATCCCCTGTTCGACTGGCTGCGCTTCCTGCTGGCCTCGGTTGTCGTGCTCGGGCATTCGGCGGTCATTCCGTGGGAGCCGGCCCCCTACGTCGCGGTGCAGGTGTTCTTCGCGCTTAGCGGCTGGCTGATCGGCAGCATCCTGCTGCGCAGCACAGCGGAGGACATCCCGCATTTCTTCTTCAACCGCGGCACGCGCATCTGGATTCCGTATTTCGGCGCGGTCGCGCTGGTCTACGGCGTCAGCCTGCTGCGGGACCCGGTCAACGCCTCGTGGCTGCAGTTTCTCGTCTATGACGTCAGCTTCACCCACAACCTCTATTCGCTGAAACCCGAGCCGCTGGAAGCGTTGCCGTTGATGCCGCTCGCCGGCAGCGGCAACCATTTCTGGAGCATCGCGGTCGAGGAGCAGTTCTACCTCGCTGCGCCGCTCCTCATCCTGCTGGTCCCCGGCGGACGCTCTCCCTGGCTGTGGGGACCGCTCGCGATCCTTGCCGTGGCGAGTGTGTCCTGGTTTGGCGCGATAAGCCTCGGAGTCCTTGCCGCGAGCCTGCAGCACCGGATCGGCGACTGGCACCGGCAAAAGGCGGTTCAGGCGGCGCTGCTCGTGACCGCCGCCCTCCTGCTCGGCCTCCTTGCCGCCGGCATCGGCAACGCGCGCCAGATCGCGCCGCTCTTTTCGGTTGCCGTGGTGCTGCTCCTCGCGCGCGCCGGACGCCGCGGCCCGGTGGGGGAATTGCTGGGCGGCCTCTCCTTCGCGCTTTACCTCAACGCCTGGATCGTCGGTTTCGTCCTCAACTCGGCGCTGAAACACATGGGCCTGACGATCACGACGGCGGGGGCGCTGGGCTCCTACGCACTCGCTGTCGCGGCGGCGGCCGCGCACTTCACCCTGATCGAGCGGCCGATCCTGCGCGTACGGGGGCAGTACTACACGGTCCGGCTGGGGCGGCGGTTCCAGGTGACGGCGTACAGCCTCATGGCGCTCGGCCTCGGCCTTGGCCTGTCTGTCTGGGGCCTGCCCTACTGGAACTGAGCGGCGGCTGCGGCCCTATTGCGGGGCGCGGCCGAGCATGTGGTACCTGATGCGGTCCCGGTCGGTCCACCGGACGTCCATCGCGTAGCCGTCCCGGGTCGGATGTTCGGCGCGCACAAGCCTGTGGTCAAAGAGCCAAGCGCGTTCGCGGCCCTGCTCGAAACCGAGCTGGATCGTCTCGTCGGTCGTCGGCTCCGCCACCTCGGCAGCCACGGCCGCGATCAGGGTGTCCACGCCCTGTCCGGTCAGCGCCGAGACGAGATGCACCCGCGGCGTCCGTGCCGCCACCTGCGCCATGGTCTCCGCCCGGTCCGGCGGCAGGGCGTCGGCCTTGTTCCAGACCTCCAGCATCGCGTCGAGCGCCGCGTCGTCGAGGCCGAGTTCGCGCAGGATCGACCGGACGTTCGCCGCCTGGATCTCGCTCTCCGGGTGGGCGATGTCGCGCACGTGCAGGATCAGGTCGGCCTCCAGCACCTCTTCCAGCGTGGCGCGGAAGGCGGCAACCAGCTGGTGTGGCAGGTCGGAAATGAAGCCGACGGTGTCCGACAGGATCGCCCGACGCCCGTCAGGGAGCGCGATCGCCCGCATCGTCGGGTCGAGCGTCGCGAACAGCATGTCCTTGGCCAGAACGCCGGACCCCGTCAGCCGGTTGAACAGCGTCGATTTGCCCGCGTTCGTGTAGCCGACCAGGGCCACGATTGGATAGGGAACGCGGCCCCGCGCTACCCGATGCTGGCCGCGGGTGCGGACGACCTTTTCCAGCGCCTGCCGGATCCGTCCGATCCGCTCGTCGAGCGCGCGGCGGTCCGCCTCGATCTGCGTCTCGCCGGGGCCGCCGAGGAAGCCGAAGCCGCCGCGCTGGCGTTCGAGGTGGGTCCAGGACCGGACGAGACGGGATTTCTGGTAGCTGAGGTGCGCCAGCTCGACCTGAAGCACGCCCTCGCGGGTGCGGGCGCGGTCGCCGAAGATTTCCAGGATCAGGCCGGTGCGGTCGAGCACCTTGACCTTCCATTCCTTCTCGAGGTTGCGCTGCTGCACCGGCGACAGCGGACCGTCGATGATGACGAGACCGACTTCGGCGTCGGCGATGCGCGCGCCGATCTCCGCGACCTTGCCGCTGCCGAACAGCGTGCCT
>JBGALW010000263.1:0-4115 GCA_044223585.1 Amaricoccus sp.
CGCGCATCTCAGTTCAAGGATCGCCTTGACTGGGACGTTACTGTGGACGAGAACGGTTTTGAGGTCGATCAGTATGATCGCCTGAACCCGCTCTACATCATCTGGGAAGACGCGGACGGCCGCCACGGCGGTTCGGTGCGGATCATGCCGACCACCGGCCGCATCATGACCAACGAGCATTTCCTGCACCTGACCGGCGGCGTCCGCATCGCATCGCCGCTGATCTGGGAATGCACCCGCTTCTGCCTCGCCCCCGGCGCCGGCGCCGGCGTTGCCGCCGCCCTCCTCGTCGCCGGCGTGGAGCTTGGCCTCCGCTTCGGGCTGGAGCAGGCGCTCGGCGTCATCTACACCAAGACCGTGCCGCTCTATCGCCGCATCGGCTCGATGCCCGAAATCATCGGCAGCGACGGCGACACGAAGGACAGCATCAGCGTCGGCCTCTGGCCTGTCTCCGTCGAGGCCCGTGCCGAAATCTCCCGCCGCTCCGGCATCCCGCTCTCGGTCATCGCCCGCTGGTTCGACGCGAGCTTTCCCCAGCAGTTTCAGGAAGAGGCACGGGTCGCCGCCTGAGGCGGGCGCCTCCTGACACTGGTCCCGCCGCCGCACTGCGGCTACCAAGGGCGGGATGACACTCTCCGCTGACCAGCAACGGGCCTGGGCCCGTCTCGAGGCGACGCTCAGGGCCTCCGGCATCGACCTGCCGGGGGCCTCGCTGTCTGCCGCCGACACCGGGCCGCAGCCGACGCTGGCGATCCTCGGCCGCGCCGGCTCCGGCAAGACCCTGCTCCTCGCCGAACTCGTCAAGGCGCTGGTCGCGGCCGGCGTCGAGACGATCTCCGCCGACTACGAGAGCCGCCGGACCCGCACCCGCCGCACCCTCGCCGTCCTCGCGCCCACGAACAAGGCGGCAAGCGTCCTGCGCAACCGTGGCGTGCCGGCGACGACGATCCACCGCATCCTATACACACCCCTCTATCATCCCGACTACGAGGCGATCGCCGAGTGGCTGACCGGCAAGGCCGACCGGCCGAAGGTCGAGGGGATGACCGACGCGGCGCTCGACCGCGCCTTCGCCTTCTACCAGCAGCATCCGTCGGTACCCGGCGCGCTCGCCACCGCCGGCCTGCGCGGATCGGACTTCATCAAGGGCTGGAAGCGCCGGGACGAACCGCTCGACATCGGCCTGATCGACGAAGCCTCGATGCTAGACGACCGGCAATATGCCGACCTGCGCGAACTTTTCCGCACGCTGGTCCTGTTCGGCGACCCGGCGCAGCTGGCGCCGGTGGCCGGACCGGGACGGATGGTGTTCGAGGATCTGCCCGCAGCGGACAAGCTCGCGCTCAGCCGCGTGCACCGCCAGGCGTCCGACAACCCGATCCTCGACCTGTCGGAAGCGCTCGGCGACCCGGACCTCGAGTTTCCGGACTTCGAGGCGCTGATCCGCGAGGCCGCCGCGCGCGACCCGCGCATCGTGCTGAGCCCGCGTGCCGACGCCGCCGCTATGGCCCGCTCGCCGGTTCTCGTCTGGCGCAACGCGACGCGGGTCCGGCTCATCCAGGCCTTCCGCACCGCGCATGGCGCGCCGCCCGATGCGCTGCTCCCCGGCGAGCCGCTGGTCTGCGACGGGATCGAGCTGCCGCTGAAGCACCGCAAGCGGCGGATGGACCTGGAGGCCCGCGGACTCGTCAAGGGCGCGCAGGTCATCTATCTCGGCCCGTCGAACCGCCCCGGCTTTGCCCGGCTGCACGTGGTCGGCGCCGAGGACCCGCGGGTGGGCGTCGCCAGCATCATCCAGATCGAGGCGCCCGACCAGCCGGAGCCGCACATCCTCTCGGCGGCCAGCATGGGCGCGGTGTTCCTGCACGGCGCCGCGGTGACGATCCACAAGGCACAGGGCTCGCAGTGGCCGAGCGTCCAGGTCTTCGCCCCGGACCTGTGGGCCGCCGCGCAGTCCGGGCGGCAGGACGCCGGCGTCGCGCTCTGGAAACGCCTTGCCTACGTCGCGGTGACCCGTGCCGAGGAACGGCTGGTCTGGGTCACGCGCTATGCCCTCGCCCGCCCGACGGAGCCGCTCGGCACCGCCGACCTCCGGCACGACACCCCCGCCCTGGCGCTGGAAGCGAGCGAGGGCTGAGGGTCAGCGCCGCGCCAGACCGAAGGCCGCCGCCGCCGCCCAGCCGGCAAACAGCGCCAGCGCCACCGACATCAGGCCATAGATCAGCGGCTGCTGCCGCGACAGGTTGTAGAGCCAGCGCTCGACCCCGGTCTTCTCGACGAGAATCTGCGTCTCGCCCTGGCTGATCACCTCGCGGTCGCGGACGAGGAAGAACTGCGCGGCATAGTCGCCCTCGACGAGGTTCGCCGGCATCTGGAAGCGCGCCTGGAACAGCGTGTCCTCGGTCAGCTTCACCCCGTCGTCCAGCACGGCATAGGTGCCCGCCTTCATCTTCAGGCGGACCAGCGCCTGGCCGAAGCTCTCCGGGTCGAGGATCGCGATGCTGCCGTCCAGCATCCGCACCGCCTGGTCCATGCCGACCTGCCAGCGCAGCCGCTCGGTCTCGGACAGGATGTCGTCGAGCGGCCGCGTGCTGGCTATGGCATAGAAGCTCGGCGCCTGCCGGACCCGCACCGCCTCGGCGTTCACCCAGATGCCGAAACGCCGCTCCTTGCGCCGCACCAGCACCGTGCGTTCCGGCCCCTTGATCGAGATGACGATGTCGAGCGGCGCCGCGGTGACCGGGATCGGCGCGTCTCGGCGGATGGCGCCGAACACGAACAGTTCGGAGCCGTCGAAGTTCGCCGTCAACGCGATCTTGTCGGCGGAGATCCCCGTCACCACCGATTCCTGTGCCGCCGCGGGCGCAGCCCAGAGGAGGATGAGCGCCAGGAGCAGGCGCACGGTCAGGAAGCCGCCAGCGAGTAAAGCTCCGCCGGCTCCAGCACAAGATCGGCCGCGAGCTTGAGGCAGACGCCGACGACCAGCAGGGCCAGCAGGATGCGCAGCTGTTCCGACCGCAGCCGCGTCGCGAGCCCGACCCCGACCTGCGCGCCGACCACACCCCCGACCAGCAGGATCAGCGCCAGCAGCACGTCGACGCTGCCGCTCTGCACCGCATGCAGGATCGCCGTGAATCCGGTCACGAACAGGAACTGGAAGACCGAGGTGCCGACGACGACCTTGGTCGGCATCCCGATCAGGTAGATCATCGCCGGCACCATGATGAAGCCGCCCCCGACGCCCATGATCGCCGCGAGGATGCCGACGAACGCTCCGATCAGGAACGGCGGGATCGCGCTCACATAGAGCTTTGATGTGTGGAAGCGCATCTTCAGCGGCAGCCCGTGCGCCCAGGTGTGCCGCTTGCGCGGCGCCAGCGCCGCGTTCGGATCCTTCGTCCGGCGCAGCGCCCGCACGCTCTCGACCAGCATCAGCCCGCCGACGGTGCCGAGCAGCACGACATAGAGCAGGCTGACCGTCAGCTCGAACTGCCCGAGCGAGCGGAGATACTCGAACAGCTCCACCCCCAGCACCGAGCCGATCATGCCGCCCGCAAGCAGCACGACGCCCATGCGGAAGTCGACCGTCTTGCGCTTCCAGTGCGCCAGGAACGCCGAGAAGGACGACCCGGCGATCTGGTTCGCCGCCGACGCCACCGCAACCGTCGGCGGAATGCCGATGAAGAACAGCAGCGGCGTCAGGATGAACCCGCCGCCGACCCCGAAGAGGCCCGACAGCATGCCGACCATCGCCCCGATCAGCAGAAGTCCCGGCGCGTTGACGGAAACCTCTGCGATGGGGAGATAAATCTGCATGGACCGTATGGGCTGGCTGTGCCGCCGACCCTAGCGGAAGCCCCGGAGCGAGGCCAGTCTTTCCCGGCCCGGGACGTTCCGGCGCCGCACCCTGTTACCCGATTGCAGCGCCCTGGCGCGCTATGCGGCCTCCCTGTTCAGCTTCTCGACCGCGAGCGTGCTCAGCTTCGTGTCCGCCGCCTTCTCCTGCTTCAGGTTCGCCTCGAGCAGCTTCGCCGCGTCCGGGCGGCCGAGCTGCGTCGCCCAGGCGACCAGCGTGCCGTAACGGGTGATCTCGTAGTGCTCGACCGCCTGCGCCG
>JBGALW010000264.1:0-4107 GCA_044223585.1 Amaricoccus sp.
GCGCCTTCGTGATGCCGGGCGGGATCGACCCGCATACCCACCTGGAGATGCCCTTCATGGGCACCTACTCCGCCGACGACTTCGACAGCGGCACGCGGGCGGCGCTGGCCGGCGGGACGACGATGGTGGTCGATTTCGCCCTGCCCTCGCCCGGCCAGTCGCTGCTCGACGCGCTGAAGATGTGGGACAACAAGACCGCGCGGGCGCATTGCGACTATTCGTTTCACATGGCGGTCACCTGGTGGGGCGAGCAGGTGTTCGACGAGATGCAGGCGGTCACCGGGCGGGGCATCAACACCTTCAAGCACTTCATGGCCTACAAGGGCGCGCTGATGGTGAATGACGACGAGATGTTCGCGTCGTTCCGCCGCTGTGCCGAGCTCGGGGCCATCCCGCTCGTCCATGCCGAGAATGGCGACGTGGTGGCCGAACTGCAGGCGCGGCTGATGGCCGAGGGCAACACCGGGCCGGAAGCGCATGCCTATTCGCGGCCCCCGGCGGTCGAGGGCGAGGCGACGAACCGGGCGATCATGATCGCCGACATGGCCGGCGTGCCACTCTATGTCGTGCACGTTTCCTGCGAGGACGCGCACGAGGCGATCCGCCGGGCCAAGATGCTCGGCCGCCGGGTCTGGGGCGAGCCGCTGATCCAGCACCTGACGCTGGACGAGGGCGAATATGCCAATCCCGACTGGGACCACGCGGCCCGGCGGGTGATGTCGCCGCCATTCCGCGACCGGCGCAACCAGGACTCGCTCTGGGCGGGGCTCGCCAGCGGCACGCTGTCCTGCGTCGCAACCGACCACTGCGCCTTCACCACAGCGCAGAAGCGCTTCGGGGTCGGCGACTTCACGAAGATCCCGAACGGCACCGGCGGGCTCGAGGACCGGCTGCCGATGCTCTGGACCTACGGCGTCGAGACCGGGCGGCTGACGCCGAACGAGTTCGTCGCGGTGACCTCGACCAACATCGCGAAGATCCTCAACTGCTACCCCCGCAAGGGCGCGGTGCTGGTCGGGGCGGACGCCGACCTTGTCGTGCTCGACCCGAAGCGGGAAAAGGTGATCTCCACCGCCACCCAGCAATCGGCGATCGACTACAACGTCTTCGAGGGCAAACGCGTGTCGGGCCTGCCGCGGTATGTGCTCAGCCGCGGGCGGGTGATGGTCGACGACGGCGCGCTGAAGCCGGCCGAGGGGCACGGCGAATTCGTCGCCCGCCCGCCCGCCGGGCCGGTCAGCCGGTCGCTCTCCACCTGGAAGGCCCTGACGGCGCCGCGCCCGGTGGAACGCAGCGGGATCCCGGCCAGTGGCGTCTGAGGACCTCCGGGCGCGGGGTGCGGCGTGACCGTTCGTGCCCGGCCGCGCCCGCCGCAGGACATCCGCTTCGACGATCTCGGGCACGACGCGCAGATGGCGGCGCTCGCCGACCTCGCGCACGACGCCTTGCCGCTCTGGCCGCTCGGCGGCGCTCCGGCGGCCCGGCTCGTCAATCTCTCCGAGAACGCGACCTATGCCGTCGACGGCGCCGCGGATGGGCGGCGCCATGCACTGCGTATCCACCGCGCCGGCTACCACACGCAGGAGGCGATCGCCTCGGAACTCGCCTGGGCGCAGGCGCTGAGAGCCGCGGGCATCGCCGTGACGCCAAGGCCGGTGCCAGGCCGCGACGGGCGGCTGATCCAGCGGGCGGCACACCCGCTGATGGAAGCGCCGCGCCACATGGTGCTGTTCGAGTGGGAGGCGGGCGAGGAGCCGCGGATCGGCGACGATCTCGACCGGCCGTTCGAGACACTCGGCGCCGTGGCGGCGCGGATGCACGCCCACGCCCGAGGCTGGACCCGCCCCCCCGGCTTCCAACGCCTGACATGGGACGCCACGACCTGCCTCGGCGACGCCGCGCCGCACTGGGGCCGCTGGCGCGACGGCATGGGCGTGGACCGGCTGACCGAGGCCCTCTTTGCGCGCACCGTCGCGGCGATCGGCCGGCGCCTCGCGGCCTATGGCAAGGGGTCGGGACGGTTCGGACTGATCCACGGCGACCTGCGCCTCGCCAACCTGCTCGTCGACGGCGACACGGTGAAGGTGATCGACTTCGACGACTGCGGCTTCGGCTGGTTCATGTACGACGCCGCGACGCCGGTCTCGTTCTACGAGCACGAGCCGCAGGTGCCGGCGCTGATCGACGCCTGGGTCCGCGGCTATCGCACGGTCGCACCGCTTTCCCGCGAGGACGAGGCCGAGATCCCGACATTCGTGATGCTGCGCCGCCTGCTGCTGGTCGCGTGGATCGGGTCGCATGCCGAGACCGACCTCGCCCGGTCGATGGGCACCGCCTACACCGAGGGGACGGAGGGACTCTGCGAAGCCTATCTCCGGCGCTTCGGCTGAGGCGGCCGGTTTGTCAGGTCTACCGCAATCCGTTCGATCGCTTCGGACGAGCGCGCCGCCCGGCCTCCCGCGCCGGCAGTTGCACCCCGTTCAGCCGACATCTCGATAGGGCCACGGGCAGCGCCTGCCAGGGGGACAGGCAGGCGCTGCCGGTGGCGTCTGGCCTCCGGCGCGGCCGAAGGATGCTCCGGCCGAATGTACCAGGGCGGTTACCGGATTCCTCATGGATTCTCGTCCTTTCCGCGACGATCTCATTCTGGAGAAGGAAGCCCCAACGCGCCTTGCGTTCGCGTCGCGTTGTCGCGACACTCGCAGGCGTTGCACTCCGGCGAGCAGATCACCGGCGGGGCGGCCCCGGCATTCCCGGACTTGTGGCATTCACGGACTTGCCGCCGCGATCAGGATGGCCACTGTCCGGACAAAGAGGAGAAAGCGGACGATGTGTGACGCCCTGACAGTCCGGCCCGAAGCGCCCGCGCGCAGGATCCCGTTCGGCCTCGCGCTGGCCGCCGCGCTCGCCGGCACCCTCGCGAGCGCAGCGGCGGCTCAGGACGGCGGGGACGCCGACCTTGCCAAGAAGCTGTCGAACCCGGTGGCCGCGCTCATCAGCGTGCCGTTCCAGTTCAACTACAATGGCGGATTCTACGACGGCAACGGCGACCAGTACTACCTCAACATCCAGCCGGTCATTCCGATCTCGATCAGCGAGGACTGGAACCTCATCTCGCGCACCATCCTGCCGGTCTACAGCCAGGACGGCGTGATCCCGGGTGAAGGCTCGCAGTTCGGCTTCGGGGCGACGACGCAGAGCCTCTTCTTCTCGCCGAAGCAGCCGACCGCAGGCGGGCTGATCTGGGGCGTCGGACCGGTCTTCCTGCTGCCGACCGCGACCGACGGCATTTCCTCGAACCAGTGGGGCGCCGGCATCACCGGCGTCGCGCTGAAGCAGCAGAATGGCTGGACGGTCGGCGGCCTTGCCAACCAGATCTGGTCGCTGACCGGCAACAGCGATGACGGTCGCATCTCGGCGACCTTCCTGCAGCCGTTCGTCAGCTACACGACGCCCAAGGCGACGTCCTTCACGCTCAACAGCGAGTCGACCTACGACTGGGTGAACAACCAGTGGTCCGTCCCGATCAACGCGCTGGTCGGCCAGGTCGTGAAGGTCGGCAAGCTGCCGGTGCAGTTCTCGGTGGGCGCCCGCTACTGGGCCGACGGTCCGGACGCCGGCCCCGACGGCTTCGGCGCCCGCTTCCAGGTGACGCTGCTCTTCCCGAAATAGCCGCAGGTCAGAAGAAGCTCTGCGGGTCGACGTCGACGCTGACCCGCACGCTGCCCGGCACCGGGACCGTGGCGAGCCAGGCCCGCAGCGCGGCCTGCAGCGGCGCTCCCTTGGGCGCGCGGGCGAGCAGGCGGATGCGATGGCGCCCGCGGACGCGGGCGATCGGCGCCGGCGCCGGGCCGAAGAGCTCAACCCCCGCCCGCCCGAGCGGCGCGGGATTGCGCGCAAGCGCGAGGGCGCCCTCCCAGGCCATCGGCTCGTCGGCGCCGGTGACGATGATCCCCGCCAGCCGGCCGTAGGGCGGCATCAGCGCCGCCCGGCGCATCTCCGCCTCCGCCCGCCAGAAGGCCTCGTCGTCGCCGGTCAGGATCGCGCGGATCGCCGGATGCTCCGGCTGGTGGGTCTGCACGAGCGCGAGGCCCGGCCGCTCCGCCC
>JBGALW010000026.1:0-31137 GCA_044223585.1 Amaricoccus sp.
GTGCTCCCCTACATGGGACCGTGTGTCCTCAGTCGAGGCCGGGCGCACCCAGGCGTCGGGCGCAGGCCTGACGAAGCCGACCTCGGCCAGCGCGGCGCGGATCTGCTCGTCGGCGCGCCGGTCGAACAGGAGGGCCGGGTAGCCCAAGCCCACAAAGACCTCCCGCGGGGTGACCGAGGTGCGGCCGCCGATGGCCTGGCGAAGCCGCTCAAGCCGGAGCTCCCGTTGACGGGCGATGGCTTCACTCGTCATCGCCCTCGCCCTCGATGGTCTTGCCGCCGACCTCGGCAAGGCGGCGGCGCTTCAGCGCGGCCTCGACACTGCCGATGCCGGCCGCCGAGCCCGACCGGCCCTGCGAGAAGAGGCGGTCGGCCAACGCTGATTCCGTGAGGATGCTGTCGATTTCCAAAAGCCCCGCATGCAGCTCACGCTGGACTTCTCCCACCAGGGCATCGGCGACGTAGCGCGGGGAGACCGGGCGGGCCGTCGACGGGGTGATGGCGTGGAGCTTGCCGATGATCGCGGCGCCGAGGTCGAGGTCCTTGGTGGCGACGGCGAGCGAGCTGAAGGCCTTCAGCTCGGCTGGGCCTGCTGCGGCCAGGTTCTCGAACACCGTGGATCGCTTGGCCGATGCGATGGTCGCGCGGAGGACAACGTGGACCGGATTGTCCCAGAACTCGATCGCAGCCTGGGCCTGGGCGTTCATGCGGGCAATGGCGCGGAGGAGCTCGACCCGGCGGGGGTTCGTCTCGTTCTTGAGGGTGATCTTCAGGGTCGCGGCGCTCGCGTCCACCGCGGCGACGCGCGCCTTCGTGTCGAGGTCGGCGAGCGACTTGTTGATCGTGTCCCGGCGCTCGGCAACCTTGCGGTCGATGCCGTCGATGATCGCGAGGAGGTCGGCCTTCGCCTTGCGGGCGGCGACGACCAGAGCCCGCACGTCGTGCTCGGAGAGCCACACGGGGGCCGGCTTGGAGATGGTCATTGGCTGGGTTCCTTTCCTGCCATGGTTGCGGCTGGAAAGGTGGGACCGGGAGATTGGCGCTCAGGCCGAGGTCCTGTCGGAGGCCAGCCGCCTCGCGCATCCTCCAGCGAGGACGCTCGACGAGGACCAGGTTGCCGCGCCGGGGTGGTGGCGCGGACCAGCGCCCGAGGGACTTTCTGTCCCTAGCTCTCCGGTAGTCCCCGCTCGGCGCGGAAGTGGGCGTAGATGCCCTTTCCCGTCAGCTTGGCGAGCTCCGGGTCCAGGGCGTAGAGAATGAAGGTCGTGCCCGCATGAGAAGACAGGACCGACCGCGCCGATACCTCGCGGAGGAAGGCTCCCGCGGCCATCCGCTTCACACGGTTGACCCCATAGTGGGCGACCAGGTGATAGGCCGAGAGGACGTCGTAGCGCCACGGCCCCCGGCGAGCGCGGAGGTCAGCCAGGAGCTCCGCCCGCACCTCGGGATCGAGCGGGGCGGCGGTCATTCGTAGCCCCCGCGATAGGGAGCTTGCTGCTCGGCAGCCAAGGCCGACCAGGTCTCGTCGTCTAGGTCGATCCCCCACCAGCCGCCGGCGTGCGGCCGCATCTGCCCACCGCACCGGGCCATGATGGCCTCGGCGCCGCCGAGGGACTGAGAGGCCGAGGGGGCCGAGGCTTCGAGGTCGAGGCGCGCCTGCTCGTAGGCGGCCAGGGTGAGCGTCAGCTCGGCGATGGGGTCAGCGGTTGGCAATGGCGCGGGCACGTTCGGTCTCCTGGACGTCGAGATACTTGCGGAGGAGGGTCAGAAGGGCGATGCGGTCCTGCGGCTCCATCTTCGCGACAATCGCGGGGTCGAGGCCACCCGTCGTCGTGGCACCACCCTCTACGTCGGCGAGGAGGCTGAGCCGTTCGGCCCGGAACTTCATCATGGCCAGGATGATCGGCACCGAGGGCTCGACGTCGTCCAGGGCCAGCTCGTGCGCCTTGCCCATGACGAGCTCCGAGGCCGAAGCCATCGCCTCGCGATAGCGGGCAGCGAAGTCGGCGTCTGTCTTCCGCCAGCTCTGGATGGTCCTGGGGTGGATGCCGACGAGCTCTGCCGCCTTCCTGGGGGAGCCGGTGCGCCCGACGATGTCGAGGACGATCGCCTCCATCTCCGGCGTGCGCTTGCGGCCGCCGTTCGTCCAGCCGGTCGCAGGCAGAACCTCGCCCTCGATGGATGGATCGTCCCCTGGAAGCCAGAGCGGGTCGTCGCGGTCCATAGTCAGAGCTCCAGCGGGTCGAAGGGGTGGCGGTCGCGATGGTCGCGGTAGATGGCGACGCGGGCGCGAGCCGACTTCTCCATCAGACGGTCGTGGTCCCGCAGCGCCCAGAGGGTGATGGCTGGGACGCCACCTCCCTGCGTGGTCCGGGGGAGCTGCGTCGCGCCCAGGATGCGCAGGAACTCGGCCGCGACCTCCTTGGCGACGCCGAAGTGGTCGATCAGGTCGCGCACCTGAACGAGGGCGCAGTCGAACGGGAAGCGGCGAGCCGAGTGGGTCTCGACGATACGCTGGATGAGCGCCTCGTCGACCTTGCGCCAGGCCTTGAGCTTCGGCTTCGTGCGGATGATGCGGTTGCGTCTCATGCGGGAAATATGCCGGGTGGCTAGACGGCAGCACACCAGCACGAGGGACAATTAGTCCTGAGGGGAAAGCGGGCGATCCTAGAGGTTTAGGGGGCTCGCGACCCCTTGATTGCTTGACACATTGGGCTCAGCAATCAAGCAAGGAGCCTCCAGTGATGACCGTCTCGACCGCGATCCGCACCGTCCTCGCCCAGCACCCGCAGGCGTCCAACGAGCAGGTCGCCCAGGCCGTCCGCCAGATGGTGCCGGGCGCCACGACCTCGGCGGCGTCGGTCGCGAGCATCAAGTCCCGCATGAAGGCCACGTCGAACGTCGTGCCCCTCCATCTTGGCGGCCTGATGGTGACGACGCCCACCACGGTCGAGCCGGTCGCCGAGGAGACCGACGAGAAGGTCGACGCCCGCATCGCCACCCGCTACGCCACCTTCCAGCGGATGGCCGAGCGGGTCGCCAAGGGCACCTGCCGCTCCCTGATCGTCTCCGGGGCTCCCGGCCTCGGGAAGTCGTTCACGGTCCTCCAGGCGCTCGCCGAGGCCGACACCGACCACGAGGTGATCCGTGGGAGCATCTCGGCGGTCGGCCTCTACATCGCGCTGTGGAACAACCGCGAGCCCGGCCAGGTCCTCGTCCTCGACGACTGCGACGCGGTCTTCCAGGACGACACGGCCCTCAACCTGCTGAAGGCGGTCCTGGAGACCGGCAAGCGCCGGCGTGTGTCGTGGAAGAAGCAGGCGGCGTGGCTCGCGGAGCTGGGCATCGAGGATCAGTTCGACTTCCAGGGCGGCGTGGTCTTCCTGTCGAACATTCCCTTCGCCAAGCGGATCGCGAGCGGATCGCCCATCGGCAAGCACCTAGAAGCCCTCATCGACCGGTCCCTCTACCTGAGCCTCGGCGTCCAGAGCGAGCGCGAGATTGTGGCGCGCATCCGCCAGGTGGCGCCGGCCCTCCTCGCCGACGCCGGCCTCTCCGCCGACGAGACCTCGGAGGTCTTGGGCTTCATCGCCGAGCACGCCTCCCAGTTCCACACCCTGAGCCTGCGCCTCGTCTCGCAGGTTGCTGAGCTGATGCAGGCAGACCCCCTGAATTGGCGCGACGACGTCCGGAGCTTCAAGATGAAGGGATGACGCCTCCGAGGACGTGCCCCAGGACGACCACGGTGATCCCTGGTCGTCCTTCGTCATTTCGGCCTAGAGGTATCAGGCTTGGAGACCGACATGGCCCAGGGGTCACCGTATCGCCCCTGTGGATCCTTGATCCCTAGACGGTACGCTCATGCGCGAACCTAGACGATACGCTCCCGCCCGCATGGGGAGTGGGGCAGCGGGCTTGATGGTGACCAGGGAGGTCCTCGTCTGTCAGCTTCTATCCCTTAAAGCCGAAGGTGCCAGAAAGGCCGTCAGGCTTAAGCTATTGTTCTTATTACTATTTGACATCTTTGACATCTTTGACATCTATATAAATCCTATAAGGAAAGAGACCTATATGGACCCCCTCACAGCTCAAGGGGCCGTGTAGGCGGTCTGGTCTGTGCGCCGTGTAGCGGAACTCGGTTTTTCGGCGTCAGAAGTCAAAGGCGCCAAAAGGCATGAATATCATGGCCTTAGGCCTGGCGCCCTCCAAGGCCGAGGTGTCCGAGGCGTCAGGCGGGTCTTTCCTGGTCAACCTCGACCCCGCAAGCCGAGCGCGCCGTGAGGCGTAGCGTCTCGTCTAGGCCGAGGGCTACCGTCTAGGCTGAGCGCCAAAAAGGAAAGGGGCCCGAAGGCCCCCGTCCGATCAGTCCTCCCAGGTGAGGTCTTCGTCCAGCCAGTCGGCGAATGCCTGCCTGGCGTCGGGCAGCGGGGGGACGAGCCAGATGCGGTTGCCCTTCGCGTCCCTCGCCTTCACGTCGACGCCGACCTTCGCGAGGAACTTGCTGAGAGCGTCCTTGGTGAAACGACGCCGCGGGCACGCTTCCCTCAGGCTGTCGAGCACGTTGTCCTTGCCACCGCCACCCTGCACCTCGATGGGCTTCGACCAGTCCTGGCCACCAAAGATGAAATCACTGGCGGTGCCCCGCTCAAGCGCGCTGTGCCACCAATTCGGCATCGGCTCCAGGCTGAGGAGCTTTTGCGTGCTGCGGCCCTCGGTCCTCGGCACGTTGCCGTAAGGTGTCCAGTCGCCCAGGTCCATCGAGAGCAGGTCGTGGAGCATGGCCGACAGCCCGCCCTCCCGGTAGAGCTCGCGGTTGATCGCGCCGAAGTAGGCCCGATCTTGCTTGCGGGCGTCAGACACGTCGAAGACCGCGAACCGGCGGGCGTCGGGGCCGGCGGGCGTGACCCACTCGTTGTTGGACGCCATCATGAGGTGGACGAGGTTGCGGCCCATCGAGGCATCGACGCCCTTCGCCTCGTAGGTCTTGACCGGCTCGGTGATGAGCTGCTTGAGCTTGCCCTCCGCCTGCTTGTCGCCGCCCCAGAGCGCCTCGTCGGCGAACAGGAAGATGCAGTCGCGGAGGTGGGCGTCGAAGCGGCCGGCGAACTGGTCGGTTGAGGAGACAGTCAGCCCGTGGGTGCCGACGATGTCCATGATCGCCCGCCCGAGCGTGCCCTTGCCGACGCCCTCGCCGCCGCGGAACACCAGGGCGACCTGCGGGAGGAGGTGCGGCTTCTGGAACAGGTAGGCCATCCACCGGACGATGTAGTCGCCCGCGGCCCGGTCGCCCGACGCGAGCACGTCCATGATAAGGCTGCGGGTCTTCGACCAGTCGCCCGGCTTCGCCGCCACGGCCCATCCCTGCCACAGGTTCAGCATCCCCGGCGGCGCGCCCTCGGGGGCCATGATGAGGCCCTCGTAGGTGCGGCGCTTCGGCGCCTTCAGCCACAGCTCGGCCTTCGACTTCCCCGGCCCGTCCGGCGTCATCACCCGGTCGTGCTCGTGGAAGCCGAGGAAGTCGGCGCGGGTCAGACGGGCGAACAGCCGCCGAGGCGTGCCGAACGTCGTGTCCAGCGTCTCGCGGAAGATGCGGAACTTGCCGCCCTCCAGCACGCCGCAGTAGCGGTCGTTCATCTCGTCGACGAAGTGCCGCTCGGCCTTCGGGGCATCGCCCTCGATGACGAGGTCGCCGAGGTCGAGCTCCTCGCCGATCACGTCGGCGAAGTCCTCGGTCGCCGACGCGCGGGGGATGAGCTCGCCCTTGCCGGCCTTGTGGAGCGCCATGTAGAGGGTGCGCTCGGTGACGGACCCGGCCTTGTCCAGGCGGAGGCTGTCCCAGCGGTGCCGAATGACCTCCTCGTCGTGGGCATAGTCGGGATCGCCGACCGACCAGAGGACGAACTCCTCGCGACCCGCCCCCGACGTGGCGAAGTGACACGCCATCATGAGTCCGAGCCACCGGTCCTGGTCGGCGTAGTCGAGGACGTCGAGGCCCGAGAGCATCGCCTCCAGCTCCTCCGGCTCGTGCCGGCCGGCCTCTGCAGGCCAGACGATGTCCTGAACTTCGAGCATGCCGAGGAGCTCCTCGGGCGCGTCAGGGATCGTCCGGAAGTCGGCCAGGAGATCGACCTCGTAGTGCCGGAGGGTGTCGGGGTGGAGCGAGCCGGGGGCGACCACCTGCGTGCCCCGCGTCTTGAACTCGATGCCAGGGAACCCGTCGAGCTTGCCGCTGACCCGCAGGTCGGCCGGCTTGGCCATGTAGATGTGGAGGCCGTTCGAGCCGGTCACCACGTAGGGGTAGACCTCGCGCAGCTTGACGCCGAGCGCCTTCTCCAGGCTGTCGATGTCGCCGCCGTTGCGGGGGTCGACGTCGATGACCAGGTCGCGGTCGCGCAGGCGCACTCCGACGTTCCTTCCCGCGACGAGGCAGTTGTAGGCGTCGACCTCGCCGAGCGCCGCCGCCGTCGTCCACCGCTTGTGGATCGGCGCCTTGCCGACCTTGACCACCTTGCCGGACCTCAGCGTCCGCGTGGCCGCCGGGGCGTGCAGCTCCAGGAACTCGAAGCCGAGCCCGAACAACGGTTCGAGCATAGAGGCGTCGGGCGTAACCTGGTCCTGTCTCCCGTTGATTGCAGCCTTCTGGGCGTCGGCGTTCCCATCGCCGGCGCCTACTCCCCTTTCATCATCAAGCATCGGACTTCACCCGGTGAGAGGAGAGCCAAGCGTCGAGGTCGGAGCGGCGATAGATGCACCGGCTGCCCACCTTGTGGAAGACGGGTCCCTGGCCCTCCGTCATGCGAAGCTTCGCTAGATACTGGTGGCTCAGGCCGAGATACGCGGCGGCCTCGTCGGGGCTGTTCCACTCCTTGGGCTGGGCTGCGATGATGGCCTCGGTCACGGCCTTCACGATGGTGTCGACGTCGTCGGCGGTCAGTGTGGACATGCTCGGGTTCCTTTTGTCCCCTATGGCTATGTCTCACGATGACCCGGGGTGCGGGCTAAGCAAACCAACACAAGCCGGCTGATTGACGCCGTGGTTACCCAGTCGTTAACTCAGACCGCGAAGCCGCAGTGCCTGAGCGCTGGTCGGGATTGTTGGGTCATTCTTGCGCGTGATGCTTCGGATCGTCGCGATCGAAGCGAGCGAAGTTCGTGAGCCCGGATGCTCAAGACGGACAAGTTCTAAGACTTCGGGGTCTGCGAAGCCCGCCCCGATCGCCTCACGTATCAGCCCGCGACGGGCGTAGGTGCGCTGAGAACTGGGATCCCTTCGCAGTTGCCACGCGTAGAACCGGACGCAATAGATGGAAGTCTGAGCCCGGGGGAACCTCCTCCGGACGACCTGCAGGACCTCGTCGTGTGCCAGCCCATCGGCGAGAGCCTCGAGGATCACGTCCTTGATCCGGATTGGATCGTCGGGATCATGAAAGGCGTGGTAGCTCGTAGGCTTCAAGGGCGCCCCCCAAACCTGGCGTAACCAAGGGCTAGCCGAGGACGCGTGAACGGCGGATTAACCCGGGAGCTGGTCCCTCCCGAGCGTCCATCGGGCTAGGCTCTGATCGTCCGCCTGGGATTGGAAAACAGGCGGGTTGTCGTCTCCGCGGGGGAGGCGGGCAGGTCCTTTGGCCAGGCAGCCTGTCCGCCGAACTCCCCCGACGTGGCCCAAAAGGCCACCAGATCTTGTTGCTCCCAGGAAAATCTTGCGCCCATGTGGTGGCACGCTTGCACGCGGGCCAGGTTCCGTGTATGTTCCCTTCGCGGACCAACTGGGGGAGGGCCGAGTCACGACTGGAGCAAGAGAGAGACGAGATGATACTGGATTTCTACGACGTGGAGCACGGGGCCTGCGCTCTGATTACCACGAGCAACGGCCGACGCGTCATGATCGACAGCGGCCACAACGCGACCACTGGCTGGCGACCGGGCACATTCCTGCGCAGCGCCGGGATCATGGGCCTCGATCGGCTGTACGTCACCAATTACGACGAGGACCACGTGTCGGGCTTGCCCGACCTGCTCAACAACGTGGCCGTCCATGCGCTATTCCGGAACCCGAGCGTCCCTCCCGCGACCATCCGCCAGTTGAAGTCCGAGGACGGCATGGGCCGAGGCATCGAGACCTTGGTGGACTTCGCGGAGAACTGGTTCACCGGCGGTCCGGCCCCGGAGCTCGACTTCGGCGACACCAGCTTCTCCTACTACCACAACCACTACGGGGTCAGGCCCTTCGGTTTCGACGACGAGAATAACCTGAGCCTCGTCGTCTTCGTCCGGTGCGGTCAGCACAAGATCATCTTCCCCGGCGACATGGAGAAGGCCGGCTGGCACCAGCTCCTCCTGAGGCCCGCGTTCCGGCAGGAACTTCAGGACGTGAACCTGTTCGTCGCCTCCCACCACGGGCGCGAGAACGGCTACTGCCAAGAGGTGATGAACCTCTGCCCGCGGATCAACGCGGTCATCATCTCCGACAAGAAGAAGGGCTACCAGTCGCAGAACGTCGACGAGTACCGACGCCACGCGGTCGGCGTGACCCTGGAGAATGGGGCGACGCGCAGGGTGCTGACCACACGGCGCGACGCCTCCATGATGTTCGAGTTCCCGCCGCAAGACCGCTTCCGGTTCTGGATCGGCTTCCGGACTATGCCCGCCGCCGCATGACCCGCGACTTCGGGTTCTACGAGTATGCGGGTATCATCATCCCCGGCGCGGTCTTGGGTGCGGGCCTCCTCTGGCTTACGCCGGAAGGCCGTGCGCTCATAACCCACGAGGGCCTTTCCTTCGGCGCCCTCGGCCTGTTCGTGATCCTCGCCTACGCGCTCGGTCAACTGGTTCAGGGTATCGGGAATGGCATCGAGTGGGCGTGGTGGAAGGCTCTCGGCGGCCGCCCGACGGAGCAGGTTCTCGCGGGTCGGCTGCTGAGCGCCGAGCAGTACGACAGGCTGATGGCGTCGCTCGCACGGGACCCGACCGTGCCAAGGAATACATCGCAGCTTTCGACCACCGAACGACTGGCCATCGTGCGGGAGGTCCACTCAGTTGTCGCGGCTGCGGGAAGGGACAAGCGCGTCGAGACCTTCCTCGGCAACTACGGCCTGCTGCGGGGTTTGGCCGCGTCGTTCCTCGTCCTGACAGTGATCGCGCTGACGCTGAACCAAGGGACGATGACCGCCGCGGCGTTCGGCGTCCCATTCCTCCTCGCAGTCCAGCGCATGAACCGGTTTAGCAAGTATTTCGCTCTTGAGCTGTTCGTCCAGTACCTCCTGGTTAGCGGAAGTACAGGGCAACAGCGATGACTGCCGCCGAGATGGCCAGGACCAGAAGCGCCTCGCGGATCTTCTTGAGGTGAGTGTCGAAGGTCTCCAAGCGGCCATCCAGCCTGGCCAATAGTGCCGGGACGGTCATCGCTCGCTCGGGCTCATCGGGATCGTCCGGGTCAGGGACGGCGAACCGCTCAGCCCCCTCTTGCGTCAGCGCGATTTCCTCGCACAAACCCCATGCCCGCTGGGAGATGCCATACTTGTCGCCAAGCAGGAACAGCTTGCGGCCCCAGCCGATCCCGAGATGCAGATCGGCTGGCTCACCCCAGACCGGGAGCTGGAGGCGCAGGTCCATTCTAGGGGCGACGACTTGGCGCAATTCCTCGAAAGCAGTCTCTGAGATGTAGATGGCGGCGTACCAGTTGTGGCCGGTTCCTGGGAGGTCGGGGATTGGCGGCGAGTATCCCACGTCGACTGGCCAAGCATTTTCGACCGTGCCTTGGCCGGGGTCGCCGATCGTGTCGGAGGTATGGAGGTCGATCAGCGTCCGCATGTGAGCGAGGCTTTCGCCAGGCATCGGCCGAATGGACACGGCGAGCTTCTTGGTGCGACTGGGCGAACTTCCGAGTAGCGCGAACTCGTCGCCCTCGATCTGCCCAGTCCCGCTGATCTGAACCGAGCGGGTCGGCGGCGCTTCCCCGTTCTGCGCCCAGGAGACTCGCTCGCGGAAGTCGGTGCAAACTAGGTGCACCGTCGGGTTGTCCTTGATGTACTTCCTGCCCTCGTGCTCGATCGTGAACTCGCCGTTCCCCTCGCCCCTCACGATCGCCCCTCCCAACCTCGTTCAGGCGATTTTGCCGTGTTGACCCCGGGCCTTCTAGGGCATAATCACCCGGCACGCTCGGGGCGCCAGCCCACGACATCCTCTGGAGGGGTGGCAGAGCGGTCAAATGCAACGGACTGTAAATCCGTCGGGGTAACCCTACGCTGGTTCGAATCCAGCCCCCTCCACCATCTCTTTCTCCTCGCGAAGCCGCTTTTCCAATTCAGGATCAGCACCTTAGCAGGAAATCGGCCGGCGGTCGATGGGTAGCAGGCATTGATTTGCCTCACATTTTGCTGCCCGTTTTGCTGCCCAAGGCGCCAGATTCATGCCGCCGATGGGTCAGACCATGGCTCGTCTGGCTCGTCGAGCAGGAACGCCCCCGACCGCGGCGCCGCGGCCTCGTGCGCCGGGATGGCATCCGTCGCGCAGCGGCGCATCCATTGCTCGAGCGCGCGGTCGCTCAAGCCGATTCCGTCCTCCGCTGACCAGAAGCACCCAGTCGCAGCATGCGCGCTGTCCGAGGTAAGAGCGCAGGTGTCCGGGGCAGCGCCGGTACGGGCACGGCTGGCCCGGGAAGACCAGGAGTCCGCGCTTCGTTTCGGGATCGCGGGCTATGGACTCGAGGCGGGGGCGACGGTCAGCATCCTGCGGCTCTCGCTCGTGCTGCTGCCTCGGCAATCCGCTGATGCGCGGCGAGCCCGGCGCGGCGCTCGAGCTCGGCGTGGGCGACCTCGCGGGCGACACCGCAATCGGAGTTCGTCGGCGATCTCCCGGACCTCGGCGTCGGATAGCAGATGCTGACGCAGGTTGATCCGGGCCAGTTGCGCCGGCGGCGCAGGCCGTGGACGAACATCGTCTGGCTCTCTCTCTCTGTCTTTCGAGAAGATGGGTCCGGCCGGTGAGACGACAAAGCCGGCTACCGGCGTGTTCCGGCCACGAGTGCGAGCACTCTGCGAATATAGGCGACGCGGGCGGCGTGCTGTTTTGCGAGCTGCTGGAGGTCTGCCTGTGCCCGTCTGCGCTCGTCCAGAGACATCGGACGCGGTCTCGGCTCGCAGTCCTTGCATCCGCAGGACAGACAGTAGTGACCGGCGTCGTCGATGCTCTCGACCGGCCACTCCGCCGCAAGCGGATCGCGCCTGACGTGGAGCCCGAAATCGACCTGGTCGCTGCCGCACTGCCCACACTCATTGACTACGCCGCCGGGGCGAACGGACGCCTGCACCGGGCGCAGGAGAAACTTGGCTGCGTGCTCGAACACAGTCTTTGGCGCAAGGAACAGCGCCTCATCGACAGCAGCGCAGCCGCAGGCCGCGCAGTGCGCAAAATCTGCGGCGATATCGGGCGGCACCATCGTCTGAAGCGGCACCGACCAGGAACCGCGGGCTGCGAATTCGACCGTCTCATAGCCCCACTCCGGTCAGACCTTGGTATCGACGGGCACGCGGCCGTGGGAGGCAGCCATGAGCCGCTGGAGGAGGGTGTCGTTCATCGCGTCCACCCATCGACCAGATTCCGGACCTCGGCCATCGAGTGGCTCGACTCGAGCATCGCTGCGAGCGGCGTCCGCCCACCCAGGTCGCGGTTGCGGGCGCGGAGCCACATGCCCTGATCGGTGGGATGAGGCATCGGCCGCTTGATGCCGATCCGGATCTGCATGATCGTCTGGACGCGGATCAGGACGCCGTCGGGCACCCACACACGCTCACGCATCCGGGCGGCCCGGAGCCACTCTCGGAGCGTCGGCGGCGTGGGGACGCCGAGTAGGTTCCGCTGTTCCTGTTCGGTGAGGCGCCAGTCGCTGGAAATGTTCGCAAATGCGCGAAGCGCCGGCCCGCTCATGTCGAGCGGGTATTTTGCTCGCACGCAAGCCGCGGATGGTGGTGGCGATCGCGCTCGCCAACAAGATGGCCCGGCCGCCTGGGCCCTGCAGACGAAGGAAGAGACCTATCGGGGTCCGCTGGCAGCGTAAGAGACGTCAGCGGCGCGGCGGGGATGTGAGGAGGGCCTGAGCGGCAAGGGCAAACGATCAAAAGGAGGGATCAGGAAAACCAGTCTGACTCACCGAGCCTCAAGCCCGCCAAAGTGATCTGGACCCGATCTGCGCATCTCCATGCCGGCCCGCGGCCGCTGGCGCCGCACATTCGAGGCCAGACACATGACCGCACCGATCACATGCCCAAACCGACCAAAGCCCTTGCGCATCAGGGGGCATCCACACATGAGTCAGGACCTACGCGCGCTGGTATAAGCCGCTTGCGGGCTCCGCGCGGCCGCTCATCGCCCAGTACCGTCCCCACTCATCGCCCCTTGGCGGGGTGAGAGGCGACGGGCGCCGTAGAGGCCGGGCAACGGGCGGGCGATCCGCCGGGGGGGGGCGCTCAGATCAGCGGGGCGGCGGAGCCATCGACGCTGAGGTTGTAGACCGCCGTGGTGCCGGAGATTTCGTAGGAGATCGCGATCTGGGCTTCTCCCGAGGTGCTCTCGTCGGCGGAGATGAACTTGATCACCTCGGGGCCGACGTCTCCGGCGGCGTAGCCGTCGATGTAGTCCACGAACTCCGAGTTCTCCGGGTCGCTGATGTTGTAGATCATCACGCCGCTGTCGCGCTCGAGCCCGATGAAGGCGAAGGTGTCGCCGTCGATCTCGCCGATCGCGATCGCTTCCGGTTCCGGCCCCTTGTTGTCCGAGCGGCCGTCGTCGACCACGTCCGGGTCGTCCGAGGGGAACGCGTCGTTGTTGAAGGCGTTCGGAACCCGCTCGCGGGCGATGACCTGTTCGAACTCGTCTCCCGAGGAGAAGACGAGCTTTCCGGTTTCGTCGAAGATCGTGAAGGACCGCGACCCGTAGGCGTAGAGCGCGTCGTAGTCGCCGTCCCCGTCCGTGTCGCCGTCGATGCTCGACACGTTCAGCCGGCCGAGAACCGCCTCGTCCTGCAGCTCGGCCGCATTCGGGAAGGCGGTCGGGTCGAGGTCGATGTCCTCGACACGGACATTCTCGCCCCGGTCGTCGCCCTCGTTCGCGGTCAGGAAATAGCCCTCGCCCCCGATGACGGCCGTGGCGATCGCATCCGGCATGTGGAGCCCGTAGACCGGCAGGGCCGCGATGTTGATCGCGCCGTCCCGGTCCGAGGCATCGAGCCCGAAGCCCTCGATCGAATGATCCGCCGCCCCGAGCGCGATGATGTCGGTGAAGGCCTTTTCCTTCTGATCGAAGACCGCGACGGCATTCGCTTCCTGGAGGGTGACGTAGAGTTTCCCCTTGCGGCCCTCGGCGATGTATTCGGGCTCGAAGTCCGTCGAGGGGAGCTGGTCCGGGAAGATCCGCACGCCCGCCTCGCGAAGCTCGTCCACACGGGCGTCGAAGGCCTCGAAGCCATAGGTCCCGACCTTGCCGTTCTTCACGTTGATGATCGAGATGGAGCCCGCCGGGTCCTGCAGATCCTGCGCCTCGCCCTCGTTCGCGACAAAGATCCGGCTGCCGTTCTTCGAGAAGGTCACCATGTCGGGCAGGTTGCCGACCTCGAATGTCTCCTTCAGGGAGCCATCCAGATTGTAGAGCGCCACAAGGCCGTTCCGGGCGTATTCGGGATCGACCGGGTCCTCGACGAGGATCGCCGTACCCGGTGCGGCAAGGAAGGTGAGCTGTCCGCCCTCGACGAGCGCGTCGTCGGTGAGCAGGCCGCCCGGGCCTTCCGGATCGAACCGCTCCTGATCGTCGAGGCTGTGGGCCTGGACATCGGCAAGGAAGAGGGAACCGCCGGCATGTCCGAAGAGCCCGGAGACATCGAGAATGCCCGAGCTCTCCCAGTCGCCCACGTCGATCGCGCCGCTGTCCGCGACGTTCTCGTCCACCGCGCCGACCGGCGAAATGGCGGACTGGTCGATGTTCGCGATGCGCACCGCGTCGCCTGTCAGGGGATCGAGCCGGACCACACCGGCGTCGTCCGGATTGATCGCGCCGTCCCCGAACAGATCGTCGCCCGCGCGGTCTTCCTGGACATAGATCTTGCCGTCGTCCGCCCAGTCGAGGTTGTCGGGCGAGCGGAGCGTCTGGTCGGGATCGCTGTCCCCGTCGTAGATCGAGTCGAGCGTCCCGCCGATCGCGCCGGTGCTCGCAAGGGCCGAGAAGTCGATCTTCATCGTGTAGACTTCGCCGGCATTGTCCGCACCGTTGAAGTCTTCCGGCACGCCGGTCGACGCGAGAACGATCTCGCTGCCGTCCTCGGGGTTGGTGGAGACGTCCTCGGGACGGGAGAAGCGGAAGGCGCCTGCGGCCTCGGCCTGGGTCCAGAGGTTCTTCTGGGTCGGATAGCCGAACTCGTCATAGCCGTTCGCGCCGGACTCGTCTGCCAGCGCCGGATCGGGCGTGTTGTCGAGGGCGACCCAGGTGCCCGGAAGGGCCGGATCGCCGACCGAATAGGATTCCGGGTCGATCTTCGAGGCGTCGTCGGGCACGAAGACGTAGATCGAGCCGCCCTCCAGCCCGTTGCGGGCGAGGAAGCCGGCGTCCGGGTCGGTCGACTTCTCACCCACGTAGAGGAACATCGGCGCGGCCTCGCTGACGCCGTCGCCGTCCGCGTCGAAGGGTGACGTGTCGTCGCCCATGATGAAGGCGACATGGCTTTCGGTGCCGGTGTCGACCTGCGTCACGTTCTCCCAGGCGCCCCGGCCAAGGGAGGGGAGGGCATACATCGTCCCGGTCGCGGTATCGAGCGCCCAGGTGGAGCCACCGACGCCCGAGAAGGCGCCGCCGGTTTCCTCGCCGGCCATGTAGATGCGGTCGACGAGGCCGCGACCCTCGAACTGTCCGGCTTCGAACAGCGCGCCGGAGCAGAACCGCTCGAAACCCGGCTTGTCCTCGAAGGTGAAGCTCGTGTCGGTCGCGACGTTGCCGGCAGCGTCCACGATGTGCTCGATGGCGATCCCGCCGTCGGTGATCGACAGTGTCTGGCGGTCGATGTCGAAATACGAGATGCGCGCGCCGGTCAGTTCGATGCCGTCGACCTCGTAGCTCTCGCCGGCGTCGGACCCGAGTTCGTGGTTGACGTAGATCCGGACGGTGTCCTCGTCGATCCTCGTCGCACCGATGCCATCGAGGACGCCCACGGGCGTGTAGCCGTTGCCCAGCGTGGCACCCACGGTGAAGACCGGCGCCGTGGTCCAGCCGTTCTCGCCGACCAGCATCGGGCCGGAGGCGATTTCGGTGTTCACGGTCTCCACGGCCACGGCGATGCCGTTCTTCGACGCGCTGACGGAATTGACGCCGCCGTAGCCCGGAAGATCGCTGAGGTCGATCGAGCAGACAGCCTTGCCGCAGGCAATGTCGAAGACGTCGATGCGATCCTCCGCGCCGTTCGTCACGTAGGCACGACCGTCATAGACGCTGACGACCTCGGATCCGCCCTCGCCGGAGCCGCTGTCGAGTTGCGCCGCAAGGGCAAACCGGAGGTCGGTCGGTGTGCTGCCGACCTGGCCGCCGATGGTGCGCGGGTCGTAGTCGGGATTTGCCTGGGCGCCGAATTTCATGAGGATGTCCTCCAGGTCGGAATACTTGAAGTTGACATTGAAGTTCTGGATTTCCCCGTCTTCCGGATCACCCCAGACGGCCTGCCGCTCGTTCGAGCCGTCCTGGGTGACGAGCAGGCCCTGCTCAAAGCCGGGCAGGTTCCCGGAGTAGATCTCCAGCCCGTCCGACTCCTCGACGCCGTCGACGTCGCCTTCCGGCCGGATCGCGAAGGAGCCGAGGAAGTCATGGCTCCCGCGGTCAAACACCGCGAAGGTGGAGTCGCCCTGCGAGGAGACAATCAGCAGTCCGGAGCCGTCCGGACCATAGTGAATCGCAACCCCTTCGAGATCCGGCTCGAAATGGCCGCTGTCGATCGCCGCGACGGTTTCGAACGCGCTCGGGGCGTCGGCATGGGCGTCGAAGGACAGAAGACCCAGCTCGTCCTCGACCGTGACGTAGCCGACGCCCGTCTCCTGGTCGATGGCGATGCCCTCGGACTGGTAGTCGGCGGGATCCTCGCCTTCCGGCACCGGCAGTTCCAGCGCGCGGACCTTCTCGAAGGTGAAACCGTCAGAGGTGGATCTGATCTCGAGCTGCGCGATGGTCGCCCCATCCGCCTGCGTCACGAAGGCGTAGGCCTTGCCCGTGTCCGGGTCTTTCCACGCGGCAAGCCCATAGGCGGTGGCTTCGCCGTCGTCCACGCCGAAGATCGTCGCCGGGATTCCGGCCGAGGTCGCTTCGGTCAGGGTACCGTCGGCGCCGATGGCATAGATCGCGAGGGTGTCGTTCTCGCGGTCGGACGCGACGACGAGGTCGAAGGTCTCTCCCGCTGCGGACTGGACGCCGTAGAGGATGTCGACGTTGTTGTAGCGGATGCCGTCCGGTTCGATCCGCTGGATCTCTTTGCCCGCGAGGTCATAGACCCGGAGCCCGCCGTTCTTCATTGCGGTGACGACGACCGAGCCCGCAGCGTCCTCCGGGTCCAGCCAGATCGCCGGATCGTCGGGGTCGGCGGCTTCGGTCCCGTCGAAGGCGCTATCGTACCGGAGTTCATCCGGCGTCTCGAGCACGGGCGCTATGGTCGGAACCTCGCCGAGGTCGAGCGCGAGCGTGATGAACTGACTTTCCTGCGGTCCGAAGCCGGAGAAATTGTCGTCCGAGACGATCACCAGAGACTGCCGGCCGTCCTCCAGCACCGGCCCGAGCGCCAGACCCTCCACGTTGTCGATGACGATCCCGAGGTCGTCGAGGTCGAACAGAAGCTCCTTCTGTACCGGCGCATCGACATTGAGCTCGATGCTGCCGTCATCTTCCACGCTCGGGATGGCGTCGGTGTCGACGACGTTGGTCGCGCCCTGTGTGTGCACGAGAAAGAGCTTGCCGGAATAGCCGCGGCCCTCCGCCCCCGTCGAATAGGACCGCTCGAGAGCGAGCAGGGTTCCCTGGTTGTCGAGCGCGACCAGATCAACGAGCCCTGCATCGGCGAAGGCATCCTCGGGGTCTGGCGCGTTCGTGATCGGGTCGACTTCGTAGACGTATTCCGCCGTCGGGAGTCCGGTCTCCAGATCGTATTTCACCAGCCGGGCGGCGGCGCCGTTCTCGAGCGACGCGATCCCGCCGTCCTGATAGAGCGCGCTCTCCGTCGCGGTGTAGAGCGTGCGCCGGTCCGGGGTGATGGTGAGGCTCTCGAAGCCGAGATTGCTGCGGACCCCGCTCTCGCCGTTCGGATTGGCAAGGAACTTCACGTCAACCGACAGATCTCCGGTGACGACGCCGTCAGGGGTGACGGTATAGATCGCCGGGTCTCCGAGGATGTCCCGCTCGGAGGAGATGTAGAGCTCGCCCGAGGTTCCGATCTCGATGCTCTCGAGATCGGGGTAGAGCGCCGCGAAGCTCGCGCCGTTGCTGGTGGTGAGTTCCGTGACGTCGAGGACCGCCACGTCCCCGTCGTCGAGCGCGCCGTCGCCCAGATCGATGCCGATCTCGTAGAAGCGCGGGGCGTCCCGGTCATCGGAAACCGCAAGATAGGTGCCCGCGAGCGGATCGTAGACGATCCCCGAGAGGCCCCCCAGCGTCGTCCCCTCGAAGTCGGTGAGGCTCGCGATTTCCGTCGCGCCGAGCGGCGTGACACCTTCCACGGTCACGCGGTCATCGTCGGTGATCGCGAGGTCGACGGACACCAGCCGGTGGTCGGACGTCGGAAAGGAGGTCAGCGCAAAGTCCGGATCGGTGCTTTCCGGCCAGAAGACCGCGCCGTCGAGGTAGGCAAAGCCCTCCTTCGACGGCAGCACATAGTCGACCCGAAGGTTTCCGGGTGCGATGTCCGAGGCCGGGTCGGCCGAGTTGAAGCCGAAATCGCCGGTGTCGAACGCCGGATTACCGATGTGGCCGGCGTTCACGCCGCCTTGCGCCACGGCCTGCTCGGCGCCACCCTCGCCGTCCGGCGTGACGAGCGCGTCCGTGGCCGAACCGATGATCGCCCCGTTGTCGAGCAGCTGGTTGATGGCGCCGTCGAAGCTGTCGCCATCGAACGGATCGGCGTTGTAGTCGCCGAGGATGACGAAGCGGGCGCCGCCGTCCAGGCCGCCTGTCCCGCCGTGGTCGTCGTAGATGTAGTCGGCACCGTTCACATAGTCCGACCAGAACCGGATCTCGTCGTGATTGTGCTTGCCATTGCGGTCCTCGTCACCGTCGAAGACCGGCGGCGTCGGATGCGCGGCCAGAACGTGGACGGTTTCACCGTCGACGATCACCGGCACGTCCACGTGGTTCTTCGAGGAGAGCCGCAGGACCTCGATCTCTTCGGCCGAATAGAAGTCGGTGAGCGGGGTGTCGCCCTCGGTCAGCAGGTTGCCGGGCATGTCCTTCCAGAGGAAATTCTGGAAGGTACGCACGTTTTCCACATCGATCGGGTACTTCGAGAAGATGACGAAGCCATACTGGCCGGGGAAGGCCCCGAAACCCTGGCTGTCGCCTGCAAAGGTGGCGGTCCCGCTGTCCGCCTCGGTCGCCACCACGCCATTGTTGTCGAGATCGAATCCGCTCAGGATCCCGGTGTTCGACGGAGCGACGTAGGAATAGCCGTAATGAACCGGGTCGGCGCCATTCTGTGCGACCGACAGATAGTTCTCCTGGAAGAGCCGGGCCGCGTCGCCGTTGGCATCGAAGTCGAACTCATTGAGCAGGACAATGTCCGCGTCCGTCTTCTGAAGGATCTCCGCGATCGCCCGGGCCTGTGCGTCAGTCCCGTCCAAAAGGCTGTCCGCCAGTTCTCCCTCGGTGCTTCGGTTCAACGACGCATTGAACGTCGCGACCCTGATCTGGTCCGCGCCCATCGATCCATCCCCCGTCCCATGTCGACCTGCCGTCCCGGCCCCAAGATGGTTAACCTGCTGAAACGACGTCGGTGTGACAGTTCGAGTATTTGGGCTTGGAGGCAAAAATCAGAATCGTCGTGTCTGGCGATCATTTGAGGCTACGGATCGATCAGACGTAAAATATCGAAACGATATAGTGTAGTCTTGGTCGCGACAATCCATCGAAGCGCCGTACAAGCGATGCGAGGCATGGGTCATCGTTCTTCAGAACGAGCGGGGAAGGAATTCCGGCGTGCTACTACAATGCAGCGCCGTTCTTCGGACCGACCGCGAAAGAGTGCAAGTCACGGATCGCGCCAGCAGCATCGGTACGCCTTTTCCGGGAGGCCAGTCCTGTCGGTACGCCAGCTCGCCTGGACGACGTCCCGGGCGATTCAGCGGGGCGATCCGCCAAAGCGTGCCTGGTAGTCGGAAGGAGCCACGCCCTTGGTCCTCTGGAAGGCGCGGCGCATCCGCTCGGGACTTGCGAAACCGAACAGCCGCGGCAGGTCCGACAGCCGGGCCTCTCCCCGCTGGATCGCCTCGCAGGCGGCATCGACCCGCAGCTCGTCGACGAACCGCGCCGGGCTGCATCCCATGGCCGCCGAAAACCGTCGGGAAAAGTTCCGTTCGCTCATGTGGGCCATCGCGGCGAGGCGCGGGACGGAGAGGTCGGACGACAGATCCTTCATGATGCCGGCGAGGAGCGCATCGAATTCGCCGCTCCCGCTTCGCACCTGCGTTGCGAGGACGCTGCTGAACTGGCGCTGCCCGCCGGCCCGCTTCATGTAGAGGACGAAGGACTGCGCCAGCCTCATGGACTCGGCGCGCCCGAGATCGTGCTCGACCATCGCCAGCGCCATGTCGATGCCTGCGGTGACGCCGGCCGAGGTCCAGATGCCGCCATCCTCCTCGAAGATCGAATCCTCGCGGACCTTTGTCTCCGGGAACAGCCGCTGGAGCTCGGCACAGTGTTCCCAGTGCGTCACCGCCCTCCGGCCGTTCAGATAGCCCGCCGTCGCGAGAATGAAGGCGCCGACGCAGACCGAACCGAGACGACGGCATCGTCCGGCCACCTCATCGATCAGTGACAGCAGGCGGGCGGACCGGGCGGCTTCGATGGCGCTGTCGCCGCCGGAGACGATCACCGTATCCGGCGCATGCGCGCGGCAGGCCTCGAACGTGTCGGTCTGCAGCACCACGCCGGTGTCCGTCTCGATCGGCCCCCCGGCCTCGGAGACGAGCGTGACCTGGTACGCATGCCCGCCGTCCGGCAGGCGCGCGTCGCTGAACACCTGGAGCGGACCGGCGACGTCGATGAGCTTGGTGCGCTCGAACAGCACGAAGGCGACGCGGCGTTTGGTGGGATGGGTCTGTCTGGCTGAAAACGAGGGCATATTGGCATTTATGCCAGAGGGCCTTCGTGCCAGCAAGGCAGGAGCCGGACGACACAAGGAGGCCGACGTGCTTGAGCTGCGCCCGAACTGCGAACTCTGCGACTGCGACCTGCCGCCGGATTCACCGGAGGCCCGCATCTGCACCTATGAGTGCACCTACTGCGCCCGCTGCGTCGAAACCGTCCTCAGGAATGTCTGCCCGACGTGCGGCGGCGGCTTCGCGCCCCGTCCGATGCGGCCCCGGACGGCCTGGCGCCCGGAGAAGCGGCTGGGTCTTCGATACCATCCAGCCAGCACGTTGCGGCACCATTCGCCCTTCACACCGGACGACATCAGGGCGCATGTGGAGCGCATCCGGGACTTGCCGCCGCAGGACCGGTGAGCGGCCCCGCCGCCACTCACGGCAGTCCGGCCGTCAACCGCCGATCTGGGGAGGCATTCATGCGCGAGACGACGGCGACGCCATGATCCTGCATTCCAACATCCATGTCCTCGCGCCGCCGGAGCGGCTCGACTATCTTGACAGCCGGTCGATCCTGCTCCCTGTCCCGGTTTCGCCGCTGGATGCGTGGAACCTGATCATGGCACAGCCCCAGCCGCTGCTGCGCGTTGCCTTCCGGCTGAGGGATGCGGTTTCGGGCCGCTTCGGGGTCAGGTGCATCGGCGGCTTCTCGGGCGCAATGCGAACGGGCGTGCAGGCGGGGGATCGCCTCGACTTCTTTCTGGTCGAGCACGCGGCCCCGGATTCGCTGGTGCTCACCGAAAGGGACCGCCATCTCGACGTCATGACCTGCATCTCGACGGCGGGCCGCCGGCTGACGGTGACCTCGTCGGTCATCACGCACAACACGTTCGGGCGGATCTACATGCTTCCGGTAGGCTTCGCCCACAAGCGGATCGTCAACCGTATGCTGCACCGGCTTGAACGGCGGCTGCGGCAGGCCTGCCCGGCCGAGCCGTCGCGGGGGCGGCCCGAAGGAACCGCCTCGCCATGACGAAATGTCGATGCTGAGGGAGTTCGGCCGCAACATCTGGATCGCCGACGGTCCGGAGGTCGTGGCCATGCTCGGATTTCACTATCCGACACGCATGGCCGTCATCAGGCTGTCCAATGAGGACCTGTTCGTCTGGTCGCCGGTCGCCCTGACCCGAGGATTGCGCGAAAGCATCGATGCGCTCGGGAAGGTCCGGCATCTGGTGGCGCCGAACTCCCTGCATCACCTGTTCATCGCCGACTGGCGGGACGCCTATCCGGGCGCAAGTGTCTATGCCGCCCCCGGACTGCGCGAAAAGCGCCGCGACATCACCTTCGACGGCGATCTCGGCGAGGGAGTGGCCGCAGAATGGGGCCGGGACATCGAACAGGTTGTCGTGGAGGGCAACGCGATAACCCGCGAAGTCGTCTTCTTCCACCGCGACAGCAGAACCGTGATCTTCACGGACCTGCTCCAGCACCTGCCCGATGGCTGGTACTCCGGCTGGCGCACGATCGTGGCGAAACTCGATCTCATGGTCGGTCCGGAGCCGTCGGTTCCCCGAAAGTTCCGCATGGCCTTCACCAACCGCCGCGCCGCTGGGGTCTCCGTCGAACGCATCCTCGCCTGGCCGGCGGAGAAAGTAATCATGGCGCATGGCGCGCCCGTCACCGACGATGGGCAGGCGGTGCTGCGGCGCGCTTTCCGATGGCTGATGCGATGAGAGTGTCGCAAGTGCCGCCGGAGTTCGAGCCGGCACACTGGGGCGGCCGCGGGCTCAACTGAGGCATGCGAGGGGAGCGCGCATCATAGGTCGTCGGGACAGGCGAGGCCGCGCAGGAGCTGCTGCACCGTCGCCGGGTTCACCGGGGTGGGGAAGGCGAGTTCCATGTAGACGCGGGTGTTGGGCAGCCGGACGTCCAGCAGGAAACGCCGGCCGTCGTCGCGGCTGCGGAGCGGCAGCCCGTCGAGAAAATGCAGCAGGCCCCACGGCCCGGGCCACGCCGCCGTGTCGGTGGCTGCCTCGCGCGCAAGGGCGATGCGCAGGCCGTCGTCCGGTGCCGGCCCCGGCCATGCCAGCGTCGTGGCGGCGTCCGCCGTGGTCACCGCGGCGGCCACCCCGCCGACCGTCAGCGTCGCCCGGCCGCGCTGGGCGAGCGCGCTGAGGGTCAGCGACACGCCCCTGTCGGGAAAGAGCGCCGCCCCGGCGGCGGCCGCGCGCTCGAAGAAGGCCGCGCTCTCGGGCTGGAAGCCGGAGAGCCGCGCTTCCGGCCGCCACCGCCACGGCGTGGCGTCCGTCTGGATCAGCGACGCGAGGTCCGAGGCAACGAACCGCTCGAGACGGCCGTCGGGGCGCAGGAGGTCGGCCACGGCGCCAAGGTCCGAGTCCGGCCCGGTGGCAAAGGGGTAGGCGCCTGCGATCGCGTTGCGGCAGTCGCCTGCGAGCTGCTGTCGCCAGGCGACGGCGGCGCGCGGCCGCGAGCCGCGGCCCTCGACGGCCGTCTGGGCGAGCACGTCCTCGACGATCTGCACCACCAGCAGGGGCGCCTGGTCGAGCGCGGCGATCGAGGCGGCGCGGGCCTGCACGTCGAGAAGCCGCTGGCCGCGGACCTCGGCGTCGCTCGAGCGTTCGGCCAGCGCGACGTTGAGCGTCGCAAAGAGCCGCGAGATGTCCGCCAGCCGTCCCTGCTCGACATACGGGATCATCGGACCGAACGTCGCCGCGATCCGCAGCTGGTTGGCATGGCTGCGGCCGCGGTCCTCGCCGCCCGCCTCGCGCCAGACCTCGCGGAACAGGGCCTCCAGCGGCGAGCTGCGGCGCGCGAGGAGCCCGGTGGTCAGCATGGCGGTCGGCTGGTCGTCGAACGGTCGGACGCGGAGGTCGCCGAGATACGTCGTCCAGGCGTCGAGGGTCCGGTCCTGCAGGGTGTCCAGCACCGCCGCCTCCGGGGCGGCCTCGACCGGCCGGCCCACCAGCCGCCCGGCCTGGGCCGCCGCCCGCGCGATCGCGGCCGCGGCCTCCCCACCGGCGGCGGCGCGCCACCCGGCTGCGGTGAAGAGGCCGGGTATGCCGGCGTCGATCGCCTGCCCAGACCGTCGCACCAGCACGGTGCCGAGTTCCGGGATCCCGGCGGCCGACCAGGGTGGAAGCGCCGTCGCCACATCCGAGCGCCGGAGCTCGAGGAAGGCAAAGTCCGAGGGGTCGCCCTCCGCGGCGATCGCACGCGCCTGAACGAGCAGTTCGGCGTCCTGCGCCGGCATGGTCGGCGGCGGGCCGGTCAGGGCGGCGGCATGCGGGGCGAGGGCGGCCAGCGCCGGGTCCGTGCCGCCCCGGTCGGCGAGCCAGCCGGACAGGTAGCGCGGGCGCCACGGTTCGGTCCCGGCAAGAATCGCCTCGACCTCCAGCACATCATAGAGCGGCAGCGAGCCGCCCTCGGTCGCGAGGGCATCCGCCACGGCGTCGGCGATGTGGCGCGGCAGCACGCTGTCGGCTGCGGCAGCGTAGCGGTCGCGGGCCGCCACCGCGGGCGACAGTGGGCCGAGCAGGTGGATGAGGCCAAGGGGAGAGCCGGCCGCCCGCGCGCTCACCGACGCGGCCGCGGCGGACATGGCATCGAGAAGCCGGGCGGCCTCGCGCGGCGTTGCGGACGCGGCGATTTCCGGGGAGATCGTCGGCATCCCGGCGAGCAGGTCCGCACGGAAGCGCCATTCGGCCCAGCCGGCCCACGCGGCGAGGAGCGCGACGACCAGAAGGGGCGCGATGATCGCGCGGCGTGGACCAGGGCGCGGCACCGGCCGTGCGGCTTCCACTGCCTCGAGGCAGTGCCGCAGGAAACGGGACAGGTCGCGGCGCCCCGTGCTCTCCTCGATCCGGCGGCGGAGGGCGTCGGGAGGAAGCGGGAAAGGTCGCGGCGCCCCGTGCTCTCGTCGATCCGGCGGCGGAGGGCGTCGGCGGAAAGGTCGCCGACGCCGGGCAGCATGCGACTGCGGGCCGTATCCCAGGCCCGCGCGTCCAGTGCCGGATTGCCGCGCATCCGGGCGTCGAGTACCGCGAGCAGGGCGTCGCGGGCGTCGCCGACGGTGCCGCGGTCGAGGCCGGCGCGGAGCGCCGCCGCTTCGAAGGCCTCGGCCCGCCGGCGCGCCTCGCCGGCGATCGCGGCCGGATCGGGACGCGGCGCGCGCGCGGCTTCGGTGCCAAGCTCGAGCAGCGGGCCCGCCAGGGCCGGCAGGGGGTCGGCAGGCGCCCTTGCTGGTGGCCGGACGACGGTGCGCGGCGGTTCGCGGGTCACAGTCGACCTTCGGCGGCCCACTGGCGCAGCAGGGCCTCGCCGACCTCGAAGTGCATCGAATCCTCCCGGCCGTAGCCGGCGCCCCAGTACCAGCCTGCGTCGTTGAAGAATTCCGCGAGGACGACGAGGCCGAACTGGGTCGAGGCGTCGCCCATCCGGTCGAGCTTGCCGGTGAGCGTGAGGTCCACCGCCGCGCCCCAGGCATGCGACGAGACCGAGTTGGCCGAGCCGCGCACGTAGCGGGGGCAGAGCGCGCCGGCGGTCCCGAGCGCCGCGTAGATCGCCGGCTCCTCGTGCTTCAGCCGCTGCATGACCTGTTCGAGGGAATCGAGCGCGGGGCGGATCATCGACAGCTTGAAGCTGCCGATCTGACGCGTCTCGATCAGCCCGGCGAGCTTCGGGTTGGTCACCGGCTGGCAGTCCTGGGTGTAGCTCCCGCGCGGCTCGCCGAGCAGCTCGCGCAGGACCGCGGGCGTCGGGCGGATCACGTTGCGATTGAAGCGGCCCTTCGCGAGTTCCATGCCGTCCACGAGGTTCTCCGTCTCCGGCGGCGGGGCGGTGCCGCCGAACTGGTCGACGGGGAGAGCCGCCCCGGCCGCCGGCGCCGGGTCCGGGCTCCGGGGCGGAGCGGGCATGGCGGCGAGCCGGTCGCGCAGGGCATCGCGTTCGCGGGCAAGGGCGTCGCGCTCCACCTCCAGCGCGCTTATCCGGGCGTCGCGGGCGGCAATCTCGTTGCCGAGGCGCTCCAGCGCCGCCTCGGTCGCGGCGCCGCCCGCGTCCCGCAGCACCCCGCCGACGAGGGCGAACAGAGCGGCGGCCACGATGATGCTGGCGCCGATCACCGTCGCACCGAGCAGGCCGGGCGCCTTCATGGCGGGGCGGACCGGCCGATGCGGACGACGATGACCGAGACATTGTCGGGGGCGCCGCGACCGAGTGCCGCGTCGACGAGGTCGCGGCAGGCGGCCTCCGGCGTCGGCGCGGCGTCGAGAGTGGCGCCGATTTCGGCCTCGGGAACGCAGCGGGTGAGGCCGTCCGAGCAAAGCAGCAGGCAGTCGCCGTCGCGCAGCGGAACCTCGCGGAACTCGGGCTCGATGCGCTCGGCGGCGCCGACGGCGCGGGTGACGATGTTGGCGTCGGGGTGGTGTTCGGCCTCTGCGGGGGCGAGTGCGCCGGAGTCCACCAGGTCCTGAACAAGGGAGTGGTCCCGCGTGAGCCGGTCCAGGACCGCGGCGCGCCGGACGTAGGCCCGGCTGTCGCCCGCCCAGGCGAGGACGGCGCGATCGCCCGCGACCGCGGCGGCGACCACGGTCGAGGCAATGGTGCCGAAGCCCTCGGCGCGGGACCGACGCCGGATCTCGGCGTTGGCGCTGGCAATGGCGTCCTGCAGCGCCGACCGGCCGGCGGACCCGTGGGGCAGCCGGGCGAAGGCGTCGATCACGATGTCGGAGGCAACCTCTCCGTGCCCGAGGCCGCCGAGGCCGTCCGCCACGACCCAGAGCGCGCCGGTCGGGTCGGTCAGGATCGCGTCCTCGTTCGCGCTCCGCACGCGGCCACGGTGGCTGAGGCCGGCGCCGGACGCGACCAGACGCCCCGCGGGCGGAAGGCGCGTTTCGGGAATCGGCATCGGCGCGGCCTCCCGGCGGTCGTTGCGTGCGGGGGGGCATTATAATACGATTGCCCGATCGGGAACATCGCGGCGAGGGGAACCGTCTTGAAGGGCGTTCTGGCCAACGCGGCACTGGTTCTGGGACTGGCCGGAAGGCTGGCCGCCCAGGATCTGACGGACGACGAGATGGCCGACCGATTCCGCCAGCAGATGGAAATCTTCCACGACGCGCGCGAGAGCGATGATCTCGGCGCCTCGCGGGGGCTGGTGCTGACGCCGGTCCGGCCTACCGAGGAGGCCGAGGCCGGGGCGACGGTCACGGAGGCCGAGACGGGTGCGACGGTCACGACGGCGGAGGTCGAGCCCACGCCGGCCGCTGCCGGTGCCGGCGACGACGGGCTGGTGCTCGGCAACTACACGTTGCCGGAGGACAAGCAGGTCAACGTGCAGGTCCGGTTCGCCTTCGATTCAGCTGCGCTCGACCCGCCGGCGAAGGCCGCCTTGCAGCGCGTCTGCGGGGTCCTCGGGAAGACCGGGATCAACATGCTGCGGATCGTTGGCCACACCGACGCCTCCGGCGGGGCCGCCTACAACCAGCAGCTGTCGGTGCTGCGTGCCGAAGAGGTCGTGCGCTACTTCGTCAACGACTGCGGCATCCCGGCGGACCGGCTGCAGGCGGTGGGCGTCGGCGAGCAGTTCCCGCTGGACGCGTCCGACCCTTATGCCGGCGCGAACCGGCGGGTCGAGTTCCAGGCGATGAGCTGACGCCGGCCTGACTCATTCGAAACGGTAGGTGAAGCCCGAGGTGTCTGTGCCCACGGTGACGCGGGTGAGCCGCTGCCCTTCGAGGGACCGGTTGAGCACGCCGCGGCTGAGCTCCGGCAGCAGCGTGTTGGTCAGGATCGCGTCGATCATCCGGCCGCCGGACTCGATCTCGGTGCAGCGGTCGCGGATCAGCGCAAGGACGCCGTCCTCGATCACGAGTTCGGCGCCCTGGCCGTCGGCGAGCTGCCGGCGGATGCGGGTGAGGCGCTGGGTGGCGATGGAATCGATCATCGTGTCGCTGAGGGGATAGTAGGGGATCGTTACCACCCGCCCGAGAAACGCCGCGGGAAAGACCGAGAGGAGCGGGGGGCGGAGCGCCTGCTCAAGGCCCGCGATGGCGCCGCGGCTCCGGCCGGCCTCGGTCCGGTCCATGATGACTTCGGAGCCGACGTTGGAGGTGAGGAGGATCAGGCAGTTCTTGAAGTCGATCCGCCGCCCCTCGCTGTCGTCCATCATCCCCTTGTCGAAGACCTGGAAGAAGATCTCGTGCACGTCGGGATGCGCCTTCTCGACCTCGTCGAGCAGGATCACGGAATAGGGCTTTCGCCGCACCGCCTCGGTCAGGACGCCGCCCTTGCCGTAGCCGACATAGCCGGGCGGCGCGCCCTTCAGGAGCGAGACGGTGTGCGCCTCCTGGAATTCGGACATGTTGATGGTGACGAGGTTCTGTTCGCCGCCATAGAGCGTCTCGGCGAGGGCGAGTGCCGTTTCGGTCTTGCCGACCCCGGAGGGACCGCAGAGCAGGAAGACCCCGACCGGCTTCTCCGGCGCGCCGAGGCCCGCGCGGCTGGTCTGCACCCGGCGGGCGATCATCTCCATCGCGTGGTCCTGACCGACCACCCGCTCGGCGAGGATCGCGGCGAGGTTGAGCGCCTTCTCCGTCTGGCTGGTCAGCATCCGTCCGGTGGGAATGCCCGTCCAGTCCTGGACGACCGCGGCGACCGCGTTGCGATCGACGGACGGCAGGATCAGCGGCGTCTCGCCCTGCGCCTCGGCAAGCTCGCCCATCAGCGCGCGCAGGGCGGCGAGGTCGGCGTCCCGGTCCGCTTCCGGCACAGCAGCGGCCTCGTCCGGCGCCGGCGAGGTTTCCGGCAGAGCCGCGTCCTGCGCGGGATCCGTCGCCGGTTCGGCCGCGGCGTCGAGCGCGACCCCCGCACCCCGCAACCGCGCCCGGAGCTCCAGGATGCGTGCGACGAGGTCGCGTTCGCGGGTCCAGCGGGCTTCGGCGGCGGCGAGCGCGGCGTCGGCTTCGGCGATGCCGTTCTCGACACGCGCGCGCCGCTCCGAAACGTCGAGGCCGATCGCCTCCTCCCGCGCAAGGATGCCCGCCTCCACGTCGAGCATCTGGCGGCGCCGGGAAAGATCCTCGACCTCCGCCGGTGTCGCGTGCTGGGAGACGGCGACCCGGGCACAGGCGGTGTCGAGCAGGCTGACGGCCTTGTCGGGCAGCTGCCGGGCCGGAATGTAGCGGTGCGACAGCCGGACCGCGGCCTCGATCGCCTCGTCGAGAATCTGGACCTCGTGGTGCGCCTCGAGCACGCCCGCAACCCCGCGCAGCATCTGCGTCGCCGCGGCCTCGTCCGGCTCCTCGACCTTGACCACCTGGAAGCGGCGGGTCAGGGCCGGATCCTTCTCGATATGCTGCTTGTACTCGGCCCAGGTGGTCGCGGCGATGGTGCGGAGCTCGCCGCGGGCGAGGGCGGGCTTCAAGAGGTTGGCAGCGTCGCCGGTGCCGGCCGCGCCCCCGGCACCGATCAGCGTGTGCGCCTCGTCGATGAAGAGGATGACCGGGGTTTCCGAGGCCTGCACCTCGTCGATGACGGCCCGCAGCCGCTTCTCGAACTCGCCCTTCACGCTGGCGCCCGCCTGCATGAGCCCGACGTCCAGCATGTGCAGCGCGACGTCCCGCAGCGGCGGCGGCACGTCGCCCCGGGCGAGCCGCAGCGCGAAGCCCTCGACGACCGCCGTCTTGCCGACCCCGGCCTCGCCGGTCAGGATCGGGTTGTTCTGGCGGCGGCGCATCAGCACGTCGATGATCTGGCGGATCTCCGGGTCGCGGCCGATCACCGGGTCGATCCGGCCGGCACGGGCGCGGGCGGTCAGGTCGGTCGCGAACTGCGCCAGTGCCGACTTGCTGCCGGCGGGACGGTGCGGCGCCGCTTCGGCCGTCGCGGGCGGGATGCCGTCCTCGATGGAGCCGGCGGTGGCGTCGGCAAAACGCGCCGCGACCGCGTCGGCGTCGACGCGGCCGAACTCGGCGCTGATCTTGCCAAGGAGGCCGTCCAGCACCGGAACCCGCAGCGCGGCGAGCAGGATGTAGCCCGAGCGGACGGTCTCGTCGCCGAACTCCAGCGAGCCGAAGCTCCAGCCTTCCTGGATGGCGTGGAAGATGTGGTCGGAGAATTCCTCGATCGAGGTCGCGCCATAGGGCAGCCGGTCGAGCGCGCGGGTCATGTCGCCGGCGAGGCGCGAGGCATCGATGCCGGCCTCGGCGAGGATCAGCGGCACGTCCGCGCGGTCGGTGAGAACGAGCTGCTCGACGAAGTGGGCGAGCTCGACATAGGGATTGCCGCGCAGCTTGGCGGCGTCGGCCGCGGCCTTGAACGCCCGCTGGCACGTGGGATTGAGCCGGGCGACGAGCTCCTTGCGCTTGAAGACCTGTGCGCTGCTGCGTTGGGCCATGGGCCGCTCCCGCTTCTGGGATCGCCATTGATCGTCTGTCGCCGGAAGCGTTAGTCTGCCACAAGTGGCGCAGCATTTCAAAAGCCGCACGTGGCGGGGGCCTCCGCGATGATCGATCCGCTGCCGGGCGACATCTTCCGTAAGGGGCAGCTGCTCAACAACACCTACGAGATCGAGGGGGTGCTGGGGCGCGGCGGCACGGGCGAGGTCTATCGCGCCCGCAACCAGATCACCGGACGGGTGGTGGCGGTCAAGGCCCTGAACCGCGCCCTTTCGGCCAACGACGCCTATCTCGCGCTGGTCCGGCGCGAGGAGGAAATGCGCGAGATCACCAGCGACGCCGTCGTCCGCTACACCGACTGCTCGCGGACCGACGACGGGCACGTCTACCTCGTGATGGACCATATCGGCGGAACACCGCTCGGCGACTGGCTGCAGCGGGGCGGCGCAAAACCCCGCGACCTCCTCGTGGTCGCGCACCGGGTGGCCGAGGGGCTGGTCGCGACCCATGCCCGGAGGATCGTGCATCGCGACCTTTCGCCGGACAACATCATCCTGCGCGGCGGGGCGCCGGAGCAGGCGGTGATCATCGACTTCGGCATCGCCAAGGACGAGAGCACGGGTGCCCGGACGATTGTCGGCAACGAGTTCGCCGGCAAGTACGAATATGCCGCGCCCGAGCAGCTGCACGGCCGGGCCGAGCCGCGGTCCGACCTCTACGCCCTCGGCTCGACGCTCCTTGCGACGTTTCGCGGCGCGGTTCCGGACGTGGGCCACAGTCCCGGCGAGGTGGTGGCGCGGAAGGCGCGGCCCCTCGACACCTCGGGTGTGCCGGAGCCGCTGCGCGGGTTGATCGACGACCTGACCCAGCCGGACCCGGCCCGCCGGCCGCCAAGCGCGGCGGCGGTGGTCGCGGCGATCGACGCGATGCTGAAACCGCAAGGAAAGCCGGCGGCGCCCGCGGCGCGGCGCGGCAGGCCCTGGCTGCTCGCGGTGCCGGTTCTCGCTCTCGCGCTCCTGGCGGGCGGCTGGGCGCTGGGGCTTTTCGACGAACTGCTGGCGCCTGCCCTGCCGACCGCGAGCCCCTACAGTCTCGTGGCGGAGAAGGCGGCGGACGGCAGGGTAGCCCTGTCGGGCCATGCGCCGGACGAGGCGGGTCAGACGCTGATCCTCTCGGCCTTCGGCGCGGCGACCGGGACGAGGCCGGCGCCGGAGGCGGTGGCCCTGGCCGCAGGCGTACCTTCGCCGGACTGGCCCACGGCGGTGGCGGACCTGATCGCCGAGGCGGCGCCACTCGAGAGCTGGCGGCTGGAGATGTCCGACGAGGCGGGACGGCTCTCCGGCATCGCGGCGGACCGCGCGGGGCGCGACACGGTGGCCGCCGGGTTCGTCGCGGCGGGGCGGGCAGCCGGCC
>JBGALW010000027.1:0-30793 GCA_044223585.1 Amaricoccus sp.
TTCGAGGAGCTCGTCGCCGAGCTCGGCAACGTCATCCTCTGCACCCACCTCGGGCTCACCCCGGATTTCGAGCAGAGCGGCGCCTATGTCGAGAGCTGGCTCAAGGCGCTGAAGGAGGACAAGCGGGCGATCTTTCGGGCCGCGGCCGAGGGGCAGAAGGCGGCGGACCTGCTGCTCGCGTTGGCGGGTTTCGAGGAGAAGGAGGAGGCCGCGTAGCGGCCCCCTGCCCTACCTGAAAATTCGGGCGCCTTCGGCGCCCTCCTTCGCGTCACCCGTGTTTCCGGAGGTAGCGCGACAAGGCTGAGGTGGCGAGAGCAGCGCCAAGAGACGAGGGGCGCATCAAGTCATGAGGGTCGATGCTGGCGCGGAGCCTTTCGAGCGTCGCGACGTCCATGGTTCGAGAGGTGCTTATCCTCTCCCCCTTACGCTCCATCTTGTACTCTTCCAGGCGCACGGTCTCACCGCGCGCCGCCGCGGCTTCGAGATCGTCGAAGGCCTTCGCGAGCAGCAGAGGGACGGCCTTTCGTGGAGGCATCGACTCTATGACGCGATCATAGAAAGGGAACACGCCGCTAGCGGGCGCCGTGAAGTTGATCTTCAGGGTCACTCGTCCTGTCTCGGAAGGAGGAGCGCTGGGTGCCGAGCTTCGCGATGACCAGGTTCTCGGCGCGGCCCGCGCCGTACGTCGCTCGGCCGCCGGGGCTGCCGGAGCGCTGGCTTCTGGTTGAGCCCCATCGGTAGCGGTCTCCGGCATCTGCTCGCCGCCAAGACCTTCGTCCGACGTATGCGTAATGACGGCCGCAGGCGCCGGTGCGATCGGCGTTACCTCGTGGCTTTCATCGATAGCTTCGACGTTGGATGCGGCCTCCGGCAGCTCCCGGTTGGTCGGCGAACCCCTCCTCGCCTGGACCTGTTGGCGAAGCTTGTCGTAGCCCTGCGTCGGAAGGCGAACTTCGCGCTTCATGATACCGGCTCCAGGATAGAAGTTATCTCTTCCGCGAACTGTACGGCTTCTTTCATCGCGCTTCGAAAATGTGTCGCCAGTATCGGGGATTGGGATTCCCTCTTGGCAAGGGAAAGGTGAAGCATGCCGGTGTCTTCTATGCCGGCGAGGGCGTCGCGCTCTCGAATGATAGTCTGAAAGAGCGGGAAGTCTGAAAGCTTATCCAACGTCTCCTGACGGGACTTGTTCAACGCCAAAGGGAAACGGGTCACGAGGATAGCAATAAGCAGCGAGTTCTCCAGACCCTCGGCGCTCCGCAGCTCATCGAGGAAAGCAACCGTGTCGATGCATCGCGGGATGTCGGCGGCGGTGATCGCGGTTGGAACGATCACCAGCGAGCTATTCACGATTGCGGCGTTGTTCAGCTCCGAGCCGCCTCCCTGGGTGTCGATCAGGAGGTAGTCGTTGCCGGCCGCCTCGGCCGCCACGATGGACTCGAGGAGGAGCTGCGGCGATCCGCCGGGGTAGATCTTGCACGCCTCATCCCAGGTTTCCTCTCTGCGGGCATTCTCCCTCCACTGGCCCAGCGGCGCGTTCTCGTCGGATTCGATGAGAGCGACGGGTTTGCTTTTGGCCAGGAGAGCCGAACACAGCATCTCAAGGGCGGTGGTCTTCCCTGCCCCGCCCTTGAACGAGACGAAACTCACGACTTCCATCTGCCTGCCTCTGTTTAGCTCCCGCGCGTTGATGATGCGAGGGTTTGAGGGCGTCAGGATATGCTGCTGCAAGGCGATGAGGCAATGGGAATGTGAGGCTAAGCGGCAGTGCGGTAATGAGGGAATGCAGCAGTTGGTAAAGTGCGGCAACCAAGCAGGGAGCGTGGGGTGGAGTAAGACATTCTGGAAGCGAAGGGACGAGGCAACGAGGAAATAAGGTAGGGTGGAAGCGAGATGAATCAGGCAATGCGACATTAAAGCAATGTGGTAATGCGTTAATCAGCTAATCAGGTTCGGAGGGATGCAGGGAGTGTGCGTCGCATCCGGCATGGGGAATTCAGGATTTGAGGAAATGAGGCTTTCTGGAGAGAAAGGTCCGATCCACGGAGGGACCTGCGACGGAGCGAGGGAATGAGGGAGTCAGGCAAGCCAAACCAAGGGCTTGAAGTGGGGAGAATGGGTTGGGTAGGATAAATGGCAGGATATATGTAAATGTAGAACATTCTAATGAGCGCCCAACCCCCACCCCTCCGCAGCAAGAAGGCTAACGCCGCTGCGAACCAGCCGCCCGTCCAAGCCGAGCGGCGGATGATCCGCGGCAGGTGGCAGGATCCGGAGCGGGCCAAGAAAGAGCCCCGCGCCGACAAGACGATCTCGATGCGGCTCACCGAGGCCGAACTGGCGGAACTCGACGCCCAGATCGAGGGATCGGGCCTCAATCGGAACCGGGCGTTGCGGATCGCCGCGCGCCGGATCGGCGGCTTCCTCGAGGTCGATGGCGAGACGGTGGAGGCGCTGCGGTCGATCAATCGGCAGCTCGCCGGGCTGGCGACGAACATCAACCAGATCGCGCATGCGGCCAACCGGACCCACGATCCAGATTACCGCGCCTTCATGGCGCAGCGCGCCGAGCTCGGGCGGATCCTGATCGAGACTCGCGGAGCGCTGCAGCGGATCCTCGACCTCGGGGCTCGCCGCGAGGATGGGCTCGCGCGACTGAAGGCAGCGGCGGAGCCGGGAAGGGCAGGGGGGTCGGAATGAGCGTCATCTCCGTCTCAGAGTTGCTCCGCCGCGGCGCCCAGGCGCCAGCTGGGGTGTCGGCGGTCGACGCGGTGATGGGCGAGGACTGGGCGCATCTGGAGCTCGGTCGCGGCGGCGCCGAGCGGCGGCTGAGCTATGGAGAGGCGCGGCGAACGGGCGCGCGCCGGCGAGCTGCCGTCGGCGGGGTGCTGGCGCCGAATCCGCAGGCGCTGGTCAAGCTGATCGGGACGGGGGGTGCGGCGAACGTTCGCGGGCTGAAGGCGCAGATGAGCTACCTGAGCCGTCAGGGGGACGTGCCGCTGGTGTCGTCAGAGAGCACTTTCGGCACCGAACTCGGGGCCGGCGATGCCGAGCAGCTGGCGTCGGCCTGGGGGCTGCCTGAGGCGGACCGCGGCGGGGCTGACCGAACCTCGCACTTCGTGGTCAGCTTTCCGCAGGGGACGGACCCGGAGGCGGCGGAGAGGGCAGGGCGGGCGTGGGCGGCGGCGCTGTTCGACAGCGGCGCCTATGGCGACCGCTGGGACTACTACACCGCCTTCCACAAGGACACTGCCTATCCGCACATCCACGTCGTCGTTGGCCGCCGCGGGCTCGACGAGGGAGAATGGCTCCGGGTGTCGTCGCGGGGGATGCTGACCTTCGACAGGCTGCGCGAGGTGCAGGTGGAGGTAGCGGCGCGCGAGGGGATCGCCCTCACCGGCACGACCCGGTTGTCGCGCGGTGTGCATGACCGGCCGGTGCCCGATGCCGAGTACCGGCGGGCGCGGGCGGAGGGGCGGGAAGCGGTGCCACCCGCGCACACGGAGGCTTCGGCGATCGCCACCGCGGCCGAGATCCTCGACTACGCCCGGGACTACCAGGGGGCTGCGGCGGCGATCGCCGGAGAGGCGCCGGAGCTGGCCGACAAGCTCGAGGCCGCGGCCGGGGCCATCCTCGCGGGCCGGGCACTTGCGGTGGAGCGCGAGGCGACACCGAGACTGACACCACAGGAGGCCATGCGCATGGCGGAGACGATCGAGACGGTCCGGGCCGAGGTGCGGCAGAACTTCGTCGCGCTCGAGGCGGACATCCGGGGCGTCGAGGATCCGGCGAAGCGGGCGGAGTTCCTGCGCGACCTAGCCGTTCTGAAGGCGGAGGCGGCGCCGCTGATCCGCGACGACATGGGGCTGCAGGGCTATCGGACGGACGTGCCGCATGCCGACTATCGCGGCCTGGCGGTGCCCGCCAGCGATGCACGGACGGCCGCGGTCAAAGCCGAGGCCGACCGAGAGGTCGCCCGTCTGGCGGAGCGCTTCGGGCTGCAACCGGAAGCGACGCTGGCGCGGTTCTCGGCCGAGAGCGTGTCGGTCGGCCTCGGGCGTGACTATCGCGCCGAGGAGCTCGCCGAGCGGGCCGCGGATCGGGCGGCGCGCGGCCAGCCGGTCGAGCGGGTCGACGCGGCGGCGGCGCAGCTCGCCGACTTCCACGCCCGCGCGGGCGCAATCTACCGGGAGGCGGTGGAGCGCGTGCGCGAGCTGGAGCGGAAGGATCCGCGTGGCACGCCGGAGTCGGGGCGGCCGCGCGACGTCCCCCGCAGCCGTGGCGAGGTTGCGAGAGTAGACGATCGCACAGGCTCCGAGAGCGAGCGTCGCGGCGAGCCAGCTCGTGATGATGGCACCGACGCGCGGAAGGGTCCGGCGCGGCCGTCGGCTCGCCGCTCTCGGGATGACGACGATCGGAGCCGGTGATGACGCGGCGTGGACAGGATGTGCTGCTCGGCGGCGGGGTCGGACTGATGGTCGGGCTCCTGCCCGGCCTGCTGGCCGCTGGCGCTGTCATGACCTGGCGGCTCGGCGGGGACCTGCGTGAAATCGACCTTGGGACCTGGTTCCGGCTGCTGCCGGCGGCGGCGCGCTGGCAGGGGCTGCCGTTGACCGCAGCGCTGGCCGGGGCAGGGGTCGTCGTTGCCTTCGTCTTTGCCGGCATCGCGTTGCTGTGGCAGCCGGCGCTGACGCTGCACGGCACGGCCCGCTGGGCCGAACCGGGGGAGCTGCGGCGGGCAGGGTTGCTGGCGAGACGGCTCGAGGAAGTGCGCGGTCCGATCTGGGGCAAGCTCGGGCCGCCGAAGTCGCGGGCGCCGTACTTGAGCTCGGAAAAGATCGTCCACTCGCTGGTTGCGGCGCCGACCGGGGCAGGGAAGGGGGTTGGCATCGTCATCCCGACGCTGCTGACCTATCCGGGCTCGACCGTCGTCCTCGACGTGAAGGGCGAGAACTACGAGAAGACCGCGGTCCGGCGGCAGCATCTCGGGGACCGGGTCTTCAAATTCGCCCCCTACGCCAAGGATGGGCGGACCCATCGCTACAACCCTTTCGACGAGGTGGCGGCGGCGCCGGACCGGCGGCGCTTCTCCGAGGCGCTGCGGCTCGCGAACAGTCTGGTCGAGGCCAAGGGCAAAGGCACCGAGTCCTGGGTCGACGGCGCGCGTGAAATCTTCGCGGCGACGGCAGTGGTGGCCCACGAGCGCAGCACGCCGACGATTGCCGCGGTCTACGACCTCTTGAGCGCGGCGGGGACGCCGGGCGACCTGCTCGCCGGGCTCGCGGCCGAGACCGGCTCCGGGGAGGCGCGCTCGGTGTTCAACCGCTTCGCCGGCCAGCCGGAGAAGGTGCTCGGCAGCTACATGTCGGTGCTCTTCGACGGAGGCCTGCGGCTCTGGGCCGATCCCGACGTGCGCGATGCCACCGCGGCGACCGATTTCTGGATCACGGATTTCCGGTCGGATCCGGCCAGTGTCTTCCTCTGCGTCAGCCAGAAGGACCTCGGGGTCCTGTCGCCGCTGATCCGGCTCATGTTCCAGCAGATGTTCACCCTGCTGCAGGAGACCGACCGGACGGAGGAGGACAAGTTCGACGTGCTCTTCCTGCTCGACGAGTTCGCCTCGCTCGGGAAGATGCAGGAGATGGGGCGGGCGATCACCACCGTGCGCTCGTCGGGCGCGCACCTGATGCTGATCGTGCAGTCCCTCGCCAACCTGCGCGAGGTCTATGGCGCGGACGGTGCGGCGAACTTCCTCGGCAATTGCGAGCTGCAGCTCTTCATGGCGCCGACCGACACCGACACCCCGCGGTACATTTCCGAGGCGATCGGCGATCAAACGCGGGCGGTGCGGGTGAAGTCCTGGCGGCAGCGGGGTTGGGACGCGGCGTCAATCCAGGAGCGGCAGGAGGGCATCCGGCTGATCCGGCCGGAGCAGATCCGCATGCTCGGGCCCGATGCGGCGATCGGGCTGGTGCGGGACCAGAACCCGGTGCACGTGGCGAAGGTCCGGTACTACGAAGACCGCAATCTGGGGGCGCTCTACGAGGGGCATAAGGACTTTAGAACTCTGCAGCCTTCCGGCATGCCTGAGGAGGCGCCGCCAGGCGGTGACAATGCCCAGAAGGGGACATCCGAAACGAAAATCGTCGATCGACTCGAACCTCAGCTTCCTGTCGAGGATGTCATGAAGCCGCCGGCAGCGGACACGCCCATGGTGAAACTAGGGATTGTCCGAGGAAAGCAGCTTGATCTCAGGCAAGCGATCACGGCCCATCGGGAGAGCTAGGAAGCTTTGGAAGGAACGGGGTGACCGTTGACCGCAGCCACCCCATCCATCACCTCAGCCCATCGTCGGCATGACGAACTCGGCCTCGGTGCGCATGATCGTCCTGAGGAGGGTGTAGAAGCGCACCCCCTCCGGCCCGTGCATATGGTGGTCGCCGAAGAGCGACGCCTTCCAGCGCCGAAAGAGTGGAGTACCATCGGCTATCTTTCGACCCGCCGCCAAGCCCAAGGACTTCACTGCCTTCCGCAGAGGCAAGACCGTTGGGCCGGCCTACCTGCAGTCGAATACCAGACGCAATCGTTATGCCACCTTCGGATCGAGGCTTCCCGAGGCGTAGCGCCTCGCCATGTCCCCCAATGGGATCGGCCTGATCAGGTCCGCATTGCCGGCGGTTCCGAACTCCTCGAACCGCTGCTTGCAGAGCTTTTTCATCGCCGCAATGGCCGGCACCAGATACTTGCGAGGATCAAATTCGCCGGGGCTTTCTGCGAACACCTTACGGATCGCGCCGGTCATCGCCATCCGGTTGTCAGTATCGATGTTGATCTTGCGCACGCCATGTTTGATGCCGCGCTGGATCTCCTCGACCGGAACGCCCCAGGTCGGGAGCATCTCGCCACCATACTGGTTGATGATCTGCTGCAGCTCCTCCGGCACCGACGAGCTTCCGTGCATCACCAGATGGGTGTCAGGCAGACGGCGGTGGATTTCCTCGATCAAGTGCATCGCCAACACCTCGCCGTCCGGGCGACGACTGAACTTGTAGGCGCCATGACTAGTGCCCATTGCGACGGCGAGCGCGTCGACCTTGGTGTCGCGCACGAAGCGCGCCGCGTCCTCCTGGTCGGTCAGGAGCTGGTCATGCCCGAGCGTCCCCTCAAATCCGTGCCCGTCCTCCGCTTCGCCACCACCAGTCTCGAGGCTGCCGAGCACGCCGATCTCACCCTCGACCGAGACACCGCAGGCATGTGCGATCTCGCTCACGCGGGCGGTGATACCGCTATTGTAGGCGTAATCCGCGGGCGTCTTCCCGTCCGCCTTGAGCGATCCGTCCATCATCACGCTGGTGAACCCGTACTGGATGGCAGTCACGCAAGTCGCCTCGTCGCTGCCGTGGTCCTGGTGCATACAAACCGGGATATCCGGGTACATCGCCACGAAGCCATCGATCATCCGCGACAGCACCAGGTCACCGGCATAGACCCGCGCACCGCGGCTCGCTTGCAGGATCACCGGCGAGCGGGTCTCCGCCGCTGCCGCCATGATCGCGAGCCCCTGCTCCAGGTTGTTCATGTTGAAGGCGGGTACGCCGTAGGCGTGCTCGGCGGCATGGTCGAGCAGCTGCCTCAAAGTGATGCGGGCCACGGGGTGCCTTCCTCCTGGTCTCGGTTATCGGATGTCTCGTGCAGCATAGCGGGCAAAGGTTTCGACCTCCTCGGCGCTGCCGAAGACAAGCGGGGTGTGCTGGTGCAGCGCTTCGGGGACGATGTCGAGGATGCGCCGGGTGCCGTCAGTCGCCGCACCCCCGGCTTGCTCGCAGAGGAAGGCGATTGGGTTGGCCTCGTAAACCAGCCTGAGCCGACCCCTCTCATAGCCGGGACGCCGGTCGGCAACGTAGAAGAACATGCCGCCGCGCCGCAGGATCCGCTGCAGGTCACCTACCGCCGCTGCGAGCCACCGCATGTTGAAGTCGCATCCGCGCGGGCCGTCCTGGCCGGCCATGCAGTCGTCGACGTAGGCACGCGCGCCAGGGGCCAAGTGCCGCAGCACCAAGGCGTTGAAGGCAATCTCAGAGGTCCGCGCCGGGATGATGACGTGCTCTGCCACTATCCGAAAAACGCGAGCGCCAGGATCGTAGGTGGCGATCGTCACTCCGTTACCGGTCGAGAAGCCGAGATCGACCGAGTGGCCATACGACACGTAGCCCGCCGCCAGGATCTCACGTCCCGGCTGGCGGTAGAACTCGGCCCCGCCCGTGGCTGGCAGCACCGCGAAGAGTGTGCCGAGTAGGGCGCCGACCCCGATGCCGCTGGAGCCATCGATCGGGTCGATCGCCACCGACACCAGGCCGTCAGCCGCACACTCGGCTACCTTCTCAGCCTCCTCCGACGCCACCGCCCGCACGCCGGCGGCGCGTAGCGCCGCCAGAAAGTGCTCGTGCGTCGCCACGTCCAACGCCTTCTGGCTGTCTCCGCCGGTATTGGTCCCGACGGAGCGTGCCGGGTCGCCCGGAAGCTCCGACTGCGCCAGCCGGAACGCGACCGGTCCGGCCGCGTCGGCAATGGCCCCGACCGCCCGCGCCACCGCGCCACGCATCGGATCGCTGCCCGCCCAATCACGTAGGTGGTTGGCGAGCGTAGGCGCCCCCGGCTCCCGGTCCCCTTCGAGCCTCAGCCCACTCATCATCCGCTGCCCTCCATCGACCGCCCCCCACCCGAAGCCAGGCTCACCCCATCGTCGGCATGACGAACTCGGCTTCGGCGCGCATGCCGGTCGGCCAGCGCGTCGTGATGGTCTTGAGGCGGGTGTAGAAGCGCACCCCTTCCGGCCCGTGCATGTGGTGGTCGCCGAAGAGCGACGCCTTCCAGCCGCCGAACGAGTGGAACGCCATCGGCACCGGGATCGGCACGTTGACCCCGACCATGCCGACCTCGATGTCATGGGCGAAGGCCCGCGCCGCGTCACCGTCGCGGGTAAAGACCGCAACGCCGTTGCCGTACTCGTGCTGCCCGACCAGATCGACCGCGTCCTGGTAGTTCTTCGCGCGGACGACCGAGAGGACTGGGCCGAAGATCTCTTCCTTCCAGACGGTCATGTCCGGCGTCACGTCGTCGAGCAGCGTGCCGCCGACGAAGTAGCCGTTCTCGTAGCCCTGCGGCGCCTTGAAGCCGCGGCCGTCGACGACGACCTTCGCGCCCTCCTTCTCGCCGGCGTCGATGTAGCCCCTGACCTTGGCGAGATGCTGGGCGGTGACGAGCGGCCCCATCTCCGAGGCGCGGTCCGCCGCCGGGCCGATCTTCAGCGCCTCGATCTTCGGCACCAGCTTCTCGATCAGCCGGTTCGCGGTCTCCTCGCCGACCGGCACCGCGACCGAGATCGCCATGCAACGCTCGCCGGCCGAGCCGTAGGCCGCGCCCATCAGCGCGCCGACCGCCATGTCGATGTCGGCGTCGGGCATGATGATCGCGTGGTTCTTGGCACCGCCGAGCGCCTGGACGCGCTTCCCGTTGGCGGTGCCGGTGGCATAGATATAGCGCGCGATCGGCGTCGAGCCGACGAAGCTGAGCTCGGCACCGTCCGCGAGATCTTCGAGAACTCGCGCCAGCCCTACACCCAGCGCCTCCTCGCTGCCGGGCTTGACCCCGACCCCGAAGTTCAGAAGGCCCGACGCCTCGCCCACGCGGCAGTCGCCTGAGGCCTTCTGCTCCCTAGACGCACACGCATCCGACGCGAGGTCGGGAAGGAAAGCACGATGTTCGACAATTCCATCAAGAAGAGCCCGGACAAGCTGCGCAGCGCCCGCTGGTTCGGCCCGGACGACCTACGCAGCTTCGGCCACCGCTCCCGCATGATGCAGCTCGGCCTCGCCGAGGAAGACTTCATGGGCAAGCCGATCATCGGCGTGCTCAATACCTGGTCGGAGATCAACTCCTGCCACAGCCACTTCCGCGAGCGTGCCGCCGATGTGAAGCGCGGCGTGGCGCAGGCCGGCGGCCTCGGCGTCGAGCTGCCCTCGCTCTCGGTCGACGAGAGCTTCACCAAGCCGACCTCGATGCTCTACCGCAACATGCTGGCGATGGAGACCGAGGAGATGATCCGCTCCCACCCCTTCGACGGGGTGGTGCTGATGGGTGGCTGCGACAAGACCACGCCCGGCCTCGTCATGGGCGCCATCTCGGCCGGCGTGCCGTTCATCTACCTGCCGGCCGGCCCGATGCTTCGCGGCAACTATGCCGGCAAGATCCTCGGCTCGGGCTCGGACGCCTGGAAGTACTGGGACGAGCGCCGCGCGGGCAACATCACCGACGAGGAATGGCTCGGCTTCCAGGGCGGCATCGCCCGCTCGGCCGGCACCTGCATGACCATGGGCACCGCCTCGACGATGACGGCGATCACCGACGCCATGGGGCTGACGCTGCCGGGGGCCTCGTCGATCCCGGCGGGCGATTCCGGTCACCAGCGCATGGCAGCGGCCTGCGGCCGGCGCATCGTCGAGATGGTCTGGGAGGAGCTCGGCCCCGAGAAGATCATCACCGACGCATCGGTGCGCAACGCCGCGATCGTGGCGATGGCGACCGGCTGCTCGACCAACGCCGTCGTCCATCTGATCGCGATGGCCCGGCGCGCCGGCGTCGAGCTCACCCTCGACGACCTCGACGCTCTCGGCCGGGTGACGCCGCTGATCGCCAACGTCCGCCCATCGGGCAAGGACTACCTGATGGAGGACTTCTACTACGCCGGCGGCCTCCGCGCGCTGATGAAGCAGATTGAGGAGCGGCTCGACACCTCGGCGATGACCGTGACCGGCAAGCCCCTCGGCGAAAACCTCAAGGGCGCGCTGGTCTACAATGACGACGTCATCCGGCCGCTCTCCAACCCGGTCTACCACGAGGGCTCGCTCGCGGTGCTGCGCGGCAACCTCGCGCCCTCCGGCGCGGTCATCAAGCCCGCCGCCTGCGATCCGAAGTACTGGACCCACGAGGGGCCGGCGCTGGTCTTCGACAGCTATCCGGAGATGAAGAAGGCGGTCGACGACGAGAACCTCGACGTCACGCCCGACACAGTGATGGTGCTGCGCAACGCCGGTCCGCAGGGCGGCCCCGGCTTCCCCGAGTGGGGGATGCTGCCGATCCCGAAGGCGCTGATCAAGCAGGGCCACCGCGACATGCTCCGCCTCTCCGACGCGCGGATGTCGGGCACCTCCTACGGCGCCTGCGTGCTGCACGTCGCCCCGGAGTCCTTCGTCGGCGGCCCGCTGGCGCTGCTCAGGACCGGTGACATCGTTCGGCTCGACGTGCCGAACCGGAGCATCGACATGCTGGTCGACGAGGCCGAGCTCGAGCGGCGGCGCGCCGCCTGGCAGCCACCGGAGCCGCGGTTCGAGCGCGGCTGGGGCTACATGTTCCAGCGCCACGTCGGTCAGGCCGACCAGGGCTGCGACTTCGACTTCCTGACCCGGGCCAAAGGCCGCGCCGCCGGCGAGCCGTCGATCTATTGAGGAGAACCATGACACACGATCTCGACCGCGCCCTGACCGGCATCTCCGGCATTCTAGTCACGCCCTACCGCCCGGACGGCGAGATCGCGCCCGAGCGCCTTGCCCCGATCCTCGACCGCGCGATCGGTGCCGGCGTCCACATCCCCGTGGTCAACGGCAACACCGGCGAGTTCTACGCGCTGACGACCGACGAGGCTTGCACGATGGCCCGCGAGGTCGTCGCCCTGGTCGACGGCCGCGCGCCGGTCCTCGCCGGCGTCGGCCGCGCCATCCGCGACGCCTGCCGCCTCGCCCGCGCCTCGGCCGATGCCGGCGCCGCCGCGCTGATGATCCACCAGCCGCCCGATCCCTTCGTCGCGCCCCGCGGCACCGTCGACTACGTCAAGGCGATCAGCGACGCCTCCGGCGGCCTGCCGATGATGCTTTACCTCCGCAGCGACGCCATCGGCACCCGGGGGATCGCCGACCTCTCCGCGCTTCCGGGTGTCAAGGGCGTCAAGTGGGCGACGCCGAACCCGATGCGCCTAGCCGAGGCGATCGAGGCCTGCGACCCGTCGATCACCTGGGTCGGCGGGCTGGCCGAGGTCTGGGCGCCGACCTTCTACGCCGTTGGCGCCCGCGGCTTCACCTCCGGCCTCATCAACGTCTGGCCCGAGCGCTCGATGGCGATCCACGCCGCGCTCGAGGCGTCGGACTACGCCGAGGCCCGCGCGCTCATAGAAGACATGCGCGCCTTCGAGGACATCCGCGCCGAGGAGCTGAACGGCACCAACGTCACCGGCGTCAAGGCGGCGCTGCAGGCGCTCGGCAACGACTGCGGCCCGACGCGGCCGCCCTCGGCCTGGCCCCTGACCGAGGCGCAGCAGGCGAAGCTGCGCGACTTCCTGGCGGCGAACGAGCTCACCCCGGCGAAAGTCCATGCCTGACCGGAGCGTCATCGTCACCGGCGCCTCGGGGGGGATCGGCCGGGCCACGGCCCGCGCCTTCGCCGATGCCGGCTGGCGCGTGGGCCTCGTCGGCCGCCGCGAGGCGGCGCTGCGCGAGGTCGCGGCCGCGCTCGCGGGCGATCCGCTGGTGCTTCCCTGCGACGTCACCGACGCAGCCTCCGTCGACAGTGCCTTCGCTACCGCCGTCGGCGCGTGGGGCGGGCTCGACTGCCTGTTCAACAACGCCGGCGTCGGCCTGAAGTCGGTGCTCATCGACGACATGACCGTCGAGCAGTGGCAGGCGGTGGTAAACACCAACATCACCGGCATGTTCCTCTGCGCCCGCGCCGCCTTCGCCCAGATGCGGCGGCAGTCTCCCCAGGGCGGGCGGATCATCATGAACGGCTCGATCTCCGCCCACGTGCCGCGCCCCGGCTCGATCGCCTACACCGCGTCGAAGCACGCGGTCACCGGCATGACCCGGACGCTCTCGCTCGACGGCCGCCCCTTCGGCATCGCCTGCGGACAGATCGACATCGGCAACGCGCTGACCGAGATGTCCGTCACCCAGACCAGGGGCGTGCCGCAGGCCGACGGCTCGATCAAGGCCGAGCCGATGATGGACGTGGGCGCCGTCGCGCGCTCGGTCCTGCACATGGCCGACCTGCCGCCGGAGGCCAACGTCCAGTTCATGACCGTCATGGCCACGACCATGCCCTACATCGGCCGCGGCTGACGAGGAAAGGAAACGACATGCTCGACAAGACCACCTTCACGCCCCACGGCCGCCACCTGATCGGCGGCGAATGGGTCACCGGCGAGACCACCTTCCGCTCCGAGCCTGCCACCGGCGAGGCCTTTACGTTCTCCGTCGGTACGCCCGCCCATGTCGACCGCGCGGCGAAGGCCGCGGAAGCGGCCTTCTGGAGCTATGGCTACAGCCCGCGAGCCGAACGCGCGGCCTTTCTGGAGCGCATCGCCGACGAGATCGAGGCCCGCGCCGCCGCGATCACCGCCATTGGCAGCGCCGAGACCGGCCTTCCGCCGGCACGGCTCGAGGGTGAGCGCGGCCGCACCACCGGCCAGCTCCGGCTCTTCGCCGACCACATCCGCAAGGGCGACTATCTCGGCCGCCGCGTCGATGCGGCGTTGCCCGACCGCAAGCCCCTGCCCCGACCCGAGCTCCGGATGATCGAACGCCCGATCGGACCGGTCGCGGTCTTCGGCGCCTCGAATTTCCCGCTCGCCTTCTCGACCGCCGGCGGCGACACCGCCGCGGCGCTCGCGGCCGGCTGCCCGGTCATCGTCAAGGGCCATTCCGCCCACCCCGGCACCAGCGAGATCGTCGCGGAGGCGATCCACGCGGCGATCGCGGCCAGCAACGTGCACCCGGGCGTCGTCAGCGTGATCCAGGGCGGCCGCCGCGACGTCGGCCAGGCGCTGGTCCAGCACCCGCTGGTCAAGGCGGTTGGCTTCACCGGCTCGCTCGTCGGCGGACGGGCGCTCTTCGACCTCTGCGCCTCCCGGCCCGAGCCGATCCCCTTCTTCGGAGAGCTCGGCTCGGTCAACCCGATGTTCCTGCTACCCGAGGCGGTCACGGCCCGCGGCGCCGAGATCGGCAAGGGCTGGGCAGGGTCGCTGACCATGGGCGCCGGCCAGTTCTGCACCAACCCCGGCGTCGCCGTGCTCGTCGACGGCCCCGAGGCAGACGCTTTCGTCACCGCGGCCAAGGACGCGCTCGCGGCGGTCGGCCCGCAGACGATGCTCACCGATGGCATCGCCAGCGCCTACCGCCAGGGCCGCGCCCGCGTCGCCGCCGGCACCGGCGTCCAGGAGGTGCTGACTTCGGTCTGCGACCTCCGCAACGCCACGCCTTACCTCTACGAGACCACCGGCGGGGCCTGGCTCAGCGACGAGAACCTTGCCGAGGAAGTCTTTGGCCCCCTCGGCCTGGTCGTCCGGGTCGCCGACGTGGCCGAGCTCGACGCCATCGCCCGCTCGCTGCACGGCCAGCTCACCTGCACCCTGCACATGGACGACGGCGACGCCGCCCTCGCCCGGCGGCTGCTGCCTGTCCTCGAACGTAAGGCCGGGCGGGTCCTCGCCAACGGCTTCCCGACCGGCGTCGAGGTCGCCGACGCGATGGTGCACGGCGGGCCCTATCCCGCCTCGACCAACTTCGGCGCGACCTCGGTCGGCACCCTCTCGATCCGCAGGTTCCTGCGGCCCGTCTGCTTCCAGAACCTGCCCGCGGGCGTCCTGCCCGACGATCTGAAGTGAGGAAACACCGATGAACCCCGAGACTCGCGACAAGCTGATGGGCGTGTCCGTCGCCACCCTATGTACGGCGCTCTTCAAGCGCGGCCTGCGCAACCAAGTAATCCAGGGCGTGCACCCGGTCGCACCCAAGGGCCGCAACATGGTCGGCCCGGCCTTCACGCTGCGCTACATGCCCGCACGCGAGGACCGCAACCAGCTCTCCGAGTTCCGCAATCCCGCACACCCGCAGCGCGTCGCGATCGAGACATGCCCGGCCGGCCACGTCCTCGTCATCGACGCCCGCAAGGACGCCCGTGCCGCCTCCTCCGGCGACATCCTGATCACCCGGCTGATGGTACGGGGAGGCGCCGGCATCGTCACCGACGGCGGTTTCCGTGACGCCGTCACCATCGGCGGCCTCGAGATTCCCGCCTACCACACCCAGCCCTCGAGCCCGACCAACCTCACCCTCCACGAGGCGATCGAGATGAACGTTCCGATTGGCTGCGGCGACGCGCCGATCTTCCCGGGCGACGTGATCGTCGGCGACGACGATTGCGTGATCGTGATCCCGGCCGACATCGCCGATGAGGTCGCCGCCGAGGCGGTCGAGATGACTGCCTACGAAGATTTCGTGGTCGAGCGGGTGAAGGCGGGTGAGACGATCATCGGCCTCTACCCCTGCACCAAGGACGAGCACCAGGTCGCGTTCACGAAGTGGCGCAAAGCCAACGGCCGCTGACCAAGAGGCGCGGTCGAGAGGGGAAGGAACCAGAAATGACCAAGGGCTCCGATCTGCTTGTGGCCGCGCTCGAGAACGAGGGCGTCACCCGGATCTTCGGCGTACCGGGGGAGGAAAACCTCGATGTCGTCGAGTCGCTGCGAACCTCTAAGATCGATCTCGTAGTGACCCGCCACGAGCAGACGGCGGCTTTCCTGGCGGCGACCTACGGACGGCTGACCGGCAAGCCGGGGGTCTGCATCGCGACCCTCGGGCCCGGCGCCCTCAACCTCGTCACCGGCGCCGCCTATGCCTATCTGGGGGCGATGCCGATGGTGATGATCACCGGCCAGAAAGGCATCAAGACCAGCCACCAGGCCCGCTTCCAGATCGTCGACATGATCGCGACGATGAAGCCGCTGACCAAATCGACGCGCCAGATCGTCAGCACCGCGACGATCCCGACCCTGGTCCGCGAGGCCTTCCGCACCGCGATGGAAGAGCGTCCGGGGCCCGTCCACCTCGAGCTCCCCGAAGACATCGCCGGCGAGGAGGCGCAGGACTTGCCCATGGTGCCGCCGCACGCGATCGAGCTGCCCGTCGCGCACCCGGCCGCGCTTGACCGGGCGGCTGCAATGATTCTCGCGGCGAAACGGCCGCTCGTCATGCTCGGTGCCGGCGCCAGCCGGCCGCGTCTCGCGGCGGGCCTGAACGGCTTCTTTCGCCGCCTGCAGCTGCCGTTTTTCACCACCCAGATGGGCAAGGGCTCGGTCGCCGGTGGCTCGAATCTCTATATGGGCACCGCCGCGCTCTCGGAGCGTGATTACGTCCACAGCGCGATCGACCGCGCCGACCTGATTCTGACGATCGGCCACGACACCATCGAGAAGCCGCCGTTCATCATGGGACCGGGCGGGCCAAAGGTTATCCACGTCGGCTACACGCCCGCCTCGGTCGAGCAGGTTTACTTCCCGGACGCCGAGGTTGTCGGCGACGTCGGCCCGAGCCTCGCGCTCCTCGCGGACCGTCTCGAGGGCCGGCTGCCTCCTGAGTCGCCGCTCTTGCCGCTGCGCCAGGACATCCTCGCGCATATTACTGACCGAAACGAGGAGGGCCGCTTCCCGCCCACCCCGCAGCGGATCGTGCGCGACGTGCGCAAGGTGATGCCCGAGGACGGCATCGTCTGCCTCGACAACGGCATGTACAAGATCTGGTTCGCCCGGAACTACCGGACCCGGGTCGCCAACACGTTGCTCCTCGACAACGCGCTGGCGACAATGGGCGCGGGCCTCCCCTCGGCGATGATGGCCGCGATGCTGTATCCGGCTCGCCGCGTCATGGCGGTCTGCGGCGACGGCGGTTTCATGATGAACAGCCAGGAGCTCGAGACCGCGGTTCGGCTGAAGTTGAACCTCGTCGTCCTGATCCTCGAGGACAACGCCTACGGCATGATCCGCTGGAAGCAGGCGGTGGACGACTTCGCCGACTGGGGTCTCACCTTCCGCAACCCGGACTTCGTGCGGTACGCCGAGTCCTACGGCGCCACCGGCGCCCGGATCGCCACGACCGACGACCTGATCCCGGGTTCAACTCGGCCGTCAGGACGAACCTGCCAGCCCGGAGCGCCCGCTCGAGGCGGCTGCCCGATGACATCCCGAGCGGCGGATCCTCGTAGGGCCGGATGTGGTCGCCGGGGAGCTCGGTCATGGTTGGTGCGCGCGTGGGTTGCTGGCACTAGGCGGCTCGTCGGCGAGCGGGGCTGTCGTCGGCTCGATGGCCCGGGCCTTCGGGAAGGCGCGCGCAAGCGTGGTGCGGGCGGCATCGCGTGCCTCGCGTAGCGCCGCTGCCTTCTCCCGGCTGATCCTGAGCCAGGACGAGGAGCCGCGCAGGCGTCGGTCGACCGGCGGCAGCACCTCGCGGATGCGGGCGCCGCCCCGCATTCGGACGGCGCCCTCCCAGGCGAGGACCCAAACGCAGCGCATCTCGGGCTTCACCTCGCAGAAGCCATCCTCGCGGACACCGCCGCACGGGCCGTTCCGCAGCTCCTTCGGACAATTCATCGGGCAGGACATGCCGGTCGACGACAGCACGCACTGACCGCACATCCGACAGTCGAAGAGCAAGCCCTTGACGACCCCCTCCGTCAGCGCCACGGGGCGCTCGAGCCGATCGTAACCGAGACGGACGAGGACCGGATCGAGCGCGACCATGCCGCGCTCGACAAGCGCGTAGAGGCGCTCGAACGCGGCGGCTCTGCGGACTGCCCACAAGCGAAGACGGTACATCTGTGCGTCCGATGCGCGGTCGCCCCGACGGGCTACTTGGTGAATACCACGGTGCGGCTGCCGCACAGGAGCACGCGTCGCTCGAGGTGATTCTTCACAGCCCTTGCCAGAACGCGGGACTCGGTGTCGCGGCCGATGGCGACGAGATCGTCGGCGGTGTCGGCGTGGCTGATGCGGGCGACGTCCTGCTCGATGATCGGGCCCTCGTCGAGATCGGCAGTGACGTAGTGGCTGGTCGCGCCGATCAGCTTCACCCCGCGCTGGTAGGCCTGCCTGTAGGGGTTGGCGCCCTTGAAGGCCGGCAGGAACGAGTGGTGGATGTTGATCGCCCGGCCGGAGAGCTTGCGGGTGAGGTCGTCCGAGAGGACCTGCATGTAGCGGGCGAGGACGACGAGCTCGGCCCCGGTTTCCTCGACTAGGGCGAGAAGCGCGGCTTCCTGCTGCGGTTTCGTCTCGGGCGTGACCGGCAGGTGGACAAAGCGGATGCCCTCGTGATCGGCGATGCGGCGGGCGTCAGCGTGGTTCGAGACGATGGCGACGACCTCGGCCGACAGCCAGCCGACGCGGATCTGGTAGAGGAGGTGCAGGAGCGCGTGGTCGAATTTCGAGACCATGGCGACGATCTTCGGCGGGCGGGTGGCGTCGGCGACGTGGAGCTCGAGAGCGAACTTTCCGGCGGCGGGGGCAAGGGCCTGGCGGACGTCGGCGGCGGTCAGGGCCTCGGGACCGACGAAGGAGATCCGCAGGAAGAACCGGTCGGTCGGCCGGTCCCAGTGTTGGTTCGTCTCCGCGATGTTGCCGCCGAGGTCGGCGATGGTCGTCGAGATCGCGGAGATGATGCCCGGGAGGGGCGCGCTGGTCAGAGTGACGACGAAGGACGACTCGGGCATCGTCAGCACTCGGGCAGGTTGACGGCGAGGCCGCCGGTGGAGGTCTCCTTGTATTTCACGCTCATGTCGTGGCCGGTCTGGCGCATGGTCTCGACGCAGGCGTCCAGCGGCACGACATGCCCGCCGTCGCCGCGGAGCGCGAGCGAGGCGGCGGCGACGGCCTTGATCGCGCCGAGGCCGTTCCGCTCGATGCAGGGGACCTGGACGAGGCCGCGGATCGGGTCGCAGGTCATGCCGAGGTGGTGCTCCAGCGCGATCTCGGCGGCGTTCTCCACCTGGGCGTTCGAGCCGCCGAGGGCGGCGCAGAGTCCGGCGGCGGCCATGGCGGCGGCGGAGCCGACCTCGCCCTGGCAGCCGACCTCGGCGCCGGAGATCGAGGCGTTGGTCTTGATGATGCCGCCGACCGCGGCGGCGGTCAGGAGGAAGTCGCGGATGCCCGCGTGGGTCGCGCCGACGCAGTGGTCGCGGTAGTAGCGCAGGACCGCGGGGACGACGCCGGCGGCGCCGTTCGTCGGCGCGGTGACGACCTGACCGCCGGCGGCGTTCTCCTCGTTCACCGCCATTGCGTAGACCGAGAGCCAGTCGTTGACGGTGTGGGGCTGGGCCATGTTGTTGCCACGCTCGGCCACCAGCGCCTCGTGGATTGCCTTCGCCCGGCGGCGGACCTTGAGGCCGCCGGGGAGGATGCCGTCGGTGGCGAGGCCGCGGTCGATGCAGGCGTCCATCACCTGCCAGAGGCGGTCCAGCCCGGCGTCGAGCTGGCGGAAGCCCCCGGCGGTCTCGTTGGCGCGCTTCATCGCGGCGATGGAGAGGCCGGAGCCCTCGCCCATGGCCAGCATCTCGGCGGCGGAGGCGAAGGGGTGGGGGCGGGTGACGTCGGCGTCGTCGCCCCGGATCGCCTCGCTGCGGAGCTGGCGCTCGGTCACCACGAAGCCGCCGCCGATCGAGTAGTAGGTCTCGGTCATGTGCAGGTTGCCGCTGGCGTCGAAGGCGCGCAGCACCATGCCGTTGGCGTGGCCGGGGAGCGGCGGGCCATAGTCGAAGACGACCCCCTTCGCCGGGTCGAAGCCGAGGGGGCCGAGGCCGGGGACGTCGATGCTGCCGGTCTCGGCGAGGGCGGCGAGGCGGCGCTCGGCCTCCTCCGGGTCGAGGGTGTCGGGGACGAAGCCGAGGAGGCCGAGGATCACCGCGCGGTCGGTGGCGTGGCCCTTGCCGGTGAAGGCGAGGCTGCCGTGCAGCACCGCCTCCAGCCTGGCGGGGGCGCCGGCGCCGGGGATGCGGTCGGAGCCGTCGCGGAGCGCGTCGAGGAAGCGGGCGGCGGCGAGCATCGGCCCCATGGTGTGGGAGGAGGACGGGCCGACGCCGACCTTGAAGATGTCGAATACGCTGAGGAACATCGCCCGCGCCCCCTGGCAAGATCGACCAGCGTCGCTGGCGTTGCGGAGAAAGATAGGCCGCGCGGGCGCGATGGCCCGCGCGGGTGCCGAGACCGTCAGTCGGCGTAGATCGGGTGGGCGTCGGTGAGCTTGCGAACCTCGGCCAGAACCTCGGCCTCCACCGCGGCGTCCCCGTCCGCGCCCTTCGCCGCCAGCGCGTCGACGACCTTCAGCACGAGCTCGCCCACCCTGGTGAACTCCGACACGCCGAAGCCGCGGGTGGTGCCGGCCGAGGTGCCGAGGCGGACGCCGGAGGTGACGAAGGGCTTTTCCGGGTCGAAGGGGATGGCGTTCTTGTTGCAGGTGAGCCCGGCGCGCTCCAGCGCCCGCTCGGCGTCGCGCCCCTTCACGCCCTTGGGGCGAAGGTCGACGAGGACCATGTGGCAGTCAGTGCCGCCGGAGACGATGTCGAGGCCGCCCTTCTGCAGGGTCGCGGCGAGGGCCTGGGCGTTGGCGATGACGGCCGCGGCGTAGTCCCTGAAGTCGGGGCGCAGCGCCTCGCCGAAGGCGACGGCCTTGGCGGCGATGACATGCATCAGCGGCCCGCCCTGGTTGCCCGGAAAGACGGCGGAGTTGAGCTTCTTCGCCAGGTCCTCGTCGTTCGTGAGGATGATGCCGCCGCGGGGGCCGCGGAGCGTCTTGTGGGTGGTCGAGGTGGTGACGTGGGCGTAGGGCACCGGGTTCGGGTAGAGGCCGGCGGCGATCAGGCCGGCGTAGTGGGCCATGTCGACCATCAGGTAGGCGCCCACCTCGTCGGCGATCTTCCGGAAGCCCGCGAAGTCGATGTGGCGCGGGTAGGCGGAGGCGCCGGCGATGATGAGCTTCGGCTTCGTCTCCAGCGCGCGCTCGCGCACGGCGTCCATGTCGATGCGCTGGTCCTGCTCGCGGACCTCGTAGCTCACCACGTCGAACCACTTGCCGGACATGGTGACCGGCGAGCCGTGGGTGAGGTGGCCGCCGTGGGCGAGGTTCATCCCCATGATCCGGTCGCCGGGCTTCAGCAGCGCGAGGAACACCGCCTGGTTCGCCTGCGCGCCGGAGTGCGGCTGGACGTTGGCGAAGCCGGCGCCGAAGAGCTGCTTCACCCGGTCGAGGGCGATGGTCTCGACCTCGTCGACGAACTCGCAGCCGCCGTAGTAGCGCTTGCCCGGGTAGCCCTCGGCATACTTGTTGGTCAGGACCGAGCCCTGGGCGATCAGCACGTCGCGGGAGACGATGTTCTCCGAGGCGATGAGCTCGATCTGGTGCTGCTGGCGGCCGAGTTCGCGGCCGATGGCGGCGGCGACGGCGGTGTCGGAGAGGCGGGCGGTGTCGGTGTCGAGCATGGGAAGGGTCCTTAGAGGCCGGCGGCGAGCTCGCGCTCGGCAAGGGCGAGGAGGGCGCGGACGTGCGGCGCGAAGGAGCGCCAGACGGTGAGGCGGAAGCGGTCCTGCGCCTCGCGGACGAGGACGACCTGGGCGGTGTCGAAGATCGTCCGGGCGCCGGAGCCGACCGGCATCGCCGCGAGGTCGCGCGGGGCGCCCGTGGCGAGCAGGTCGAGGACGGCCGGTCCTTCGACGACGTAGGTGATCTCGCGGTCGGAGACCTCCACGGCGCTGTGCGGCCCCGACAGGCTGGCGAGCTCGTCGAGGAGCGCGGCCCGCTCGGCCTCCGGCGCCTCGATCAGCCACTCGTCCGGGCCGAGGCAGAGGGCGCTGCGCGTGCCGTTGACGGCGCGCTCGCCGATGCGCGCCGGCAGCGGCGCGCCGATGGCGATGCCGACGCCGGGGCCGGCGAGGCGGAGCGCGATGCGGGTCGTCGGCGCGAGCTCGGTCACTGTCACGCCGGCTGCGGTCGTGGGCGTCATGGCGTTCATCGGTCTCTCCATCTCAGGCGCTGAGCCGGCTGTTCTCGGGGTCGAGGAAGACGGTGGACTTCACCACCTTCGCGGTGATCGTGCCCTCGGGCATCGGCACGTGCAGCGTCTCGCCGTCCCGCGCCCGGCCGTCGACGACGACGGCCATGGCGATCGACCGGCCGAGGGCGTCCGACCAGTAGGACGAGGTGACGTGGCCGAGCATGGTCATCGGCTTCGGCTGCGCCGGGTCGGCGACGATCTGGGCGCCCTCCTGCAGCACCACCTTGGGGTCGTCGGTCAGGAGGCCGACGAGCTGCTTGCGGCCCTTCGCCACCATGTCGGGGCGGGTCAGCGAGCGCTTGCCGACGAAGTCGGGCTTGGCCTTGCCGATCGCCCAGGTGAGGCTGGCGTCGTCGGGCGTCAGCGTGCCGTCGGTGTCCTGCCCGACGATGATGTAGCCCTTCTCCGCGCGCATCACATGCATCGACTCGGTGCCGTAGGGCACGATGTCGTACTGCTGGCCGGCCTCCCACAGCTTCTCCCACAGCGCCCGGCCGTGGCGGGCCGGGACGTTCACCTCGAAGCCAAGCTCGCCGGTGAAGGAGACGCGGAAGAGCCGCGCCGGGAAGCCGGCGACGGTGGTCTCGATCACCGCCATGTGCGGGAAGGCCTCGGCCGAGAGGTCGGCGTCGGGGACGAAGGGCGCGAGGAGCTTGCGGGCGTTGGGGCCCTGGAGGGCGATCGTGGCCCACTGCTCGGTGGTGGAGGTGAGCCAGACCTTCAGGTCGGGCCACTCGGTCTGGAGGTAGTCCTCCATCATGTTGAGGACGCGCGCGGCGCCGCCGGTCGTGGTGGTGACGTGGAAGCGGTTCTCGGCCAGCCGGCCGATGACGCCGTCGTCGCGGATGAAGCCGTCCTCGCCGAGGAGCAGGCCGTAGCGGCAGCGGCCGACCCCGAGCTTCTTCCACGGGTTCGTATACATCCGCTCCATGAAGGTCACGGCGTCGGGGCCGACCACCTCGATCTTGCCGAGGGTCGAGGCGTCGAAGATGCCGACGGAGGCGCGCGCGCCGCGGCACTCGCGGGAGACGGCGGCGTGCAAGTCCTCGCCGGGCTTCGGGAAGTACCAGGCGCGGCGCCACAGCGCGACCGGCTCGAACGCCGCGCCGTTCGCCTCGGCCCACGGGTCGATCGGCGTCCGCCGCGTGACCTCGAAGGTCGCGTCCTTGTGGTAGCCGGCGAAGGCGCCGAAGGTCGTCGGCGAGTAGGGCGGCCGGAAGGTGGTAAGGCCGACCTGTGGCGGCGCCTTGCCGAGCGCGTCGGACGCGATCATCAGGCCGTTGATGTTCGACATCTTGCCCTGGTCGGTCGCCATGCCGTTGGTGGTGTAGCGCTTGACGTGCTCGATCGAGCGCATCCCCTCGCGTACGGCGAGGCGGATGTCCTTGGCGGTGACGTCGTTCTGGAAGTCGATGAACGCCTTGGCCTTTCCCGGATCCCTGTCGGTCGGCAGCTCCTTCAGCGTCACGCCCGACCCGGTGCGGTCGGCGTCGACGGTGAAGGCAGGCGCCTCCGCCTCGGAGCCCGCGTCGCGGGCGGCGAGTGTGCCGGCCTCGGCACCGTCGGCGAGCACCGCCGCGATGCCCCAGAGGCCGCGACCGGCGCCGGCGATCTGCACCGCCTCGGTCTTGGTGCCGGGCAGGTAGCACTGGGCTGCCTCGTTCCAGGCGAGCTTGCCTTGGGTGTGGCTGAAGAGGTGGAGGCAGGGGGTCCAGCCGCCGCACATCAGGACGGCGTCGCAGGCGATGTCGCGCGCCGCTCCGGCCTTGCCGCCGTCCATGCGGTTGACGCGGAGGGACTTCACCCTGAGCCGGCCGGAGGTGCCGGTGACGGTGCGGCCGGTGAGCGTCTCGATGCCGAGGGCACGGGCGCGGTCGGTCAGCGCCGGATCGACACTGGCGCGGACGTCGACGATGACGGCCGGCTTCGCCCCGGCATCAGCGAGGTCGAAGGCGGTGTGCCACGCAGAGTCATGCGCGGTGACGATCGCCGGGCGGTTGCCGACCTTGACGCCGTAGCGGTGGAGGTAGGTCTGGGCGGCGCCCGCGAGCATAACGCCGGGGCGGTCGTTGCCGTCGAAGACGAGGGGCTTTTCGAGGGCGCCCTGGGCCAGCACGACTTCCTTGGCGCGGACCTTCCACATCCGCTCGCGCGGGGCGCCGTCGGGCGGCGTTTCGAGGTGGTCGGTCAGGCGCTGGCAGAGGCCGACGAGGTTCTGGTGGTAGTAGCCGATCGCGGTGGTGCGGGGCATCACCGTGACGTTCGGGAGCGATGCCAGTTCGGCCGCGGCGGCCGCGAGCCAGTCCCACGCCGGCTTGCCGTCGATGGCGATGGCGGGCTCGGAGAGGAGGGTGCCGCCGATCTCAGAGTGCTCGTCGACCAGCATCACCGACGCGCCCGCGCGGCCGGCGGCGAGCGCGGCGGCGAGGCCGGCGGGTCCGGCGCCGACGACGAGGACGTCGACGTGGTGGAAGCGCGAGGCGTAGCTGTCAGCGTCTTGCTCGGTGGGCGAGACGCCGAGGCCGGCGGCGTTGCGGATCACCGGCTCGTAGACCCGGTCCCAGAAGGCGCGCGGCCACATGAAGGTCTTGTAGTAGAAGCCGGCCGAGAACAGCGACCCGAGGTTGTCGTTGATTGCGCCCATGTCGAAGGCGAGCGACGGCCAGCGGTTCTGGCTCGTCGCCTCGAGCCCGGCGCGGAGCTCCTGGAGAGTGGCGCGGGTGTTCGGCTCGAAGCGCCCGGGGCCGCGGCGGGTGCCGAAGAGGGCGTTCGGCTCGTCGGAGCCGGCGGTGACGACGCCGCGCGGGCGGTGGTACTTGAAGGATCGGCCCATCAGATGCTGGCCGTTCGCCAGCAGCGCCGAGGCGAGGGTGTCGCCGGCGAGGCCCTGGTAGGACTTGCCGTCGACAGTGAAGGTGACGGGCTTGCCGTGGTCGACGCGGCCGCGGTTTGGGAGGCGGTAGGTCGTCACTTGGCGTCTCCCGTCAGGCTGGTGATGTCGGGGCGAGGCTCGCCCGCCTTGTAGGTGGAGAGGAACTTGTCGCCGACCGTCTCGCGCACGGCGTTGAAAAAGCGTCCGCAGCCGTTGATGTGGCGCCAGCGCTCGAAGTGCACGCCCTTCGGGTTGGTGCGGATGAAGAGGAAGTCCCGCCACTCCTCGTCGGTCAGCTTCGACGGATCGGCCGGGCGGGCGATGTGGGCCTCGCCAGCGTAAGCGAACTCGAGCTCGGGCAGGTTCTGCTCGCAGTAGGGGCAATGGATCAGGAGCATGATGAACCTCAGTGCGCGACGGCGGCGGCGGCGGCTTCGTCGATCAGGCGGCCAGTGGTGAAGCGCTCCAGCGTGAAGGGCGCGTTGATGGGATGCGGCTCGTCCTTCGCGACCGTGTGGGCGAGGACGTGGGCGGCGCCGGGCGTCGCCTTGAAGCCGCCGGTGCCCCAACCGCAGTTGACGTAGAGGCCGGGCACCGGGGTTAGCCCGAGGATCGCCGAGCGGTCCGGCGTCACGTCGACGATGCCGCCCCATTTGCGCAGCATCCGCATCCGGCGGAAGATCGGGAAGATCTCGCAGATCGCCGCGAGCGTGTGCTCGATCAGCGGCAGGCCGCCGCGCTGGGAGTAGCTGACGTACTGGTCGGTGCCGGAGCCGATGACGAGCTCGCCCTTGTCGGACTGGCTGATGTAGGCGTGGACCGAGTTCGACATCGCGACGCAGGGAAAGATCGGCTTGATCGGCTCGGAGACGAGCGCCTGGAGCGGGTAGGATTCGAGCGGCAGGCGGACGCCGGCGGTCTCCATCACCACCGAGGTGTGGCCGGCGGCGGAGACGGCGACCTTCTTCGCGGCAATGAAGCCCTTCGCGGTCTCCACGCCGGTGACGCGGCCGTCCGGCCCGCGGCGGATCGCGGTGACCGGGCAGTTCTGGATGATGTCGACGCCGCGGGCGGCGGCGCCGCGGGCGTAACCCCACGCCACCGCGTCGTGGCGGGCGGTGCCGGCCCGTCGCTGGAGGGCGGCGCCCATCACCGGGTAGCGGGCGTTGGGGTTCAGGTCGAGCGGCGGGCAGAAGGCCTTGGCCTCCTGCGCATTCAGCCAGACGTTGTCGACGCCGTTCAGGCGGTTGGAATGGACATGGCGCTGGAAGGACTGCACGTCGTGGACGTTGTGCGCCAGCATCAGCACGCCGCGCTTCGAATACATGACGTTGTAGTTCAGATCCTGGGACAGGTTCTCCCACAGGTCGAGTGCATGGTCGTAGAGCCGGGCACTCTCGTCGTAGAGGTAGTTCGAGCGGATGATGGTGGTGTTGCGCCCGGTGTTGCCGCCCCCGAGCCAGCCCTTGTCGATCACCGCGACGTTGGTGATCCCGTGCTCCTTCGCGAGATACCAGGCCGCCCCGAGCCCGTGGCCGCCGGCGCCGACGATGACGACGTCGTAGGACGTCTTCGGCTCGCGGTCCGGCCACTGCGGCGTCCAGTTCTTCTGGCCGGTCAGCGCGCCCTTGATCACCTGCGCGAAGGAGAAATGCGTCATGCGGACCTCCCGATTTATCTGGGTACGCCATGCCACAAACCGACGAGTCGGAACTGTATGAAAGCGTCAGTTCTGGTGTATCCTGCCGGCAGGGAACGGAAAGCTGAGAAAATGGCCAAATTGAATGTCGGCTTCATCCTGACGAAGCGGTTCACGCTCTGCGCCTTCGCGACCTTCGTCGATGTGCTGCGGCTCGCAGCCGACGAGGGCGACCGGTCGCGGCCGATCCTCTGCGGATGGCGGGTGCTTTCCCCGACGATGGAACCGATCGCGTCGAGTTGTGGCGTCGCCGTCCAGCCCGACGAGCGTCTCGGCGACCCGGCGCGCTTCGACTACGTCGTCGTGGTCGGAGGACTGGTCGACGAGATCGAGAGCCTGCACGCCGACGCCGTGCGCTTCCTGGGCCGGGCAGCGGCCGCCGGCTTGCCGCTGGTGGGGGTGTGCACCGGAACCTTCGTCCTGCACGGGGCCGGCCTGATGCACGGCTACCGCGCTTGCGTCAGCTGGTTCCATCGCGATGATTTCCTCGACCGTTTCGAAGGGCTGGAGCCCGTCTCCGACCGGATCTTCGTCGTCGATCGCGACCGGCTGACCTGCTCCGGCGGAATTTCCTCCGCCCATCTCGCCGCCTTCATCGTCGAACGCCACCTCGGCCGGGCGCGGGCGGCGAAGAGCCTGCACATCATGATCATCGACGAGGCCATGGCGGGCGAGCGACCGCAGCCCGGAATGCCGCTGGCGCTTGCTACCGACAATCCCCTGGTCAGGAAAGCGCTGCTCGCCATGCAGCAATCGATAGACGCGCCATTGTCCATCAGCCGGATCGTTTCGGCGCTCGGCGTCAGCCGGCGCAAGCTCGAACGCCACTTCCGTGAGGCGCTCGGCATGACGCCTTCGGAGGCGGACCGGTTGATCCGCGTCGAGCAGGCGAAGCACCTGCTCCGCACCACCGACCGATCCGCGACGCGCATCGCCGCCGATACCGGCTTCTGCGACCTGCCGCACATGATCAAGGTGTTCCGGTCTGCGGTGGGAACTACTCCCGAAGCGTTCCGTCTGGGATCGACCGGCGTCAGGCGAGAAGGAAGGCAGCCGTCATCGCCAATCCGATGACCACGATGCCCGCGCGGAGCCCGGTGGTATCGGAGAGACGTCGGGCATAGTGGGCTCCGACAAATCCTCCCGCCGTCGCGGAGGCCGCGAGCAGGAGGGCGTTGTCCCAGGCGACGAGCCCGGCAAGCGCGAGGGTGAGGGCCGAGGCGGTCGAGAGCAGGACGGAGAGGATGTTCTTCAGCCCGTTCATCGCGTGGAGGTCGGTGAAGCCCATGAGGCTCAGCGCCGCGAGCAGCAGGATGCCGAGGCCGCCGTTGAAATAGCCGCCGTAGACCGAGGCGCCGACGACGATCGCGGCGGAGGTCGCTGGTCCGAAGCCGTCGGCCGCCAGGAGCAGGATGAGGCGGGGCGCGAAGGCGAAGAGCAGTGTCGCCGCGAGCAGCAGCCACGGGATGATTGCGTCGAAGGCGTCGTCGGAGGTGACGGTGAGCAGGAAGGCGCCGGCGAGACCGCCGGCGGCGCTGAGGCACAGCATGGCGCCGAGGGAGAGCGCGCCTTCGGCGCGGATGTCGCGGCGGAAGCCCCAGGCGCTGCCCATGTAGCCTGGCAGGGCGGTCATCGTCGCGGTGGCATTCGCCATCACCGGCGGCACGCCGATCCAGATGAGCGCCGGGAAGGTGAGGAAGGTGCCGCCGCCGGCGACGGCGTTGAGCGTGCCGGCGGCGAAGCCGGCGAGGCAGAGGACGAGGGTCGGGACCATGACGGGACGGCGCTCCTGGGTGGACAGGGCCGCTTGTCGCCGATATCGGGATTGGTCTGCAAATTGGTCTGCCAATCGCTCGAAGGATGGACAGCTCCGAAGCCCGCCGGCAGCTCGCCGCGCTCATCGAGACGGAGGCTCCGCACCGGGGAGACCGGCTTCCGGCCGAGCGGGCCTTGGCGCAACGGATCGGCTGCAGCCGCGAGACCCTTCGGGCGGCGCTCTCCCGCCTCGAGGCCGAGGGGGCGATCTGGCGGCATGTCGGGCAGGGGACGTTCCGTGGCCCGCGCCCCGCCGGCGTGCCCTTGCGGGAGACCCTGCTCGTCGCCGTCACCGGACCTGCCGATCTCATGGAGGCTCGCCTGCTCATCGAACCTCCGGTCGCCCGCGCGGCGGCGACCGGAGGCCACCAGAGGGACCCGGCTATCTGCGGCGCCGCGTCGAGGCCGGGCGCCAGGCCCGCGACCTCGCGACCTGCGAGGCGGCCGACAGCGCCTTTCATCGCGCGGTTGCCGAGACGGCGGGCAACCCCGTGCTGCTCGGCGTCCTCGCCTATCTCGCCGACGCCCGGCGTCGGGCGCCCTGGCAGCACGAATGGGACCGGACCTACCGCCGGATCGGGGTCGCGGAGTTCCGCGGGCGCCACAGCAACCAGCATGCGGCGATCGTCGCGGCGATCGAGGCGGGGGACGGCGCGGCGGCGGAGCGGGAGACGCGCGCGCATCTGGAGACGGTCCGGGCCGCGATGGCCGCGGCCGGGTGACGGCCGCGGTGGGGGAGGAGTGTGGAGGAAGGGGCGTCAGGGACGTCAGTCTTCCAGCGGCTTGCCGGCGGTCTCTCGGGCGAGGAGCATAGCGACGAGCGCGACGCCGGCGGCGGCGACGAGATACCAGGCCGGCGCGAGCTTGCTTCCGGTCACGCCAATCAGCCAGGTAGCGACGAAAGGCGCGGTGCCGCCGAAGAGCGCGTTGGCGGCATTGAAGCTGAAGGCGAAGCCCGAGTAGCGCACCTTGGTCGGGAAGATCTCCGACAGGAAGCAGGGGAGCGTCCCGTCGTTGATCGTCAGCAGCGTGCCGAAGGCGATCTGAACCAGCACGATCATCACGAAGGAGGCGCCGTCAAGCAAGCTGAAGAGCGGCACCGTCAGTACCATGAACAGGATCGAGGCGGTGACGAGCGCGGTCTTGCGGCCGAAGCGGTCCGAGAGTTGTCCCATCAGGAAGATGAAGAAGATGTAGGCGAAGAGCGAGATGCTGGTGGCGATGAAGGACTCGGTCTGGCCCATGCCCATCTCGGTGATGAGATAGGTCGGCATGTAGCTCAGGATCAGGTAGAAGCCGACGGCGTTTAGGCAGGTCACGCCGAAGGCGATGGCGATCTGCCGGCGGTAGGTGGTGAAGAGCTCGCGCACCGGCGTCGCCTCGACGTGGTGGGTCTCCTCGAGCTCGCGGAACTTCGGGGTGTCCTCGAGCTTCAGCCGGATGTAGAGGCCGACGAGGCCGAGCGGCAGGGCGAGCAGGAACGGCAGCCGCCAGCCGAAGGACTGCATCTGCGCTTCGCTCAGGAGGCCGAAGAGCGCCGCCGACATCAGCGAGCCGGCGAGCAGGCCCGCGGCGGTGCTGGCCGGAACCATGCTGGTGTAGAAGCCGCGCCGGTTCGTCGGCGAGTACTCGGCGATGAACGAGGTGGCGCCGGCATATTCGCCCGAGGCCGAGAAGCCCTGGACCATGCGCACGACGAGCAGGAGGATCGGCGCCATGATGCCGATCTGCGCGTAGGACGGCAGCAGCGCGATCACCGTCGTCGCCCCGGACATGATCAGGATCGACCAGGAAAGCGCGGTGCGCCGGCCGATCTTGTCGCCGATGCTGCCCCAGACGATGCCGCCGATCGGACGGATGATGAAGGAGATCGCGAAGACGGCGAAGGTGGCGAGAAGCGCCGCTTGGGGCGCGATCTCCGGGAAGAAGGCGTGGGCGATGACCGTGGCGAAATAGCCGTAGGAGGCGTAGTCGAACCATTCGACGAAGTTGCCGATGAAACTCGCGCCGAGGACCTTGCGCAGAACGGCAGGCGACACCTCGGCATCATGCGGAACTCCGGCCGCTGGCGCGGCGGATACGTAGGACATGCTTCACTCCCGATTTTTATGTCTTGTTCCTGCCGATCGTTCGATCTGGCAGCATTTCGCCTTCCGACCCGCGCTTGCGGGTCGGGGCGAGAGCAGGCGACAGTTTCGCCCGTAGCTAGAAGGTTGGTCCGCTCACTTCACGATGAGGTGGTCGGGGCCGTAGGGGAAGCCGGTGATGTTCTTGTTGCCGTCCTCGGTGATGACGAGGATGTCGTGCTCGCGGTAGCCGCCGGCGCCGGGCATCCCTTCCGGGATGGTTATCATCGGCTCCATCGAGACGACCATGCCGGGCTCCAGCACGGTCTCGCAGTCCTCGCGGAGCTCGAGGCCGGCCTCGCGGCCGTAGTAGTGGCAGAGGACGCCGAAGGAGTGGCCGTAGCCGAAGCTGCGGTACTGGAG